>JANNBH010000072.1:0-17344 GCA_031385245.1 Hyphomicrobiales bacterium | reverse complement strand
TAGGCGATGACTGTGTGGAAATGGAGGTCGGGGATGATGACGTTGGCGGCGTAGTTTACCGCACTCATGCCTTTGCTGGCATCCATAAAAGTGGGCAGGGTTTTTTCGGCTTGCATGGCCACGCTGTCTGGGGAAATTGCTTCCAGATAATCAGCCGCTATACCAAGGCTTTTGCGCAGCTCTGGCCAGGTGGCTTCGTCATAGCCCACACGCGGCGGAGCAGCGCTCGAAAAATGGCGAGCATAATCAACCGCGAGATAGCAAATATATTGCACCTGTTGCAGCAGGTTGAACATGTTGGGAAACAGGCGCGCCTGCAAATAACGATCAAGTGGAATGGCGCTTGCGGTGGCGTGGCGTTCGGTCTTGTCCATAATGTCCGCCGTGTTGCGAAGCGTCACCACCATCGGCGCAAGCGTAAGCTGGTAGATGGGATTGGATCTAGCCATATAGTCTTCCTCTCAAAACAAGTTATTTCAATGCAAAAGATCTACCACAACTGTGCCAGAAACGGCATCAGTCAAACCAAGGCCACCGCCCAAATCTTCAAGCATATGCCTCATGCTGTCGAGCATAGCGATCATCTTGGGGCGGGCGGCAACGATTGTGTCAAAACTATCCCATTTCACCACAATGCAATAGCTGCGATCACCAGTTTTGATCAAAGCGCCATCGCGCATTCCATCAAAAGCCGTTGCAGATTTGTGGATGTCGATAAAGGCCTGCTCTTGGCCAAGCTTCACTTTAAAACGCACAACATTAAAGGCGGTCATTTAACCCTCCATGATTGTTGTCACTGCAGAATTAAGTGGCGCTTGCGCGTCAATTCCCGCAGCAAAGTCATCCGGCTTTCAATATGCCATGGTTAATCCTAGCACAAACGGAGCTGTTTTCCAAGATTGCCCATCATCATGCAAAAATCTTTAGTGAACCAAAATGCTTCTGCTGCGTAGATAAAAACAGAAAAACATTCCTCGGAGAAAATTGATGAAGTATTTAGTAAATGCTGCCCTCGCCACAGCCATGATGATGGCACCTGCTTTTGCTGGGAACACATATTCTGCTCAAAGCTGCAAAGCGTGGTTTAACAAGATTGACCGAAACAATGATGGCAGCATCAGCGCCAATGAAGGGTCAGAAAAGTATCTGGCGCGGATTACGTTGGCCGATCAAGATTCTGGAAGTTCATATATTATGACGCGTTCATTTTTCTTAGCGGAATGTGCTATCGGCTCATTGGGCCGCCCGCAAAGCTAAGCGCTGGAGTTTCTGATTAACATCGCCTACAACTTTCCAAAAGAAAAGTTGGGATGCGATGTTTAGGAAAATTCTGATCGCCAATCGCGGCGAAATTGCTTGCCGGATTATTAAAACAGCGCGCGCCATGGGCATTAAAACCGTGGCGGTTTATTCTAATGCGGATGCGCGCTCGCTGCATGTGGAAATGGCAGATGAGAAGGTGAACATTGGGCCGCCACCTGCTGCTCAAAGCTATTTGGTGATCGAAAAGATAATTCAAGCCTGCAAGCAGGCTGGCGCTGAAGCCGTGCATCCGGGCTATGGATTTTTATCAGAACGTTCGGCCTTTGCCCAAGCTTGCGCCGATGCTGGCATTGTGTTTATCGGACCAAACCCACACGCGATTGATGCGATGGGCGATAAAATTGCATCCAAAAAGGCCGCCGCCGCTGCGGGTGTTTCCACAGTGCCGGGTTACATGGGAATTATCAAAGATGCTGATGAGGCGGTGATGATTGCCGATGGCATTGGTTATCCGGTGATGATCAAAGCATCGGCAGGTGGTGGTGGAAAAGGGATGCGGATTGCTCACGCGCAATCAGAAGTGCGCGAAGGCTTTGAGCGCGCCACGTCGGAAGCAAAAAAATCCTTCGGTGATGATCGCGTGTTCATCGAAAAATTTATCACCAACCCGCGCCATATTGAAATTCAAGTGCTGGGCGATAAACATGGCAACGTTATTTATTTAGGTGAGCGTGAATGTTCTATTCAGCGCCGCAATCAGAAAGTGGTGGAGGAAGCGCCATCGCCACTGCTCGATGAAGCCACGCGCAAGGCTATGGGTGAGCAAGCAGTGGCACTGGCCAAGGCGGTGAATTATGACAGTGCTGGCACCGTGGAATTTGTAGCAGGGCAAGACCGCTCATTCTTCTTTCTCGAAATGAACACACGGCTTCAGGTGGAGCATCCAGTCACGGAAATGGTGACCGGGGTTGATCTTGTTGAGCAGATGATCCGCGTGGCCTATGGCGAAAAACTTAAGCTCACGCAATCAGATGTGAAGCTCAAGGGTTGGGCCATCGAAGCCCGCATTTATGCTGAAGACCCTTATCGCAATTTCTTGCCGTCGATTGGCCGCCTTGTGAAATATCATCCGCCCACGGAGCAAGTTTCAAATGGTGTGACAGTGCGTAATGATACAGGCGTTGGGGCAGGGGGCGAGATTTCGATTTATTACGATCCGATGATCGCCAAGCTTTGCACCCATGCACCAACTCGGTCCGAGGCGATTGCCGCTATGACAAATTCGTTGGACGCATTTCAAATTGAAGGCATTCGCCATAACATTCCATTCCTCTCGGCCATCATGGGCAATGCGCGTTGGCAGTCTGGCGAACTCTCCACAGGATTTATCAGTGAAGAATTTCCGGGCGGCTTTGCGGGAGCACCACTCACGGAGGAATTATCGGATAAATTTTTGGCCGTGGCCAGTTTGCTCGACACACTCGAAAACTGCCGCAAGCGCAAAATCTCCGGTCAAATGAATGGCCGACAGGTGAATTTTGCAACAGCGCGAGAAGTGAAACTGGGCGAGGCATGGCATAAGATTGAAGTGACTGCCGATTTGGGTGCCCAAGCTGATGCAAGTGGCTGGGAACCACACCACGCCTCTATCACCCTTAAAGGTTCAATTTTTCAAATTGCAAAACTAACCAATGGCTATCGCCTCAGCCATCGTGGTGTAACTCTCAATGCTTTTGTTTATACCACGCGCGAAGCTGAATTGGTGCGGCTGATGCCAATCAAAAAATTGGCAGATACTTCAAAGAAACTTCTCTGCCCTATGCCCGGCCTCGTCATATCAATTTCTGTGGTAGAAGGACAGGAAGTGAAAACAGGCGACACATTAGCCATTGTTGAAGCCATGAAAATGGAAAATGTTTTACGGGCAGCGCGAGATTGCACCGTTAAAAAGATCAACTCCAAACAAGGGGATTCACTCGGCGTTGATGCGGTGATGATGGAATTTAATTAAAATCCAAAAACCTTTGCAAATTGCTTTTGCAATTCCGCATCAAGCTCTGCCATGGTTGTACTCATTCCTAAATCGGTAAAACTGGTGACACCATGTTCGCTAACACCACAAGGCACAATGCCTGTGAAATGCGAAAGGTCCGGATTGAGATTGATGCTCAAACCGTGAAATGTAATTCCACGCCGCACGCGAATGCCAAGGGCGGCAATCTTCGCTTCAGAAGAGCCACGTCGCACCCACACCCCGACCCGGTCCTCGCGCCGCTCACCAGTTATGCCAAATTCATTCAGTGTGCGGATGATCACATCTTCCAACCCCGCCACAAAAGCCCGCACATCATTGCCGCGGTTTTTTAAGTCAATCATCACATAACAAACCCGCTGCCCCGGCCCATGATAAGTATATTGCCCACCGCGCCCAGTTTCATAAACCGGAAAACGTGATGGCTCCACCAAGTCGGCTGGCTGGGCGCTAGTGCCAGCCGTATAAATGGGCGGATGCTCCACCAACCAAATAAGTTCGGGCGTGCCTGAAGCAATTGCAGCAACTTCGGTTTCCATGCGTGTAACTGCTTGTAAAAATTCAGTGAGACCGCGCTCTGTTTCTAAACGGATAGGGGAGGCGGATTGCAACATACCATGGATTTCTGATCGCTTTGTCATGCAAGGCTCTATCCCAAGTTAGACAGATAGGTGCAAGCCCTGTAATGTGCAATCAACTTTTTGGAGTCGTTAGGCATGGATTTTGTGGTGTTAGGAATTCTAACCATTGGCTTTGTGTTCGTTTCCTGCATATTGGCGATTGTGGCCTTCAATAAGGTATCCAACTTGGATCGTAAGTTTGCGAAACTGAAATTGGAAGTGGGCCGCCTGAGTGATGCTATGGCTTCGGGAGAAAAGCCGAATACAGAACCCGTGGCAGTTGTTGCAAAAATCCAACCCACTCCAACGATTGTTGAGAAAGTAAAAATTGCAGCCGTCATTGAGAAACGCGTGGAGCTACAAGAAAAGCCCAAACGTGATGTGGAACAAGCCTTGGCCTCGCGCTGGTTTGTGTGGATTGGCGGTGCCGCCGTTGCCTTGGCTGGTTTGCTGTTGATTAAATACGCCCACGACCATGGTTTGATTTCTCCGGCTTTGCGAGTCGTACTGGGCATGATGCTAGCCGCCGCACTTGTTGCTGCTGGCGAATATGTGCGGCGATCACGAAGTGCTGCCGTTGTTGACTATGTCCCAGCCGCTTTATCGGCAGCAGGTTTGGTCACTGGGTTTGGTAGTGTCTATGCAGCTCACGCGCTCTACAACATCATTCCGGGCAGTTTAGCTTTTATCGGATTGGGTTTGATCGCGCTTGGGGCTTTTGCGTTATCGCGCTTGCAAGGGCCGTTGATCGCAGCATTGGGGCTGATCGGTGCCTACGCCACTCCGGTACTGGTCACTTCTGATAATCCAAATGTTTGGGCTTTCTATCCTTATTTATTCGTCATCGTCGCCGCTTCATTCTTCACCCTGCGCGGGCGCAATTGGTGGTGGCTGGGTTATCTTGCCATTGCCGGAGCTTTGATATGGTCTCTGCTGTGGATCAATGGCGGGGCCTTTGCGTTAGCAGATGTGGTTCCTATTGGGCTGTTCGCGATAGCCTTGGGTGTTGCTTCAACACTGATAGTGGAGGGGCTAAACATTCTCAAAGATGAGAGTGGAAGCCTCAATGAGCCCGCAAAAATGTCTCATGCTTTGCGTCTTGCAGTGAGTGGCATGGTGGCCGCCTCGGCCATATTAGAAGCGCAAGTTTTTCATGCGTCTCATGGCTTCGCCGCGTTATCTATATTCGCAATCGGCATGGCGCTGCTTGCTGCATTTAGTTGGTTCAAAAAAGGCTGGAGCAGCGCTATGATGATGGCTGCAGCGCTAAGTCTGTTCATTTTGATGGGCTGGCAAGAAGTCTCCATTCAATCATGGGCCATGGATGAAAGTGGCATATGGTCAACAGTACCGGGCCTCATCGCACCGCCACTATTCCGCAATTGGATGTTTGTGGCCTTGGCCGCATTTGGCGGAATAGGTGCTTACGGTTATTGGCGCAAACCCGTGCCGCAGCCTTGGGCTATGCTTGCATCGGGTTCAGCTTTTCTATTTCTCTTCGGCACTTGGGCGCGCATTGATTTTTTGATGACGCATGTTGCGTGGGCCGCCATTGCTGCCTTGTTAGCAGCGGTCTTGTTTACACTGGCGTATATGCGCCGCCAAAGCATCGGTAAACCCGCCCAAGAATTTTCAGCGGGTGTCTTAATGACCGGAGCAGCTCTTCTCGCATTATTTGCGCTCGACCGTATGTTTGATGGTGTGTGGTTCACCATCTCCATTGCAGCTTTAGCAGCGGGAGTGGCGTGGACTTCGCGCATTTTGCCCACACGATTTATGGGAGCCATTGCTGGCGCACTCGGCAGCTTCGCCACCATAAGGCTTTTTGTCTCGCGTGAATTTTGGAATGAACCCGCTGGCTTGCCACTCGGCGCGCATTGGCCGCTTTATGGCTATGGCCTCACCGCTGCATTATTGTGGTGGGGAAGCCGCCAACTGAACAATGCTAAATATCGCCGTTACAGCGTGGCCCTCGAAGGACTTAGCCTTGGCCTTGCCATCTCGCTTATTTCGCTGGAGTTGCGTGTGCTCATCGGCGGGGGCATCGAAAACGACCACATGACCTTGTTGGAAATGTCCAGCCATATTCTCGCATGGTTAGGCGCTGCCTATGGCTTAGCCTATCGCCAAAAACTTTATTCCTCATTTGTATCGCTCTGGGGTTCGCGCATATTGCTGGCCGGCAGTTGTCTGGCACTTATCGTTTTAAGTTTGTTCGCCATCAACCCGCTGATGACTGCTGAGCGCATTGAAGGTGGAGCGCTGATTAACACTTTGTGGCTGGCCTATTTAGGCCCGGTCGTTTTACTGGCCCTCATGGCTTCTAAAATGGAAAGCCTCAGCTTAGGAAAATGGCGTGGTGCCATTGGCGTTCTGGCATTGGTTTTGGTGGTCATCTTTGTCACTTTAGAAACAAAGCGTCTGTTCCAAGGTCCCTATTTGATTTGGGGATTTGTGAGCGATGCTGAGTCTTATGCTCTTTCTTCCGCTTGGCTAGCCACCGCCGTCCTGTTGTTCATAGTTGGTCTCAAGTGGGATCGCCAAACCATCCGCTACGGTGGCCTCGCGGTGATGGTGTTGGCTCTCCTAAAAACCTTCGCCTATGACCTCTGGCAACTGGGTGGCCTGTGGCAGATTGCGAGTGTGATGGGGATTGGCTTGAGCCTGATTGGGATCGGCTGGCTTTATACAAGCTTTGTGAAGGAAACCCCTAGGTAGATTAAGGTCTTGCTATGCCTCAATTCCCCCGCTATAGCCCCCAACATTACTAAAACCACACGCAGGTGTTGGAACTTCTCATGGGCATATTGCCCCTCATAGAGAACGTTCCTTCCGGTCTGAATAATTCAGCTCAACCACTTGCGGAGGATCAACCGGAGAAGGAACTACCAATGGCCACGGTCAATTTCACCATGCGTCAGCTCTTGGAAGCTGGCGTTCATTTCGGACACCAAACCCACCGCTGGAACCCAAAGATGGGTTCATATATTTACGGCGTGCGGAATGGCATCCATATTCTCGATCTTTCACAAACTGTTCCCTTGCTGCATAACGCATTGCAATTGGTAACAGACACTGTGGCCAAGGGTGGCCGTGTGTTGTTTGTGGGCACCAAGCGTTCGGCCAGCCAAGAAATTGCTGAGTCAGCTCGCCGTTGCGCTCAGTATTATGTGAATGCCCGTTGGTTGGGTGGAATGCTCACTAACTGGAAAACCATTTCAGCTTCGATCAAGACATTACGCAAGATCGACGACACGATGGAAAAGCAAGGCACTTCTCTGTTGAAGAAGCGCGAAGTTTTGGATATGGCGCGCTCGAAGTCGAAGCTTGAAAAAGCTTTGGGCGGCATCAAAGATATGGGCGGCGTTCCAGATTTGTTGTTCGTGATCGATACCAACAAAGAAGCCAACGCAATCAAGGAAGCCAACCGTTTAGGCATTCCGGTTATTGCGATAATCGACACAAACTCTGATCCTGCTGGCGTTAACTTCCCAATTCCAGGCAATGATGACGCTGCACGCGCCGTTGCTTTGTATTGTGATTTGATCAGCAAAGCGGTGATCGAAGGTATTTCGCAGTCTGGCCAACATTCAGGTGTTGATGCTGGTGCTGCTGAGCAACCAATGCTCGAAGAAATTCCAGCTTCGGCTTAATTCACAATTGATTAAGTGGGCTTGCAATGCGTGCAGGCCCATTTTCACATTTTAATTTATGAGGTTTGACATGGCTGACATTACTGCTGGCATGGTGAAAGAGCTGCGCGAAAAGACTGGCGTGGGCATGATGGATTGTAAGGCAGCGCTTGCTGCAAACAATGGCGATTTGGAAGCGTCGATTGATTGGTTGCGCGCCAAGGGCTTGGCCAAGGCCGCCAAAAAATCAACCCGCGTTGCGGCTGAAGGTCTGGTTGGTCTTTGTATTAAGGGCTTGCACGGCGCTTTGGTTGAAGTGAACTCGGAAACTGATTTCGTTGCCCGCAACGAAAAGTTTCAAGCCATGGTTGCTGAAATTTCTAAATTGGCGGTTGTTGCCAACGGCGATTCCGAAAAACTGAAAACGGCACATTTCCCAGGCTCAACTCACGTCGTTGCTGAATATGTTGCCGAAATGGTTGCCACCATTGGTGAAAACATGACCGTGCGCCGCACGGCTGCTCTCACAGTTTCAGATGGCGTGATTGGATCATACGTTCACAATCAAATTGCTCCCGGCATGGGCAAGATTGGGGTTATTGTGGCGCTTGAATCGGCTGGCAACAAAGAAGAGTTGGCAAGTTTTGGCCGTATGCTTTCCATGCACATTGCCGCAACTAATCCAGTAGCGCTCAGCCTTGATTTGGTTCCACCTGAAGTGTTAGCCCGCGAAAAGGCAGTTCTTGAAGAAAAGAACGCCGGCAAACCAGCAAATGTGATGGAAAAGATCGTAGCCTCTGGCATCAAAACTTATGCAAAGGAAACGTGCTTATTAGAGCAAGCCTATGTGCATGATGGTTCCAAAACTGTAACGCAGGTTTTGGCTGAATTGACTGCCAAAGCTGGTGCAGCCGTAAAGCTCACAGGCTTTGTCCGTATGCAACTTGGTGAAGGCATTGAAAAAGCTGAAGACGATTTTGCCGATGAAGTGGCAAAAATGGCCGGCGGCAATTAACAACCGGAGCAATCAATTTAGGTTGATTGCTCGCGTTAACCATTTGTGGCATTGTAATAAGTGGGCGGTGCAGATTCGTAATCTGCACCAACATCTTCGGGGGATATGAAGGTGACATACGGTGGGAAATTTGGAAAACATTGATCCTGTTTTGATGCGCGTTGCTAGAGCGTTGGCAATGAGCCAAGGCTCATGTGATTGGCTTGAATTTGTGGAGCCAGCGCAAGCTATGCTCCGCGCGCTGCGTGAACCTAGTAATGAAATGTTAGAGGCGGCAGCCAATGGTATGCCAGATTGGGGCGATATGCCCAAAGGCTGGCGCGCCATGATAGACCATGTGATTGGAAAAGATCAGCGCGCATTCAACGACAATGCCGCTGAAACTACAGTCAACAAAGCAACTGGTTGAACTGAGACGAATCACAATTCCTGACCTATGATCACAAACGGCTCAATGGGCCATTTGGCGTTTGTTTTACGGGGCAATGATGAGCAAAATCAAATATAAGCGCGTTCTTCTTAAAATTTCAGGCGAAGTTCTGATGGGTGATGAGCCTTTTGGCATTGATCTGAATACTGTGGGCCGCGTAGCTGATGAGGTGATCGCTTGCACTGACGCTGGGGCTCAAGTGGCATTGGTGATTGGCGGTGGCAATATATTCAGAGGCCTTGCAGGTGCCGCAAAAGGCATGGACCGCGTTTCAGCTGATCACATGGGCATTATGGCTACGGTGATGAATGCGCTGGCCATGCAAGGTGTTTTGAATTCCAAAGGTGTGGATGCGCGCATGTTATCCGCCATCGCCATGCCAAGCGTGTGCGAAACTTATTCTGCCGCCAAAGGCATTCACCACATGGAAAAAGGTCGTGTGGTGATTTGCGCTGCTGGCACAGGCTTGCCGTTCTTCACAACCGATACGGGTGCAGCGTTGCGAGCGGCCGAATTGAAATGCGAAGCTTTGCTTAAAGGCACCAGCGTAGATGGTGTCTATTCCGCCGACCCCAAAAAAGTGCCAACGGCCAAGCGCTTTGATAAAATCACCTTCAATGATATTCTATCAAAAGATTTACGCATAATGGATCCAGCCGCAATTGCCCTTGCGCGTGATAATGCGATTCCTGTAGTTGTGTTCTCCATTCGTGAAGCCGGAAATGTTGAGCGCGTGCTCAAAGGCTCTGGCCAATATACTGTTGTTACCAAGGAATAAATTATGGCCCAACTTCCAGATTTTAACGCCGCCGATATTAAACGCCGCATGGCAGGCGCAACTGAATCATTGAAACATGATTTCGGCGGGCTTCGAACTGGCCGTGCTTCGGCTACGTTGCTCGACCCTGTAATGGTGGACGCTTACGGTTCCAAAATGGCATTGGCACAATGTGCTTCTGTCACAGTGCCGGAACCTCGCATGTTGCAAATTAGCGTGTGGGACCGTGGCTTGGTGATTGCTGTTGAAAAAGCCATCAACCAATCAAACCTTGGATTAAACCCACAAACTGAAGGCCAAACCATTCGCCTGCGTATGCCAGACCTCACCCAAGATCGCCGCAAAGAACTAGTGAAGGTGGCGCACACTTATGCTGAGAAAGGCCGTGTTGCGGTGCGAAATGTGCGCCGCGATGCAATGGACCAATTGAAGGCGCTCGAAAAAAACAAACAAATGAGCGAAGACGAACAAAAAGATAAATCAGCCGAAGTGCAAAAATGGACCGACGATACAATTAAAGATATCGAGGCTTCATTGAAAAGCAAAGAAGCCGAAATTATGCAGGTTTGAGGCCTCTCAAAAGTGACCACGCAACCTATGTCTGCTGCTCCGCGCCATGTGGCCATTATCATGGATGGCAATGGTCGCTGGGCCGCTGCGCGTGGGTTGCCTCGCTCTGCCGGACATAAAACTGGAATTGATGCGCTGCGCCGAGCGGTGAAAGCTGCGTCTGATTTTGGCATTGAATATCTTACAATCTATTCGTTCAGCACCGAAAACTGGTCACGGCCGAAAACTGAAGTTACGTTTTTGTTGGAGTTGCTGCGGCGGTTCATCCGGCAAGATGTGGCCGAACTTCATGCTTCTGGCGTGCAAATTAAAATCATTGGTGCGCGCGACGATCTTGAACCTTCGATGATTGCCATGTTGGATGATGCGGAAAAATTGACCGCCGGAAACTCTAAACTGAAATTGGTGGTGGCCTTTAACTATGGCAGCCGCCAGGAAATTTTGCGCGCCACACAAGCCATCGCAACTTCAGTTAAATCTGGCGCACTGGAAGTTTCAGATATTTGTGCTGAAACCGTTGCCAAGGCATTAGACACTGCGGATATTCCTGATCCTGATTTGCTCATTCGCACCGGCGGTGAACAGCGCATTTCAAATTTTCTGCTCTGGCAATGCGCTTATACAGAATTTGTGTTCGTGCCAGAGTTCTGGCCTGAATTTGATGCTGTCATTTTCAAACGTGCGCTTGATGAATTTGCCGCGCGTGACCGCCGCTTTGGCGGCGTGAAGGCACAGTCTGCATGAGTGTCGCTGCTTCAAAATGGTCAGACCTTTTGGTGCGAAGCAGTTCCGCAATCATCCTCGCACCTCTGGTGTTGGGTGCAGTGTGGGCTGGCGGCTATTGGTATTCTGTGTTCGTCATTCTACTCGGCATTCTCATAGCCCGAGAATGGACCATTATTGTCCATGGTGGTGATTCAAAACAATTTCTCATTCACGCGGCTGCAGCTTTACTGGCAGCAACGGCATTGGGACCAATTGAACTTGCAGTTATTGCTGTGCTTGCTGTTGTTTCAATTGCGTTGGTGTTTGCAAGTAAACAGTCCAAATCACTCTGGAGCTTTGTTGGCGTGCCCTATATCGCCTTGCCCATTCTGGCACTTTCAGTTTTGCGCGCCGACGAAATTCGCGGGCTTCAAGCAATCATCTGGTGTCTGGTCATTGTGTGGGCGGCTGATATTTTGGCTTATTTTGCTGGCCGCATTATTGGCGGGCCAAAATTGGCCCCAAAATTTTCGCCAAAGAAAACCTGGGCAGGCATGGGCGGTGCCATTGTGGGGGCGGCTTTGGCTTCGCTGGTTTGCTCCAAATTATTTGAATTGAGTTATGTGCCATTGGCGGCACTGGCCATGCAGTTTGCCGTGGTAGAGCAGGGCGGTGATATTTTTGAAAGCGCGCTCAAACGCCATTATGGCGTTAAAGATTCGGGCGATTTGATCCCCGGACATGGTGGCGTTTTGGACCGGGTGGACGGCTTATTGTTGGTGGTTCTGGTTGCCGCCCTTGTGGGTTTCCTTCACAATCCCGATATGCCAGCAGCCGGGCTTTTGCGCTGGTAACCATAATTAGTGAAAACTTGACGTATTTCCGCCGCTTTGTGGTTAAAAATTCGTAAATGATACAATCATGGCCTGAGTTAAAGGCGGGGAACTGAAATGAGTTATTTGTCGATATTTGAAGCACCCTTTGTTGCCGTGGTGTTTTATATTCTTCCCTACCTGTTGGCACTTATTGTCATCGTGTTCATCCACGAGCTTGGCCATTTTTATGTTGGCCGCCTCTGCGGTGTATCTATTGAGGCATTCTCGGTTGGCTTTGGGCGTGAAGTTTTTGGCTTTAACGATCGCCATGGCACGCGCTGGAAATTCTGCTGGATTCCTTTGGGCGGCTATGTGCGCTTTGCAGGCGATGCCAATGCCGCAAGCCTGCCAAGCACTGATGGTGAATTTAAACAAAATAGCCTGCAAGCTGCAAAATTATGGAAGCGCATTTCAATCGTAGCTGCCGGACCTTTGGCAAATTTCGCCTTATCGATTTTCATTTTCGCGTTTGCATTCATGTTTGTTGGCGTTCCCCTGAGCGAACCGCGCATTGATGATGTGACCATTGATGGCGCTGCAAAAGCTGCTGGTCTTTTACCCGGCGATTACATTCGCAAAGTTGATGGCGAAAAAGTGAATAGTTTCACGGACATTCAAGAGAAAATGATTCTACGTGGTGAAAACCCAGTTGCATTGGAAATTGATCGTGCAGGCCAACCCATAAACGTAGTTATCACACCCCGCATCAAGGAAGTACCTGATGGTTTTGGCAGCACCATAAGAATGAGCCTTATTGGCGTAACACATGATGGCACCAAAGACGCTGCCGCTTCTGAAAAGCTTAATCCAGTGGCAGCTTTTAGCAAAGCGACAGAACGCACTTACTTTATCGCAAAAACCACGTTGCGCTATTTAGGTAAAATTATTCTGGGTGCAGAAAAGTCAAATCAACTTCATGGACCGTTGGGAGCGGCCAAGATTGCAGGGGATTATGCATCGGCTGGAATCTGGGCATTTGTTACCTTTATTGGGTTAATCAGCGTGAGCATTGGCTTGGTCAATCTATTCCCTGTGCCCATGCTCGATGGTGGTCACTTGATGTTCTATTTCATCGAAGCAATTTTTGGCAAACCAGTGAGCCCACAAGCCCAAGAATGGAGTTTTCGAATCGGACTTTCGGTCATTCTGTTGTTTATGATTTTTGTGACTACCAACGATCTTGGCAGATTTGCGGCAATGCGCTTTTTTGGTTGAAAATTAACACTTATTCTTCATTTGCAATGTAAGATAAAATGGTTAAAACGACACGCAACGGTAGGTACTGTTCGAGGACGGCTCGTTTAGTTTGAGGTTGGCTTATATTCATGCGTAAAAATTTAGGGCTTATTGGCCTCCTCTTGTTAGTATTTACAGTGGTTGCTCCGTTGGGTGCGCCAGGTTTTATTGCGCCAAGTGCTTATTCTGCAACGGTTTCTCAGATTTCGCTTGAAGGTGGCCAACGCGTCGATCGCGAAACAATTTTGGCCTATATGCAAATTCAGCCAGGCGATCAATTTGATTCCGAGAAAATTGACGCGTCGATAAAAGCGCTTTTCCAAACTGGTTTGTTTTCCGATGTTCGCATTGTGAAGCGCGGTTCGGCGCTAATTGTTCAAATTGTCGAAAATCCCTTAATCAATTTGGTGAACTTTGAAGGCAATAGCGAGATTGACGACGACACCTTGCTCAAAGAGGTGGATGTTAAAGAACGCATGATTTACACCAAGGCCCGCGTGCAGAGCGATACCCGCCGCATTCTGGCGCTTTACCAGACCAAGGGTTTTTATAATGTGCGCGTAACCCCGCAACTTATTCGCTTGCCGGAAAACCGCGTAAATTTAGCTTTTGTTGTTTCTGAAAATGGCAAGACAGTTGTGTCTTCAATCAATTTCTCTGGAAACAATGTTTTTGGCAGCGGCACGTTGCGTGGTCAAATGATCACCAAGCAAAAAACGTGGTGGAACCCATTGCTCCGCAATGTCACCTATGATGCTGATCGTTTGAACTACGATAAGGAATTGATCCGCCGTTTCTATTTGAAACACGGCTTTGCAGACATTCAAGTGGTTTCAGCTGATGCTCACTTGACCCCAGATGGTAACACCTTTGAAATCAACATCACAGTTGAAGAAGGCCCACGCTATGAAATAGCTGATGTGGCTGTGAACACTGGCGATACCAACTTAGATCCACAGGCTTTGACCGATGTGGTAAAGACCGGCGTTGGTGACACCTATGATGCATCTAAGGTTGACAAGACAGTTGAAAATCTTGCTCTCGAAGCTAGCAAGCAAGGTTTTGTGTTTGCCAAGGTTGAACCAAAAGTTGATCGTGACCCTGCTGGCCAAAAAATTAGTATCACTTATAATTTAACTGAAGGCACACGCGCTTATATTGAACGCATCGATATTACAGGAAACTCACGCACGCGTGATGAAGTGATCCGCCGCGAATTGCGCCTGTTTGAAGGAGACGCATTTAACCGTGCTCTTGTTGAGCGCGCCCGCCGCAGTTTGACTGCTTTGGATTTTTTTGAACGTATTGACATAAAAGAAACCGAAGGTTCAGCACCTGATAAAATTGTACTGGTCGTTGATGTGGCCGAAAAGAGCACAGGTTCTTTAACCTTCAGCATTGGTTATTCATCCGTAGAAACAGTAATAGGCTCAGTTGGCTTGGCTGAACGCAATTTGTTTGGCAAGGGTTTGCAAGTAAGTCTCAACACATCGCTCAGTTTCAAAAAGCAGCAGGTTGATTTTAGCTTCACCGATCCCTATTTCCTCGGAATGCCTATGTCTGCTGGGTTTGATGTGTTCGCTACCAAGACCGATAATCAATCCGCCTCGTCTTATACCAGCGAGCAAGTTGGTGGCGCATTGCGTACAGGTTTTAAGCTTGACGAGTATTCAACTGTAGGTTTGAAATACTATCTCGCTTACCGCAACATCTCAGGCATCGACCATGCCACTGCATCTCCTGCTGTTATTGCCCAAGAAGGTGATAGCTGGAAATCGGCTGTGTCCGTGAACTATCAATATGACACACTTGATAATGTAATTACGCCAACAACAGGCTTCCGTGGCCAGCTGAATACAGAAATTGCCGGCCTTGGCGGCACGGCGCAATATGCCAAGTTTGAAGCCCATGGCTGGTATTTCATCCCGTTCTTTGATGACAAACTGGTGGTGAAAGTTGAAGGTAATGCTGGCCACATCCAACCTTTCAGCAATGATGGTGTGCCCTTGCAGGATCGCTTCTTCAAAGGTGCAGACACATTCCGCGGCTTTGCTCAATCTGGCGTTGGCCCACGGCAAGTTGGCAATGATGGCGTGACAGATTCGATAGGTGGCAACACTTACGCAATTGGAACATTGGAAGCCACATTCCCACTCGGCTTGCCAGAAGCCTTCGGCATTAAGGGTGAACTGTTTACCGATTTTGGTACCGTGTTTAATTCGGGTGAGAGCTCAGTCGCGTTGGGTGGAACAAATTGCAACTATGGTACTTTTGCATGCGATGTTCTCGATACCATGGGTTTGCGTGCCTCTATCGGTGCAGGCATTATTTGGACTTCACCTTTTGGCCCGCTCAAGTTTGAATTTGCTTTTCCGATTTCTAAAGAAAGCTATGACCAAACTGAAAAGTTCCGTTTCTCGATTGGAACGAGCTTCTAGACCTTTTCAAATCACAAGCTAATATGCATGTGGCGGTTGAGTTTTCAGCCGCCACATTTTTGAGGAAATCCAAAATGACTGATGCAGCCGCACCAAAAAAGACCCTTGATATAATACGAATTATGGAGCTGCTGCCGCACCGTTATCCGTTTCTGTTGATTGATAAAATGACAGAACTGAATGGCGAAGAATCCGGAATTGCTATGAAGAATGTGACGATGAACGAGCCTTTCTTCCAAGGCCATTTTCCATCACGCCCGGTTATGCCCGGTGTGTTACTGGTTGAGGCCATGGCGCAAACTGCTGGTGCGCTGGTGCTGGAACACCACAGCGACAATGCCGGCAAGCTGGTGTTTTTCATGTCGATCGACAAAGCAAAATTCCGTAAACCCGTTGGCCCGGGAGATTCAGTTTACTTCCACGTCAAGCTTTTGCAAAAGCGCCCGCCGGTTTGGAAATATTGGGCGGAAGCGCATGTGGATGGCAAGAAAGTTGCCGAAGCTGAAATTGGCGCAATGTTGATTGATGGAAAGAAAGCTTAGCGCTTTCCTTCCGGTACATATTCGCGCTGCGTTGGGCCAACGTAGAGCTGACGTGGGCGGCCAATACGCTGGCTTGGATCTTCGATCATTTCTTTCCACTGGCTAATCCAACCCACAGTGCGCGCCAGTGCAAATAGCACCGTAAACATGCTGGTAGGGAAACCCATGGCGCGCAAAATGATACCAGAATAGAAATCCACGTTTGGATAGAGCTTACGGTCAATGAAATAGGGATCGCTGAGCGCAATGCGTTCCAATTCGCGGGCCACGTCAAGCAGAGGATCATCCTTCTTACCCAGAGCTTCAAACACTTCATGGGCCGATGCCGCCAAGATTTTTGCGCGCGGATCATAATTCTTATAAACGCGGTGGCCAAAGCCCATCAGCCGCACATTGGAAGTTTTGTCTTTTACCTTTTCGATAAAAGCTGGAATGTTATCAACCGTGCCAATTTCTTCGAGCATCTTTAATGCGGCTTCATTGGCACCACCGTGCGCGGGGCCCCAGAGGCAAGCAATGCCCGCTGCTATACATGCAAATGGGTTGGCACCTGATGAGCCAGCAAGGCGCACGGTGGATGTTGATGCGTTCTGTTCATGGTCGGCATGGAGTACAAAAATGCGGTCCATGGCGCGGGCTAGAACTTCGTTCACAACATAATCTTCGCAAGGCACCGCGAAACACATTTGCAAAAAGTTTCCGGCATAGCTCAAACTATTTTTCGGATAAACAAAGGGCTGACCGATATGATATTTATATGTCATGGCCGCTATTGTCGGCAATTTTGCAATCATTCGGTGCGAGGCAATTTCACGCTGGCGTGGATCAGTGATGTCCGTTGAATCGTGATAAAACGCCGACATGGCACCAACCATCGCAACCATAACTGCCATGGGATGAGCGTCGCGACGAAAGCCACGAAACATAAGCGCCATTTGCTCGTGGATCATGGTGTGATGGGTAATGTCAAAAACAAATTTTTTGCGCTGTTCAGCGGTTGGCAGTTCGCCGTAATAGAGAAGGTAGCAGGTTTCTAAAAAGTCTCCATCAGTGGCCAATTGCTCAATGGGGTAACCGCGATAAAGTAGAACCCCAGCATCTCCATCAATATAAGTGATGGTGGATTTGCACGCTGCAGTGGAGGTGAAGCCCGGGTCAAAAGTGAAAGCGCCGGTGTCGGCATAGAGTTTCGAAATATCGACAACATC
>JANNBH010000033.1:0-35165 GCA_031385245.1 Hyphomicrobiales bacterium | reverse complement strand
GATCCCTGCCACCAAAGATGTGCTACAACTCGGCAGCATTCGCGGTCAAGAATCGCAAGCTATGATGTGTTCGGAGCGTGAGCTTTTGCTATCCGAAGAACATGATGGCATTATTGAAGTTCAAGGTGATTGGCCGGTGGGCACACCTGCTGTTGTGGCTCTCGGTCTTGATGACCCGATGATTTATATCAAGGTGACAGCGAACCGGCCTGATGCCTTGGGCATTCATGGTCTGGCGCGGGATTTGGCCGCCAAAGGCCTTGGCACTTTGAAGCCTGTGAACGCAGCGCCTGTGAAAGGCACATTCACTTCGCCGATTTCAGTTTCTCTGCAAACCGAAGCCTGCCCTTTATTCGTGGGCCGTTATTTCCGTGGCGTGAAGAATGGGCCATCGCCCAAATGGCTCGCTGATCGCCTCCGCGCCATTGGCCTGCGCCCGATTTCAACTTTGGTTGATATCACCAATTACATCACCTTCACCTATGCGCGGCCTTTGCATGTGTTTGATGCGGATAAAACGCACGGCAACATTTCCGCACGCGCAGCCAAAGATGGCGAGACCATTTTGGCTTTGGATGGTAAGACTTACACACTCACTGATCAGATGACCGTGATCGCCGATGAACAAGGTGCTGAAGGAATAGCAGGCATTATGGGCGGCGAGGCTTCGGGTTGTTCGGAAACCACAACCAATGTGTTTTTGGAATCCGCTTGGTTTAATCCGCAAAGCACAGCAGCCACTGGCCGCAAACTTTCAATCAATTCAGATGCGCGTTATCGTTTTGAACGCGGTGTTGATCCGGCCTTCACGCAGACGGGTGTGGAGATAGCCACGCGCATGATTTTGGAACTTTGCGGTGGTGAAGCTTCGGAACTTGTCATCGCTGGTGCTGTGCCAGATACATCGCGCTCCTATACCTTGCGTAGAGACCGCGTGCAGTCACTCGGCGGTGTAATTATTCCGTGGACGGAGCAATTGCGGATTTTGCGTGATCTCGGTTTCACTGCCACAGATGATGGCGTGTGCAATCCCCCCAGCTGGCGGCCCGATGTGAAGGGCGAAGCCGATCTGGTTGAAGAAATTTGCCGCATTTATGGTCTCGATAAAATTGCATCTGCGCCAATGGATCGTCCGAACGCAATAGCGCGTCCAGTTCTTAATCCGTTACAAAAGCGTATGCTATTGGCGCGGCGCACTCTTGCCACGCGTGGCTTTAACGAAGCGGTGACCTGGGCCTTCATTCCGGAAGCACACGCCAAATTATTCGGTGGTGGCCAAGCTGAATTGAAACTCAGCAATGCCATCTCCTCTGAACTCACCGACATGCGGCCTTCACTGTTACCCAATCTCATTGCTGCCGCTGGTCGCAATGTGGCACGCGGCTTTGCCGATCTCATGTTGGCCGAAGTGGGCCATGCCTATGCTGGCGACAAACCCGAAAACGAAACCTTGCGTGCTGCTGGCATCAGGCGTGGTGCTGTCACATCACGCAATGTGCATGGTGGAATGCGCAATGTCGATGCGTTTGATGTAAAAGCTGACGTGCTTGCAGTGATTGAAGCTTGCGGCATTGCTGCTCCACAAATCGTATCAGGAGCGCCTGCTTGGTTCCACCCGGGGCGCTCTGGCACTATTCAAATGGGTCCGAAAAATCAGCTGGCTTATTTTGGTGACATTCATCCGCGTGTGCTCTGTGCAATGGATGTGAAAGGCCCACTGGTTGCTTTTGAAATTATATTGAATGCGCTGCCATCATCCAAATCCAAAGGCGCTGCTCGCGCCGCGTTGATGAATTTTGATCTCATGCCACTGTCTCGTGATTTTGCCTTTGTGGTGGATGATAAAGTGCAAGCTGCTGAACTCATCAAAGCCGTTAAAGGCGTTGATAAAGCTCTGATCAGCGATGTGAACGTGTTTGATCTCTACAAGCTCGAAGGTGGCAAAACTTCGCTCGCTGTTGAGGTGACTTTGCAGCCCCGCGACAAGACTTTGACAGAAGTTGAAATTGAGGCATTATCTGCCAAGATTATTGCCACGGCTGAAAAGGCAGTTGGCGCCACATTGCGGAGCTAGTCATGACAACAGCAGCAGCCTTCAAAAATCTTAAAGCTCATCGCAAAGCTTCGGCACCAGACATGCGAAAAGCCTTTGCCAAAGATTCCAATCGCTTTAAAAATTTTTCGGCGCGGGCTGATGATTTGCTGCTGGATTACTCCAAAACAGCGGTGACTAAAAAAACCATGTCGCTGCTGCTGGGCTTGGTGAAGGCTGCCAAGGTGGAAGCAGCGCGAGACCACATGATGCGCGGTGATATAATCAACACGACGGAAAAACGCGCCGTTTTACACACGGCGTTGCGCCGTCCAAAATCTGAAATGGTTTTTGTTGATGGACATAACATTGTGCATGATGTGCATGATGTTCTGGAAGCCATGGCGCGCTTTGCCACTGACATTCGCAAGAGCAATATCACCGACATCGTGAACATCGGCATTGGTGGTTCTGATCTTGGGCCAGCCATGGTGACCTTAGCGCTTGCCCCTTATCACGATGGGCCTAAAACGCATTATGTATCGAATGTTGACGGCGCGCATATTGCTGATACGCTGAAAACCTTGAATCCTGCGACCACGCTGTTTCTAATTGCCTCTAAAACTTTCACCACCATCGAAACCATGACCAATGCCAAGACGGCGCGGAAATGGATTGCGAGCGCCTTGGGTGAAGACAAGGTGGGCGAACATTTTGCCGCCATCTCTACGGCTATCGACAAAGTGAAAGCCTTTGGCATTTCGGAAAAACGCATATTCGGATTCTGGGATTGGGTGGGGGGACGCTATTCAATCTGGTCGGCCATTGGCCTTCCGGTGATGATTGCCATTGGCCCTAAAAACTTTATGGATTTTCTCAGCGGTGGCCACGCCATGGACACGCATTTTTCAAAAGCTAAACCATCAGAGAATCTGCCCATGCTGATGGGTCTGCTTGGTGTGTGGCACCGAAACATCTGCAACCATCCTTCACGCGCGATTATTCCTTATGATCAGCGCCTGTCGCGCTTTGCAGCTTATTTGCAGCAGCTTGATATGGAATCCAATGGCAAGCGCGTGGGCAAGGATGGCAAGCCGTTAAAAAATTCTTCCGGCCCAATAGTCTGGGGTGAACCTGGCACCAATGGCCAGCACGCGTTTTTCCAATTGCTGCATCAAGGCACCGATATAATTCCTGTGGAGTTTTTAATTGCCGCAGAGCCTCATGAAGCGGGCATGGCGGAACATCACACATTGCTGGTATCAAATTGCTTGGCACAGTCTCAAGCCTTGATGAAAGGCCGCACATTGAAAGAAGCTGAAGTGCAATTGAAAGCAGCTGGCAAATCAGCTGCGGAGATTAAAGCTTTGGCTCCGCATAAGGTTTTTGCGGGCAACCGGCCTTCAATAACTTTGGCCTACAAGAAGCTAGACCCACATACGCTTGGCCGCCTGATTGCCCTTTATGAGCACCGCGTGTTTGTGGAAGGTGTGATCTGGGGGCTAAACTCGTTTGATCAATGGGGCGTGGAACTGGGCAAGGAATTGGCCACAGCGTTGCAGCCTGTTGTGGAAGGAAAGGTTTCTGCCGATGGTTTAGACAGTTCAACAGCGGGGCAATTGGCGCATTTGAAGTCACTTCGGTGATCTGCGCCGCGTGAGTTTGAGGCCGGACCAATCCTTATCCACAGCGCAGACTTTTATATCGACGAGGCCGCAAGCCAGTGCCGCATTGCGGATATGATCTTCACTCAGGCCTTTGGAGAGCGGTGAGGTTTTCTTTGGCCATGACACCCAGAGCATGATGGAGGGTGGCATGAGCTTGGCGAGTTTTTCAATTTCACTCACCTGTTTTATTTCGGTTATAAAAAGATGAATGGCGTCCGCGTCTTTATTTACGAGGAACCAATCTTTGGCGCTGTCTTCAAAGAGTGTCGCGTAATGTGGCGGCGCATTCAGCACCAACACTTTCATCGCGGTTTTGTAGCCGAGTTTTTTCCAAAGCGGCGTGCCGGAATAGCCGCTCTCAGCCTTGGCCGCCATCGCCCACCAGCCCCGCAGCTTGAATTCCTACCAAGGCCGCAGCTTCATCATTGTCTGATGTGTCGCCTGAAACACCGACTGCGCCAAAGATTTTGCCGTCTGCTGATTTGATCAAAACGCCACCCGGCACAGGGATAATGCCGTCGATCACGCCTAAAGCTCCTGCCAGAAAATGCGGACGGTCCTTGGCCAGTTTCTCAATGCCACGCGATCCCATGTTAAATGATATGGCACCATTGGCTTTGGCTTTCGCCACATCAAAACGAGCGAGCGATGAACCATCTTGAATGGCAGCGGCAACTACTGTTCCGCGCGCATCTAAAACCACAACGCCAAGCGCTTTGAAATTGGCTTGCTTTGCATGGTCCAGAGTTTTGGCGATGATTGTTTGGGCGAGGTTGAGGGTGAGCATTAGGACTCCTATTTGGGTTTAGTAACGCGACGAAGTGTGAGATTAATCCGCCCTCCCTCTTTCAGCAATGTCGAAGTTCCTTGATTCACACGGTCGATACCGTGAAAACACAAGCGGGCCGCCCCGCCCATCACCAGCACATCGCCAGATGTTAATTTGAGCGTCGAGGTTTTGCCGCCGCGTTCCGCGCCGCCAATTCTGAACACGGCTGTGTCTCCCAGCGAAATCGAAACCACGGGTGCTGAAAAATCTTCTTCATCCTTGTCTTGGTGCAAACCCATCTTGGCTCCACCTTGGTAGAAGTTCACCAAGCAGGCTTCGGGTGGATGATCGTAACCTGAAACTTTGTTCCAAATATCCAGCACAGCTTGCGGCATGGCGGGCCACGGTTCCGCCGTTTCAGGGTGGTTCGGTTGATAGCGATAGCCATTGCGGTCGCTCACCCAGCCTAGGCTTCCTAGATTGGTCATACGCACAGAAAAGGGTCTGCCAGTTCGGGGCATCAGTGGCACGAACAGAGGTGCCCTCGCCACTGCCAAACGCAACTCGGCCACCAAAGCTTCCTGTTCGGCTCGGTTTAACATGCCAGAATGGTGTTTCAGACCCGGAATCATCAAATCTCACCTCACTAAACCTTGATAGCTGGAATTGGCACCCCTATATAGCGCCAGAACGCCAAATCACCTGATGTGAAGCGGCACATTTAATTGCGGGGGTTGCGGCCTTCCAGTGCCTGATTGGGGGCTGGGAAATGCGCCTGCCAGAGGAGAAGACATATGGGTAAAGTTATTGGGATTGATCTTGGCACCACCAACTCTTGCGTGGCCGTCATGGAAGGCAAAACGCCTAAGGTAATCGAAAACGCTGAAGGTGCGCGCACTACACCTTCAATCGTTGCCTTCAATGCTGAGGGCGAAACATTGGTGGGCCAGCCTGCCAAGCGCCAAGGTGTGACCAACCCTGAAAACACCTTCTTTGCGATCAAGCGCCTGATTGGCCGCCGCATGGATGACCCGATGGTGGCCAAGGACAAAAAGCTGGTGCCTTACAACATTGTTAAAGCTGACAATGGCGATGCTTGGGTTGATAGCCGCGGCACCAAATATGCGCCTTCACAAATTTCGGCTTTCACATTGACCAAGATGAAGGAAACCGCTGAGCGTTATTTGGGCGAAGCAGTGACCCAAGCTGTGATCACGGTTCCAGCTTACTTCAACGATTCACAACGCCAAGCCACCAAGGATGCAGGCCGCATTGCTGGTCTTGAAGTGCTTCGCATTATCAACGAGCCTACTGCTGCTGCCTTGGCTTACGGCTTAGACAAGCGCGAAGCCGGCACCATTGCTGTTTATGATTTGGGCGGCGGCACCTTTGACGTTTCCGTTCTCGAAATCGGCGACGGCGTGTTTGAAGTGAAATCCACCAATGGTGATACATTCCTTGGCGGTGAAGATTTCGACATGCGTATTGTGGATTATCTTGCTGATGAATTCAAAAAAGAACAGGCAATTGATCTGCGTAAAGATAAGCTTGCTCTCCAACGTCTGCGCGAAGCAGCTGAAAAAGCCAAGGTTGAACTTTCATCGGCGATGCAGACTGAAATCAACTTGCCATTTATTACTGCAGACGCTTCTGGACCTAAGCATTTGGCTGTGAAGCTTTCGCGTTCCAAGCTTGAAGCTTTGGTGGATGATCTTATTCAAAAGACGGTTGAGCCTTGCCGTCAAGCGTTGAAAGATGCTGGTGTGACTGCTGCTCAGATTGATGAAGTTGTTCTGGTGGGCGGTATGACCCGTATGCCGAAAGTGATTGAAATCGTAAAGCAGTTCTTCGGCAAGGAACCCCATAAGGGTGTGAACCCTGATGAAGTGGTGGCTATTGGCGCTGCTATTCAAGGCGGCGTTCTCAAAGGTGAAGTGAAGGATGTGTTGTTGCTTGACGTAACTCCACTATCTCTCGGCATTGAAACTTTGGGTGGCGTGTTCACGCGGTTGATTGATCGCAACACCACTATTCCAACCAAGAAGGGCCAAGTGTTCTCAACGGCTGATGACAACCAAACTGCTGTCACCATTCGTGTGTTCCAAGGCGAACGAGAGATGGCAGCTGATAACAAGTCGCTCGGCCAGTTTGATTTGATGGGCATTCCATCAGCACCACGTGGTGTGCCGCAAATTGAAGTGACATTTGATATCGATGCCAATGGCATCGTGAATGTTTCAGCGAAGGACAAGGCCACCAACAAGGAACAGCAAATTCGCATTCAAGCCTCTGGTGGTCTCAGCGATGCTGAGATTGAAAAGATGGTGAAGGATGCGGAAGCCAATGCCGCTGAGGATAAAAAGCGTGTGGGCTTGGTGGAAGCCAAGAACCAAGCGGAAGGCTTGATCCATTCCACCACTCGCACTTTGAAAGATGCTGGTGACAAGGTTCCAGAATCTGACAAGACCGCGATCGAAGCAGCGATCACTGATCTTAAAGCTTCGATCGAAGCTGGAGATTTGGAAGATATGCAAGCCAAGACCACGGCTCTCATGCAGCTTTCCATGAAAATGGGTGAAGCCATGTATAAGGGCGGTGGCATGGGCGATGCGCCAGATGGTTCAGCTGATAATGACCATGATGCCGATGATGACAAAGTTGAACGTGATGAGCTTGACGATATTATGGATGCCGAGTTTGAAGAAGTTGACGACAAGAAGAAGTCGTAATCTTTGCTAACTGAACTCATATTGCCCTCGTCCGCTATCGGGCGGGGGCTTTTTCCTATAGAGACTTGAAATATGGCCAAGCGCGATTTTTATGAAATTTTAGGGGCAACCAAAGGTGCTGATGAAAAGGCGCTTAAAACTGCCTATCGCAATTTGGCCAAAAAACTTCACCCCGACGCAAACCCCGGTGATAAAACCATGGATGCCAAGTTCAAAGAATTGAACGAGGCCTATGATGTGTTGAAAGACCCCCAGAAAAAAGCGGCCTATGATCGCTTTGGCCATGCGGCTTTTGAAAATGGTGGTGGGCAGCGCCCAGGCGGGGCCGGTTTTGGCCCTGAGTTTAATTCTTCGATGTCGGATATTTTTGAAGACCTCTTTGGTGACATGATGGGCGGTGGCCGTGGAGCCAAAGCGCGTGGTGGCGCTCGCGGCAATAGCGCACAACGCGGCAGCGACCTTCGCTATAATCTCGAGATCAATTTAACTGATGCTTATGCAGGCAAGACGGCAACTGTGCGGGTGCCCTCATCGGTCTCTTGCGATACCTGCAAAGGTTCCGGCGCTAAACCCGGCACCCAGCCCACAACGTGTCGCACATGCAATGGCGCTGGTGCGGTGCGTTCGCAATCGGGCTTCTTTACTGTGGAACGCGCCTGCCCCACCTGTGCTGGACGCGGCCAAGTGATCAGTGATCCTTGCACCGTGTGCAGCGGCCAAGGCCGGGTTACCAAAGAGCGCAATCTCAACGTTACTATTCCGCCAGGCGTGGAGGATGGAACGCGCATTCGGTTGGCGGGCGAAGGCGAAGCCGGGCTTCGTGGCGGACCAACCGGCGACCTCTATATTTTCCTCAGTCTTCGCGTCCATGAATTTTTCCAACGTGATGGTGCAGATTTATTCTGCAAAGTTCCAATATCCATGGCCACTGCTGCCTTGGGTGGTGAAATTGAAGTGCCAACAATTGATGGCAAAAAAGCCCGCGTGACCATTCCTGATGGCGCACAAAACGGCAAACAGTTCCGCCTCAAATCCAAAGGTATGCCAGTGCTGCGCTCATCGCAAACGGGCGATATGTATATTCAGGTGAGTGTGGAAACGCCGGTCAACCTTTCACGCCGCCAGAAAGAATTGATGCAAGAGTTCGATAAAGAAGCACGGAATAACTCGCCAGAATCTGAAGGCTTCTTTGCTAAAGCTAAAGCGTTCTGGGATGCGTTTGGGGGATAAGATGGCCAAGGGTTATTGGATCGCGCATGTCACTGTTACTGACCCAGCGCAATATCAAAAATATGTTGAAGCCTCGCGTGCAGCGTTTTCAAAATATGGCGCTTTGATGCTGGCGCGTGGTGGGGCTTTTGAGCAGATGGATGGCCAAGGCCATGCGCGCAATGTGGTGATTGAGTTTGCTTCTCTGCAGCAGGCAAAAGATTGTTATAATTCTGCTGAGTATCAACATGCGAAAAATCTTCGCAAAGAAGCTGGCATTGCCAATTTGGTTTTGGTTGAAGGGGTTTAATAAACAACCTGCCAGCCTCATCGCTTGGCTTCGATAACATCCATTATGAGCTCGGCAATATCTGCTCCACCAAAGCGTTTCACTTGTCTGATGCCAGTTGGCGAAGTGACGTTTATTTCTGTCATGTAATCACCGATCACATCAATGCCGGTAAAAATAAGCCCGCGCTTTTTCAAATCAGGGCCGATAGCTTCGCAGATTTCATGCTCGCGTTTGGTCATGGTGGTGGGGGCGGCCACACCGCCCACATGCATGTTGGAGCGGTTATCGGATTCGGCTGGAATGCGATTGATGGCGCCTGCCACTTTGCCGTCGATGAGAATAATGCGCTTATCGCCTTTGCGCACGTCAGGCAGATATTGCTGGGCGATAAATGGTTCCGTGCCGTAAAGCTCAGCAAACATTTCTAGCACTGACGAAAAATTCTGATCGGTTTTGTGTGTGCGGAATACACCCGAACCGCCATTGCCAAAAAGCGGTTTTAGAATCACATCATTGTGGAATTGGCGGAATTTTTCGAGCTCCTTCACATCGCGCGTGATCAATGTGGGTGGCATGAGCTCTGGAAATTTGAGAATGAATAATTTTTCAGGCGCATTGCGAACTTCAGTGGGATCATTCACCACCAAGGTTTTTGGGTGGATTATATCGAGCAAATGTGTGGCAGTTATATAGCCCATATCGAAAGGTGGGTCTTGACGCATGAAGATTGAATCTTGGGTCGAAAGATCAATGCGTTTGCGTGGGCCCAATTCAAAATGAGCGCCTTTAACATCTTGCACTTTCACATCGTGGCCTTCAGCAGACAGTGTGTTGCTTTCATAGGCCAGTGATTTCACATGATAGATAAACAGACTGTGGCCGCGCCCTTGGGCGGCCAGCATCATGGCGAAAGTTGAATCGCCTTCAATGTTGAAAAGCTCAATCGGATCAGATTGTACGGCAATTTTGAGGGGCATACTAACGATCTCCGAAAAAGGCATTCTCAATATGTTTGGGCCATAAATAGGCATTCACGGCGACAATATCAAACCGGCAAAAGCTTTGCGCTGAAACTTGGTCTTTAGCCATCCACAAGCCAGCAGCAGCTGAAATGCGCTTGGCCTGATAGTTGGTTACGGAGATGATCGCTTCATCATGGGTTTTGCGGGCTTTCACTTCGATGAATGCGGTGGTTTTTCCGCGCCGCATGATGAGATCAATTTCACCATGATAAGATTTAAAACGGCGGGCCAGCAGGCGGTAGCCTTTTAGGCGCAGCAACCAGAGTGCCGCAGTTTCAGCTTTGTGGCCGCGCTTTTCGGCTTGTTGGCGTTTCACTCCTCACTGCCTTTGAGTTTCAAAATGCGCGCGTAAATATCATCCTTGGTCAATCCCAGTGCTTTGGACACCAGATTGGCGGCTTTGCTCGGGGAATGCTCAATGAGCGCTGCGTTAATCGCATCCTGAATTTCACTATCGGAAATCTCAATTATCTCATCATGTGGTGGCGCAATGACCAGACAGATCTCTCCTTTCACGCTCTCACGCGCGGCCAGAATATCATGCACGTCACTTGCAGTACCGCGCAGCACTTCTTCGTGCAGTTTAGTGAGTTCACGAGCCATCGCAATCTTGCGATCTCCCAATGCTGTCTTGATATCAAGCAATGCATCGAGAATGCGATGAGGACTCTCAAAGGCGATGAGAGTTGAAGGTATTTTTTTGAAGCTGTGAAGGAGGTCAATTCGCGCTTTTGATTTTTGCGGCAGGAAGCCGATGAAGGTGAAGCAATCGGTTGGCAAGCCAGAAAGGGCCAGCGCTGTGAGGGTTGCTGATGCGCCAGGAATGCCGGTGACGCTAAGACCTTCGGCGATGCAAGATTGTACAAGGCGATAGCCCGGGTCCGACACTAGTGGCACGCCTGCATCGCTCACCAGTGCAAAAGATTTACCATCATGCAACGCCGCAATAATCGCTGGACGCACTTTTTCGGCATTGTGCTCGTGATAGGGTTTCATGGTGTTGCGGATGCCATAGCGTTCGAGCAGCCGTGACGTGATGCGCGTATCTTCACAGAGAATATAATCAGCGGCGGCCAAAACATTTAAAGCTCGAATGGTGATATCGCCCAGATTGCCAATCGGCGTTGCCACCACATGCAAGCCCGCATCAATGCTCGTGGCATCAAAGCGATTGGGGCCAATGTGGTAGCTGCGCTCAGTCATTTAGTTCACGGATGATGGCGTTGAGAATGGGCCGCCCGCGCGGCGTGGCCATAAGGCGTGAGCCATGGCGCGTTATCATGCCGAGATTTTCGAGGGCTTCAATTTTTGACTCGTCAATCATAGAGCCAGATAGTCTGGCATGACGATGGAGATCAATGCCTTCTTTGATGCGTAAGCCCATTAAAAGATATTCAGGCGCTTGGTCAGCCGGAGTCAATATGCCCTCATCGATCAGGCCATGGCCTCTATCCTGCACCATCTGCCGCCAAGTTTCAGGGTGCTTTTCACTAACCAAGGCCAATCGATTTTTTCCAGCACTCAAGCGGCTGTGAGCACCCGGGCCAGCCCCGGCATATTCACCATAACGCCAATAGGTGAGATTGTGTTTGCTCTCATGGCCTGCGCTTGCATGGTTGGAAATTTCATAAGCACCCAGGCCATGTTTGGCTGTGAGTTCTTGTGTGATCTCATAAAGGTTGGCCGCTTCATCATCGTCGGGAATGATGAGTTTGCCCGCATCAAACAAATCTTGATAGCGCGTTTCAGGTTCAATGGTGAGTTGATAGAGCGACATGTGGCCTTGTTGCTCGCCGAGGGCACGGGTTAATTCTTCGCGCCAGTGCGCTTGGCTTTGGCCCGGCCTTGCATAGATTAAATCAAAGCTCACGCGTGGGAAAATTTTTGCGGCCAAACGAAACGCGGCAAGCGCCTCTTCAGGCGTGTGTTGGCGACCCAGCGCTTTAAGATCGGCTTCATCAAGTGATTGCACGCCGACTGATACACGGTTCACGCCAGCTGTGCGGTAGCCTCTAAAATTTTTAGCCTCGACGCTGGTGGGGTTGGCTTCGAGGGTGATTTCCGCATCTGTGGCCACAGGCCAAAGCTGCGCGATGTTATCTAAAACATGGGCCACGGCTTCAGGCGGCATGAGCGATGGCGTGCCGCCGCCAAAGAATATACTGGTGACTTTTTTTCCCTCTGACTTTGCCTGTAACCATGAGAGTTCCTGCACCAGTGCGCGGGCATAGCTCATATGATCGACAGCTTCATGGCGCACATGGCTGTTGAAATCGCAATAGGGGCATTTGGCCTTGCAGAAAGGCCAGTGCACATAAATGCCAAAATCAGAATCAGAAGAGATCACTGAGCAGCTTCTCCAGCGCTTTGGCGCGGTGTGAAATTTTGTTTTTGGCGTCGTGGGTCATTTCGGCGAAGGTTTTATCTTGACCATCAGGAACAAACACAGGATCATAGCCATGGCCCAGTTCGCCACGCGGAGGCCAGACCAATGTGCCGGGTGCAACACCTTCATAATAACGCTCCACACCATCGGGCCACATCACACAGAGTGTGCATTTAAATTGGCCGCGCCGTTGTTCTGCATTCACAGCACCTGCGGCTTGCAGTTTCTCTTCGACCAAGCGCATAGCCATGGACCAATCGCGCGTGGGGCCGGCCCAATCAGCGGTGTAAACCCCGGGGTCGCCATTTAAAGCATCGACGCACAAGCCTGAATCATCAGAAATCGAAATCAACCCCGAATGCGTCATGGCAAACAGCGCTTTGATGCGGGCATTGCCGCGAAAATTATCTTCAGTTTCTTCAGGCTCAACAAGGCCAAGGCCGCCAGCCGAAAATGTTGTCACGCCGTGAGGTTTCAACAATTCGGCAAACTCTTCGAGCTTGCCTTTATTGTGAGTGGCGATGACGATTTTTTCGTTATTTAGTTTTCTAATCACTTCAAAGCGGCTTTCTGCATTTCAACCAAAGTTTTAATGCCGCCATTGGCGAGGCCCAAAAGCTTGAGCAGCATCTCTTGGCTGAAAGGCTCGCCTTCAGCTGTGCCTTGCACTTCGATAATACCGCCAGAGCCGGTCATCACAAAATTAGCGTCCGTTCCTGCTGTTGAGTCTTCGGCATAATCCAAATCCAGCACCGCTTCATCGCTATGAATGCCGCAAGAAATGGCGGCTACATGATCTTTAAGTGGAGAGGCCTTAATCATGTCGCGCGCCATCATCCAAGTGATGCAATCTTGCAGAGCAATAAAGCTTCCAGTGATGGCTGCGGTTCTTGTTCCGCCATCAGCTTGGATCACGTCACAATCCAAACTAATCTGGCGCTCACCTAAGGCCCGCAAATCGACCACTGCGCGTAAAGATCGGCCAATCAGGCGCTGAATTTCTTGGGTGCGACCTGATTGTTTGCCAGACGCTGCTTCGCGCTTCATGCGGTCACCTGTGGCTCTCGGCAACATGCCATATTCAGCCGTAACCCAGCCCTTGCCACCGCCTTTTAGCCATGGTGGTACGCGCTCTTCCAAACTGGCCGTGCAGAGCACATGGGTGTTGCCAAATTTCACAAGGCATGAGCCTTCAGCATGGATTGATACGCCGCGTTCGAAGCTGACGGTGCGAAGTTCATCATTTTTACGGCCAGAGGGGCGCATGTTAAAACCTTTCAAATTGAAAGGGCGTTCTAGACTGGAATTCGCAAAGGGGGAATAAATAATTCAATGAGTCTTGGTCATTTTACGTGCGTGGCTCAGACTTTGCTCAACACGAGGAGTGTGACGAATGGCCAAACGTTCACTGAGAAGCGCTTGCGCTAATCGCCAATCTCCGGCGCGTTCAGCTGCCACGATGAGAGTTTGCGTCACCAAATCGCGCTGGGCATGGCTGCCACCAATACGGATCACCTTGTAGCGCACGGGTAAGATCAGGCTAATTGCACGGCGATAATCTCCAGAAGCAAACGCAAAAACTGCATCAATCAATGTGCGGCCAACTTCGCGCGTAAATACCTGATTATCGCTATTGCCCTCAGCCACATAGCGATCCATCGATGCTAGAAAACGCTCTTTAACTTCAGCACTGCCGCTGCGTGAAATAGCCAAAGTTATATGGAGATCATTAAAAACCAAAACGTGATCATCAGCATGGGTCAACCATTGTTCGGCTACAGGTTGCCAACGATTGCCAACATCGGCCCCGGCAAGTTCTAGCCGCCACAATAGAGCTGCGGCATCTACGAGATCGAGAATTGAATCCAATTTCAATTTGGGAGCGACGTATTTGTCATAATCTGCAAGCACGCTGGCAAACTCACCTTCTTCAATCAGATAAAGCGCCAAGTGCCAACCATTGTGAACAGCTAAGGCTTGGGCTTTGCTCCAATTGGGTTGTGAGTGTTTGAGAAAATCAATGCCCTTTTTCTGGCGGGCGTCGGTTTCATAGACATGGGCCACAGCATGAACAGCCCAGCCATCTTCAGGGTTCAACGCAATAGCTTTCATGCCGATCACTTCGGCTTTGTGCAGCTCACCAGATTCTTCCAAACCGAAAGCATATTGGCCGAGAATATACCCGTGAAATGGATCATCCTCGCCCCACGCAGGCAAAACCCTGGCAATTGAATCGCGGATGCTCAGGGAGTGGCCCAGATAAAAATAAGTGTCATGGGCAAAACGCAAAGCCAAGGCATCGGTGGGGTGATCGAGTAAAATATCTTCCCAAATGTTTGTGGCCTGTATGATGGCACCATTGGCCCAAGCTTGAGCTGCGGTTAGGTGGCGTTGTTCTCGCGATGTTGCGCCTTTACTAACTGCTGCTGCTGAATTCAAGGCTGCTACAACTGCTGCGTTGTCGCCACGAAATCCGCTGAGCAGAAAAAGTGAGGCTGTCGCGGCATGGCCCAGCATGAACGTGGGGTCCAGAGTTGCTGCCCCTTGGAGGGCCGCAACAGGATCGCCTTTCCATGCATAATAATCGGCAATGGCTAGATCCAAAGCCTCAGCCGAAGCAGGTGTTCCGGTCACAAAAAGTCCTTGTAAATCCTTAGCCATAAGGTTCACTCCTGTGTCACTTGCGTTAAATCCTAGCCCATTCCATCACAAAAAAAAATCTCTATATTACTTAAATGACGATTATTCCGCCCAAACCCTTTATCGACGAAAAGCTGTCTGGCGTTGCTGGCCTTGACCAGCGCAGCCGCGAGATTTTTAGGCGCTTGGTGGACACCTATTTGGAGACGGGGGAGCCTGTGGGTTCACGCTCCATTTCAAAATCCTTGCCTTCCGGCTTATCGCCCGCCTCTATTCGCAATGTGATGATGGATTTGGAAGATTCTGGGTTGATCTATTCGCCACATACTTCAGCTGGGCGGATGCCAACCGAAGTGGGGCTTCGGTTTTTTGTCGATTCACTTTTGGAAATTGGCTCGGTTACGGAAAGTGAGCGCAGCATTATTGACGCACAGATTAAAACCGGCAGCAGACCACGGCGCTTTGAAGATGTTTTGGGCGAAGCTTCTATGATGCTTTCGGGACTATCGCAGTGTGCTGGCGTTGTGATGTCGCCTAAAATTTCCATCAGGCTCAAACACATTGAATTTGTCAATCTTGCGCCGGGGCGGGCCTTGGTGATTTTGGTGGGTGAAGATGGCTCGGTTGAAAACCGCGTGATTGATGTTCCGGCAGGCCTGCCAGCGTCGATATTCATGCGCGCCACAAATTATCTTTCAGCAGCAGCGCAGGGCCGCACCATTGATGAGGTGCAAAAAATTATTTCACATGAAGTTAAAAAACTACACAGTGAGCTTGATGAAGTTTCGGCGCGGCTGGTTGAAACCGGACTTGCGGTGTGGACGGGTGGCATTGATTTTGATGCGCGCTCATTGATTGTGAAGGGTCAGGCCAATTTGCTGGAGAACACCACGGCTACTGCTGATCTAGACCGGATGCGGAAGTTGTTTGAAGATATTGAAAACAAGCGCGAGCTGGTGGATTTGCTGGGTCTCGCTGAGCGGGCTGAAGGCGTGCGGATTTTTATTGGTTCCGAAAATAAGCTATTCTCCATGTCTGGGTCATCGCTCATAGCGGCACCATTTCGCAATGATGAGGATAAGATTGTTGGGGTTCTGGGCATTATTGGGCCAACGCGGCTCAATTATGCGCGGATCATTCCGATGGTGGATTATACCGCCAAAATGGTGGGGCGATTGCTCTCTTGATTTTTGCGGCGTTTGCCCCGATATGCGGGGTTCAAACCGCAGTGAAACGGAACTTCAATGACTGATGAACAGAACAAAGCTGAAGCAAGCGCCGACGAGATTTTGGCAGCCGATGCTTTGAACGAAGCCTTAAAAGCTGAAATTGACCCTAAAGATGCCGAGATTGCGGCCCTCAAAGACGAAGTGGCCGCATCTAAAGACCGGTTGCTTCGCCTTGCTGCTGAAATGGAAAATTTGCGTAAACGCACTGAGCGCGAAAAAGCTGAAGCCACACTTTATGCGGCCACAAATTTTGCGCGTGATTTGCTCACTGTGGCTGACAATCTGGGCCGCGCCTTAGAAGCATTGCCTGCTGATGAACGTGAAAGCGCTGGCGAGATTGAAAAGAATTTGATTTTCGGTGTGGAAGTGACCTCCAAAGAATTGCTTCAAGTTTTTAATCGCCACGGCATTAAAAAAATTGAAACTGTGGGCCATAAGTTTGATCCTAACTATCATCAAGCAATTTATGAAGTTCCAACCTCGGAAAAGCCGCCCGGCATAGTGATGCAGGAAATGCAATCTGGTTATGCCGTGGGTGAGCGCTGCTTGCGCCCGGCCATGGTGGGTGTTTCCAAAGCTGAGGGTTAACCTCTTTACAATATCGCCATGTTGTATCAGTTTGCCTTTCAACATTCCCATTGATGCGGAATGAACTGGGAGAGGCACATGGCTGATTACACACTCGATATTTATAAAGACAAACGCGGCGAATTTCGCTGGCGGCGCACGGCCTCCAATGGCGAAATTGTGGGCGCATCTTCAGAAAGCTACAAAGCCAAGAAAGATTGCGAGGCCAATGCCAACCGCGATACGTCTGGCGACAAATGGGAATTCTACAAAGATAAACGTGGCGAAAACCGCTGGCGCTGCTTCTCCAAAGCCAATGGCAAGCAAGTGGGCCGCTCTTCTGAAGGCTTTGCATCGCCATCAGGCTGCAAGGGCAACGCTAAAATGAACGGCTACGCGGGCTAATCACTTGGGATGTGCTTGACCATTGCGCCGCACAATGCCAAACAGCGCGCCAAATGACAGACACATCCCAAATCCGCAATTTTTCTATTATTGCCCATATTGATCATGGTAAATCCACTTTGGCGGATCGCTTGATCCAGCTGTGTGGTGCCGTTTCTGACCGCGAGATGGTGGACCAAATTCTCGACTCGATGGATATTGAGCGCGAACGTGGCATTACGATTAAGGCCAACACGGTGCGCCTTGATTACAAAGCCAAGGACGGCAAGGATTATGTGCTCAATCTAATTGACACGCCGGGCCATGTGGATTTTGCCTATGAAGTGTCACGCTCGCTTGCCGCCTGTGAAGGCTCGCTTTTGGTGGTAGACGCGTCTCAAGGTGTGGAAGCGCAGACGCTGGCCAATGTCTATCAAGCTATCAACAACAACCATGAAATTATTCCGGTGCTCAACAAGGTGGATTTGCCCGCGGCTGAGCCAGAGCGCATTCAACAACAAATTGAAGATGTAATCGGCATTGACGCCTCTGAAGCGGTTATGATTTCTGCCAAGACTGGTTTGGGTGTGCCCGAAGTTTTAGAGGCCATTGTTAAGCGCCTGCCTGCTCCCAAGGGCGACCGTGACGCGCCCTTAAAGGCGCTGCTGGTTGATAGCTGGTATGATGCTTATTTGGGCGTTGTGGTTTTAGTTCGCATTATTGACGGTGTGCTGAAAAAAGGGATGCGCGTGCGGATGATGGGCACTGGTGGGCTTTACCCCGTGGAGCGGGTTGGCGTATCACGGCCCAAAAAAGTTGTGGTTGATGAATTAGGCCCAGGTGAAATTGGTTTCTTTACGGGTGCCATTAAGGAAGTGGCTGATACACGCGTTGGCGATACGGTGACTGAAGATAAGAACCCAGCACTGAAAGCTTTGCCAGACTTTAAAGAAGCGCAATCGGTGGTGTTTGCTGGTTTCTTCCCTGTTGACGCTTCAGAATTTGAAGACCTGCGTGATGCCATGGGCAAGTTGCGTTTGAATGATGCAAGTTTCTCCTATGAAATGGAAACCTCGGCCGCTTTGGGCTTTGGCTTTCGCTGTGGCTTCTTGGGGTTGTTGCATCTTGAAATCGTGCGTGAGCGCATTGAACGCGAGTTCAATGTTGAAATCATCACCACGGCACCTTCGGTAATTTATAAAATTGATCTCCGCGATGGCAGCAATGTTGACATGCATAACCCAGCCGATATGCCCGATGTATCCACCATTGTGGCCATGAAAGAGCCGTGGATTGAAGCCACAATTTTAGTGCCTGATGAGTATTTAGGTTCAGTGTTGAAACTGTGTGAAGACCGCCGTGGTCGCCAGAAGCAACTCACCTATGCTGGTTCGCGCGCCATGGTGGTTTATGAATTGCCGCTTAACGAAGTGGTGTTTGATTTTTATGATCGTTTGAAATCCGTGTCCAAAGGATATGCCTCATTCGATTATAAAATGACCGAGTATATTGCGGCTGATCTCGTCAAGCTTTCCATTCTCGTCAATGAAGAAGCAGTTGATGCTTTGTCTATGGTGGTTCACAGAACGCGGGCTGAACAGCGTGGCCGTGTGATGTGCGAAAAGTTGAAAGACTTGATTCCGCGCCACATGTTCAAGATTCCTATTCAGGCTTCAATCGGTGGTAAAGTGGTGGCGCGTGAAACACTTTCTGCCATGCGGAAAGATGTGACCGCCAAATGCTATGGCGGCGATATTTCGCGCAAACGCAAACTTCTCGATAAGCAGAAGGAAGGCAAAAAGAAAATGCGCCAATTCGGCAAAGTGGAAATTCCGCAGGAAGCGTTTATTGCAGCGCTGAAGATGGATGAGAATTGAGCAGGGCTTTGGCCCTATGATCCTGCTTGCCATTGATACAGCGCTGGCCAGTTGTTCGGCCTGTGTTTACGATTCTGCCACTGACAAAATCTTCGCTGAAGAACGCGAGTTGATGGAGCGTGGCCATGCCGAAGCTCTGCCGCCGATGGTGGCGCGGGTGATGGTTGCTTCTGGAGTTCAATATAGAGATTTGAACCGCATTGCTGTCACCACCGGCCCTGGCACTTTTACGGGAATCCGTATTGGCTTAAGTTTTGCTCGCACTCTGGGATTGAGCCTCAACATTAAAGTGGTGGGGATTGATACGCCAACGGCCCTGCGCTTTGCCAATGTGAATGATGGCCTGCCGCAGGCTTCTGGCTTTGCTAAATTTGCGGCTTCACTGCCAGAACCAGATGCAATGCCTGACCCAAATTATCTCCGCGATGCTGATGCTAAGCCACAAACTACGCGGCTGCGAGAATTGCCCGATTTGCAAATTTTGTTGGCGGATCAAAATGCCATTCCACTCCTTGCCAAGCTTCATGCCACATGTTTTGCCGAAGCTTGGGATGAAGCTGCGTTTACCAGTCTGATGACAAGCCCCGGGGTTGGTGCATTGCTGGCAACAAGTGCTGAAGGGCCTGTGGGCTTGCTGCTTTACCGTGTGGTGGCTGACGAAGCAGAGATCCTCACGATTGGTGTGGACCCTAATTTACGCAGGCGCGGTGCGGGCAAGAGCTTGCTTCTAAGCCTACTCAATCTTAAAATTCCAAGTGTATTTCTGGAAGTGGCAAGCCGCAACGAAGACGCCATAAAACTTTATTCGGATGCTGGCTTCAAACAGGTGGGCCTGCGTAAAGCCTATTATGCTGCAACGGGCGATGATGCGTTGATTTTGAAATGGCACGCCTAAGGGCCATTTTCATCCTACTGGGCTTTCTGGCGCTCACACTTCCATTGATGCCAGTGCAATTTGTTTTGCGCTCAAAGCGCTTGCCATGGATTTATCACCGCCTGCTGTGTAAAATTCTTGGGGTTACACTTATTATTGAGGGGGCACCGCCAACCGGGGCCGCCTTGCTGGTGGCCAATCATGTGTCGTGGCTTGATATTCCAGTGCTCAGTGCTATCGCCCCTTTGTCTTTTATCGCTAAACGAGAAGTTAGAGTTTGGCCGCTTTTTGGTGCCATGGCGAAATTGCAACGCACGGTTTTTGTGAACCGCGAAAGCCGGCACTCTACTGGAAGCAAGCGCACTGAAATTGCAGCGCGTCTACAAGACGGCGATTGCCTGGTTTTATTTCCTGAAGGCACCTCCAGCGACGGCACGCAAGTTTTACCCTTCAAGTCATCCTATTTTGGAGCGGTGGAAGGTTTAGATATTCCGGTTATTCCCGTTACAGTTTCATATCAGGACAAGCCTAAATTCTATGCTTGGTTTGGTGACATGGATTTGGTTCCGCATCTTTGGACGGTTATCAAATCCGGACCAATTAAAGCGCATATTACCATTCATCCTGCTGTGCCAAAAGCCGACCGCAAAACCATGGCACGGGATGCCGAAACCACCATTCGCCACACACTTGGAGAAAATCCCTAAATCCGCTAGGGGAAGGCCATGAATAAATCCGTTTTCGTCAAAACCTATGGCTGCCAAATGAATGTCTATGATAGCGCCCGTATGCAAGATGTGCTGGCGCCGCTGGGCTATGCCCAGGCAAAGACGGCAGAAGAGGCTGACCTGGTGATCCTCAACACTTGCCACATTCGTGAAAAGGCGGTTGAGAAAGTTTATTCGGAATTGGGCCGTTACCGCGATATGAAAATTGCGCGCGGCGGCAATATGGTGATCGCTGTAGCTGGCTGTGTGGGCCAAGCAGAAGGCGAAGAGATTACGCGGCGGATGAAATCAGTTGATCTGGTGTTTGGCCCGCAAACTTATCACCGTTTGCCAGAGCTTTTGAAACAGCGCGAGGTAACAGGTCTTGCTGTGGTGGAAACTGAATTTGCAGTTGATGATAAATTTAAAGGATTGGCCCGCGAACAAGTGCGCCAACCCACGTCGCGCAGTGTGACGGCGTTTCTGACCATTCAGGAAGGCTGCGATAAATTTTGCACTTTCTGCGTGGTGCCTTATACACGCGGTGCAGAATTCTCACGCGCTCCTTCCCAAATTATTGATGAAGCAAAGAAGCTCGCCGACCAAGGTGTGCTTGAACTCACTTTATTGGGCCAGAATGTGAATGCTTATCACAGCGGCACTTCAACTCTCGCAACTCTCATCACCGAACTGTCACAGATTTCTGGCATTCAACGTATCAGATATATGACCAGCCACCCGCGCGATATGACTGATGATTTGATTGAGGCTCATGGAGCTAACCCCAAGCTGATGCCCTATTTGCATTTGCCCATTCAATCGGGCTCGGACCGTGTGTTGAAAGCCATGAACCGTGGCCACACGACCAAGCAATATCTAAAACTCATTGACCGCATTCGAGCAGCCCAACCGCGCATCGCTATGACTTCTGATTTCATCGTTGGTTTCCCCGGCGAAACTGATCAAGAGTTTGAGGAGACGATGCAATTGGTGCAGGCAGTGAATTATGCGGGCGCATTTTCGTTTAAATACTCCCCTCGCCCGGGAACCCCTGCCGCAACGCGCGAGGACCAGATTTCAGACGATTTAAAAAATGAACGCTTGGCGCGACTTCAGGCTTTGCTGACGGGCCAACAGGCGGCATTCAACCAGTCTTGTGTTGGACAAACTCTCACCGTGCTTTTGGAAAAGCCGGGCCGCCAGAAAGGGCAACTGATTGGGCGCTCGCCCTATCTGCAATCGGTACATTTAGTGGCTCCCGAGACCCTTTTAGGATCATTTGTGGATGCCCATATATTGTCTGTTGGCCCCAACTCACTTTCGGGGCAATATGCTGAGTCTAAACCAACCGGAGGTCACTTGATTTGAGCCCATCTGCCAATGCTCTAAAAGCCCAAGACTCTGAGGACGGTGTTTTGGCCCTTGCCTTTGATGATAACCGCGTTCTGGCCCTTTTAATGGGCGAACATGACGCACATTTAGCTGTAATTGAACAGCGCTTGGGTGTGGCCATCACACCGCGTGGGAACCGGCTCTCGATCAGAGGCGACCGCACCACATCTGAATTGGCCCGTTCGGTTTTGCTCCATCTCTATACCAAGGCTTCGCGCGGTGATGAAATCAACCGCGGTGAAATTGATGGTGCCATTCGCATGGTGAAAGTGGCTGAAGAAAAAGAAGTGGCATCAGGTGGCGTTCGCACGCGGCGTAAAACTGTTTCGGCACGCACTTCAAATCAACAAGTTTATATTGAGCAGATTCGCAAAAATGAATTGTGTTTTGGCGTGGGGCCTGCGGGCACAGGCAAAACTTATTTGGCAGTTGCTTGCGCCGCTGAAGCCTTGATGAATGGTGAAGTGGACCGTATCATTCTCTCACGCCCCGCCGTGGAAGCAGGCGAACGGTTGGGCTTTTTGCCGGGTGACATGAAAGAGAAAGTCGACCCCTATTTGCGCCCACTTTATGATGCACTTTATGACATGATGCCGCAAAGCTTGGTCGCTAAAGCCATGGCCGAAAACCAAATTGAAATTGCGCCACTTGCTTTTATGCGTGGGCGCACATTGGCATCAGCATTTATCATTTTAGATGAAGCGCAGAACACTACGCCACAGCAAATGAAAATGTTTTTGACTAGGCTTGGTGAAGGCAGCCGCATGGTGATTACGGGTGATCCTTCACAGGTGGATTTGCCTTATGGCGTGGTGTCAGGATTGGATGATGCGCTTTCAGTTTTGGAAGGTGTTTCTGGCATTGGTGTTACAGCATTTCAAACGGCAGATATTGTGCGTCACGCTATGGTAGGGCGCATTGTGGCGGCTTATGATAAAAAGGGTGCTGCGACTTCGCGCAAGGTGAGGGGTTAAATGCTCCATATTGTTATTGAGCATAACGGCTGGAAATCAATTCGAGGGCTTAAAGCTCTTGCAGAAAAAGCAGTGGAAGTTGCAACTCCCATCGCGCAGCGTAAAAAAGAAATCACACTTTTGTTTGCAGACGATGCAACGCTAAAAACTCTGAACTACGATTGGCGCGGCAAAAACAAGCCCACCAATGTTTTATCGTTTCCGGCTAACCCCGATTTGAAACTTCCACACGGCGAACCTAAGCCGCTTGGTGATATTGCTTTGGGTTATGAAACGCTGGTGCGCGAGGCCGATGAGGCTGGTAAAACTCTCAAAGCCCACACCACGCATTTGATCGTGCATGGTGTTTTGCATCTTTTGGGCTATGATCATATGAACGATGCAGATGCTGCCAAAATGGAAGCCCGCGAAATTCTCATTCTCAAAAAACTTGGCATTGCCGATCCATATCAGGTAAATGCGAGGTTATGAAACGACCAACATTCCTGTCCAAAATAAAACGAAAGCTTTCACGCGACAAAATTGACCTGCGCGAGAGTTTGGAAGGCGTGATCGCCAGCCATGTCGAAGAAACTGGTCCTTCTACATTGCCCGATGATGCGCGTTCCATGATGCAAAATCTTTTGGGCTTTGCCGATTTGCGCGTGGACGATATGATGGTGCCGCGCGCCAGCATTGTGGCAGCCGAAGAAACCTCTTCGATGCGTGATCTGCTCTCGCAATTTATTGATGCCAACCATTCGCGTATGCCAATTTACCGCGAGTCACTTGATGATATTGTTGGCATGATTCATGTCAAAGATTATTTGCGCTGGATGACCAATAAAGGCACCAAGAAGAAAACCAAGGGTGCCGCCGAAGCTGGCATTGCACTGGCAGGCAGTGAACTTTCGTCCACCATCAAGCAGCACCCCAGCATGATCCGCGATGTGTTGTTTGTGCCGCCCTCTATGCCCGCCCCCGATCTGCTGATTAAAATGAAAGCTTCGCATGTTCATTTGGCGGTTGTGGTTGATGAGTATGGCGGTACGGATGGTTTGGTGTCACTCGAAGATTTGGTTGAAGAAATTATCGGTGACATCGCGGATGAACATGATACCGATGCGGAAGAAGGCATGATCCGCAAACAGAGCGATACGACTTATGTGGCCAGTGCATTGATTAGCATTTCCACATTGGATGAGATGTTTAAAGTTGATTTACTGCCCGATGATCAAGAAGATGAAGCGGATACTCTTGGAGGCTTGGTGTTTGAGATGGCCGGGCGGGTGCCTGCACGCGGCGAAATTATAAAGCATGAGTGTGGCTTGGAATTTGAAATTCTCGAATCTGATCCGCGCCGCGTAAAACGTGTTCGAATTCATGTGAAGAAAGCTGAGACTGAGGTTCCAAAAGCGGATTAAAGCAAACCAGCTTCTTGTGCGTGTTGTTTCAGACTCACAATTGGTCGTGCGCCCGTGTGTGAAATAATTTCGGATGCAGCCAAACTTGCAAGCTCGGCACAGCGCTGAAGTGGCATATGTCTGGTGTGACCAAATAAAAAGCCAGCGGCATAAAGATCGCCAGCACCTGTCACATCAATAATTTCTTTTACGGGATTGGCCTTCACTTCAACGGATTCTAACCCGCGCACAATCAGTGAGCCTTTTTCAGAACGCGTGAGGGCCGCCATAGGACAATCTTTGCGGATGGCTGACACGGCACCATCAAAATTCTGCGTCAAATAGAGTGATTTAATTTCACTTTCATTGGCAAACACAATATCGATATGGTTGCGGATAAGGTCGAGAAAACTTTCGCGGTGGCGCTCAACACAAAATGAATCCGATAAGGTGATCGACGTGAGCTTGCCAGCGCTGCGCGCAATTTTTGCGGCCAAGCGAAAGGCTTCTTTGGCTTCTGGCTTGTCCCACAAATATCCTTCCATATAAGTGACGGCTGAAGCTTGAACGACGGCGGCATCAACATCCGCAGTAGAAAGATTTACACATGCGCCCAAATAAGTGTTCATGGTGCGCTCGGCATCTGGCGTTACCAAAATAAAAGAGCGTGCTGTGGCGGGGCCATCTTGGGCTGAAGGCGTTTCAAAATGAACGCCTTGGCCACGCATATCGTTGCTGAAAATATCACCAAGCTTATCGTTTTTTATTTTGCCAAAATAAGCTGCCGAGCCACCAAAGGACGCAACACCTGCGGCAGTGTTGCCTGCTGAGCCACCCGAAATTTCAGAGGCCGTGCCCATGGCGGCATAAAGCTGTTCAGCTCTTTGTTCATCGATCAAATTCATTGAGCCTTTGACCAAGTTTTCACGCTGCACAAAACTCTCGTCAACCATAGCAATAACATCGACGATAGCGTTGCCGATGGTGAGAACATCAAATAGTTTATTCGTCATAAATCAAGGCCCTGTTTGGCCATGACCTAGCGCATGGGGCTTGTAGAAACAAGCTAGAGCTCTTACTTGTCACATCATGTTTGCAGCTTTTTTCAAAACTTTGAATGACCTCACTTCACCAGAATTTCGCGGTGTGTTGCTCAAATCTATCGGCCTCACTTTAGCGCTTTTCGTTGCAGTGTTGGTGAGCGTGGAGGTTTTGCTGTCATTCTTAACGCTGGTGCCGTGGCCGTGGCTGCAAACTGTGATTGCTTTGGGAACAGGCCTTGGGTTGATTGCAGCATTTTTCTTTTTGATGGCACCAGTCACTGCTCTGTTCGCTGGTTTATTTTTGGATTGGATTGCCTCTCGTGTGGAGGCGCGGCATTACCCTCATCATAAACGTGGTAAAGCCCTATCAACGTTCACAGCCTTGGCCTTCGGTTTGCAGTTTGCGGCGATTTCGCTTGCAGTAAATATCGTAGTTTTGCCGTTGGTTTTCTTCGCAGGCTTTGGCATCGTTCTGTTGCTCTTGGCCAATGCCTATTTGATTAGCCGTGAGTATTTTGAAATGGCGGCCACGCGGTTTATGTCGCCGAAAGCTGCAAGTGATTTACGCAAACAAAATTTCATGCGCGTTTATATTGCTGGCCTGCTGCCTGCGGGGCTTGCTCTCATTCCGATCGTTAATTTAACCGTGCCGCTGTTTGCCACAGCATTCTTTGTTCATATTTTTAAATCGGTGCAGGGCTCTTCGGTTTGAACGGGCAAATATCGGCAATCACACAGCGCCAACATTCAGGTTTCCTAGCCTTACAGACATAACGCCCATGCAAAATCAACCAATGATGGGCGTGGCGCAGATAAGGTTTTGGCACGGCTTTTAGAAGTTTGGTTTCCACTTCCATCGGAGTTTTCCCCGGGGCTAGACCTAGGCGATTGCCAAGCCGGAACAGGTGCGTATCCACTGCAATTGTGGGCTCCCCAAAAATGATGTTCAAAACCACATTCGCGGTTTTGCGGCCCACGCCGGGCAAGGCTTCTAAAGCCTCGCGCGTTGCCGGAACTTGACTGTTATGATGAACCACCAAAGCTTGCGACAGCGCAAAAACATTTTTAGCCTTGGTGCGAAACAGGCCAATGGATTTAATTGCGCCGCGCAAGCTATCTTCGCCCATGGCAATTATTTTCTCAGGCGTATCGGCTATCGCAAATAGCGGCTTGGTGGCACGGTTTACACCTTCATCGGTGGCTTGAGCGGAAAGCACCACCGCCACCAGAAATGTGAAGGCGTTCACAGAATGAAGCTCCCCTTTAGGCTCTGGATTTTCAGCATGGAAGCGCCGGAAAATTTCTTCGATCTGTGGCGCTTTTAAACGAGCTGGCATTTTTGAACTTTCGGAAATCGGGTGGCATCGGCTGTCTGTCTGTTCTAGTTTCCTTATATGGAACAGGACCACACTTCAAACTTAGATGATTATGAGCGCGTGCGGAGTGTGCTGGCTAATCTCACTAAAAATTGGCGCGACCAGCCATCGCTCGAAGATTTGGCACGGCCAGTCGGTTTGGAGCCTGAGCAATTGCAGCGCTTATTCTCGCGCTGGGCGGGCTTGACGCCAAAAGCGTTTCTGCAAGCCCTCACGCTGGATCATGCCAGAGCCATGCTCAAAGATTCGGCCAGCATTTTAGAAACCTCGCTTGAGGTGGGACTATCGGGACCCAGCCGTTTGCACGATCTTTTTGTCACCCATGAAGGCATGTCGCCCGGCGCTTATAAAACCAAGGGGTCTGGGGTTATCATTTCTTATGGTTTTCACCCTTCACCTTTTGGTCTCGCTTTGGTGATGGTGACGGCGCAGGGCCTCTGTGGGTTAGGGTTTTCGGATGTGGGTGGCGAGGCCGCTTCTTTGGCTGATATGCAGCGGCGCTGGCCCAATGCAAGCTATATCGAAAACTCAGCACAAACTGCTCCTTATGCCGCACAGATTTTTGCCCCTGAAAAATGGCAGGATGGCCAGCCCCTGCGCGTGACTTTCATTGGCAGTGATTTTGAAATTCGTGTTTGGGAAAGCCTTCTCAAAATCCCGATGGGCCGCGCTGTCACATATGGCGATATTGCAAGCTCGATTGATAAACCAAAAGCGGCACGCGCCGTGGGGGCAGCGGTGGGGCGCAACCCCATTTCATTCGTGGTGCCGTGCCACCGCGTGATTGGTAAATCAGGGGCACTCACGGGCTATCACTGGGGCCTCACGCGCAAACGGGCGATTTTGGGATGGGAAGCGGGTCAACTCGCCAGCTAATAAAGACTTTGCAATCAGCTTTGCCATTGCTAAACGCAAATAATGACATTGAAACTTGCCATAGCTGGAGCCGGCGGCCGCATGGGCTGGGTGCTCACTCGCATCATTACAGAAACCAAGGGCTGCGAAGTTGCGGGCGGGCTGGAGGCAAAGGGCTCCACTTTAGTTGGCACTGATATGGGTGTGCTTTCTGGCATTGGCGCTTTGAATGTGTTGATCAGCGATGATGTGGAAGCCGTGCTTTCACAGGTTGATGGCATTATTGATTTCACTGTGCCTGCTGCGACGTTAGCACTGGTTCACTACACTGCTGCCATCAAAAAAATTCATGTGATTGGAACCACGGGCATTGATGCGAGCGGCGACTCACAAATTCTTGAAGCTGCCAAATCCACCACCATTATGAAAACTGGCAATTATTCGCTGGGGGTCAATATTCTGGCCAATGTTGTGAAGAAAGTTGCTGCCGCTTTGGGTGATGATTTTGACATTGAAGTTCTTGAAATGCATCACCGTCATAAAATTGATGCGCCCTCAGGCACCGCCCTGTTGTTGGGACAGGCTGCCGCTGATGGCCGCCAAATCAATTTGAAACAACGTTCGGTGCGGTCTCGCGATGGCCACACCGGGGCTCGCGTGGCTGGTGATATTGGCTTTGCCACATTGCGCGGTGGTTCAGTGATTGGCGATCATACTGTGATGTTTGCGGGCGCTGCTGAACGTATTGAGTTTTCACACAAAGCTGAGAGCCGCGATATTTTTGCTTATGGTGCAGTGAAAGCCGCACTCTGGTGCAAAGATAAAGCACCTGGCCTTTATAATATGAACGATGTTTTAGGATTGGATTGAAATGAGTGGAACTTTAGTACTGGTGCGCCATGGCCAGAGCGAATGGAATTTGAAGAATCTTTTCACCGGCTGGAAAGACCCTGATTTGTCACCCCAAGGTGTGTCTGAAGCCAAAGCTGCTGGCCAACGCTTGAAAGCCAAGGGCCTCAAATTTGATCTCTGCTTCACATCGGCCCTTACGCGCGCGCAGCACACTTTGCAGCTTATTCTGGCGGAGCTTGGACAAACTGGATTGCCAGAAACCCGCGACCAAGCTTTGAATGAGCGCGATTATGGCGAGCTTACCGGCCTTAATAAAGATGATGCCCGCGCCAAATGGGGCGAAGAGCAAGTGCTTGTGTGGCGGCGCTCATTTGATGTGCCACCGCCCGGTGGTGAATCGCTCAAAGATACTTTGGCAAGGTCGCTGCCCTATTACATGCACATGATTCAGCCGCATGTGCTGGAAGGCAAAACTGTTCTCGTTGCAGCACATGGCAATTCTTTGCGCTCTTTAATCATGGCCATTGAAGGCCTAACACCTGCACAAATTTTGAAGCGCGAATTGGATACGGGTGTGCCAGTTTATTATAAGCTAAAGGCCAATTCGATGCCTGAACTTATCGAAACGCTGAGCGCATGATCATCAAAATTCTCAACGCCGCAGAATTTGAAACTCAAATTCCACGGCTGGCTGAGATTTTAATTGATGCGGTTGATTCTGGGGCGGGGGTTTCATTTATGAAACCGCTTTTGCCTCATGTGGCGCAAGATTTTTGGCGTGGGCAGATTTCTGGCATTGCTGCTCACAGCACATTTCCATTCGTTGCGGAAGTTGATGGCACAATCGCCGGAATTGTTTTGTTGATCAAGGCTTGGGCGCCCAATCAACCGCATCGGTCTGATGTGGCCAAACTTTTGGTGCAGCGGAATTTCAGACGGCGCGGTGTGGCCACAGCTTTGATGCAAGCATTGGACGATAAGGCACGGGCATTGAACCAAACTCTCATCACCTTTGATGCGGTAGCAAACAGCCCGGCTTCAGCCTTCTATGAAAGTCTAGGCTTCATCTGTGTTGGCTGCTATCCGAATTTTGCCTATTCAGGTGATGGCAGACTTGATGATACGGCGTTGTTTTATAAAATACTTGCGTAAGAAAATTTACTCCGCGGCTTGTGCAAACTGTGGAATCTCATTGATGATTTTTAGCACCTCGGGTCGGCATGAGCCACAGCCCATGCCAGCAGTGGTATTTTGGCATACGATTTTCAGCGTTGCACCTGCGTGATTTTTTATAAATGAAGCGATGGTGTTTCGCCCCACGCCATTGCAAGAGCACACAATGGGGCCAGCATCAGCTTTGCCCTTAGCAGGCCTGCCCGCTAAAATTTGTGCGGCATCCACGTGTTGCCCCACCTGTTCTTGCAGCCAATTGCGGCTCACTTCCACGGGGCCCGCGCTGGCGAAAAAGGCAAATTGCAAACGTCCATTTTTAAAAGTAGCACATCTGAAATGGGCCGGATTAGATGACACCACAAACGATAATTCGTCATTACAAAACTGGCTGACGAAGCTTGGCCAATCGGCCGGCAACTCCTTATCGGCACATTCAAATGACTGGCCTGAAACCAATGGGCGCTTGGCCCAGTATTCGGTTTTTGGTTGGACATCTTGCAGACTCACGCCGAATCCATGCCAAGCAGCTGCAAAAAGCTTTAAAGTAATTTGCGATGATTTAAGCGCGGGTTGGCTGCTGATCGGATCAACCATAGCAAGCGTTGCCGCATTTGCTTTGGCCTCTGCCGCAAATTGGGAGCTCCAATGCATAGGTTGGAACACTTGGCCTTTGATTATGGTATCAGAGACTAAAACCCGTAGGATGGATTTGCCTTGAGGTCCTGATACCTCAGCAAGGTCCGCATCCTTCAAGGCCAGCGTTCGTGCATCGTGCGGAGAAATTTCTACATAAGGTTCGGCACGGTGGCTGAAGAGCTTGGGCACTAATCCAGTTCTGGTCATGGTGTGCCATTGATCGCGCACACGACCCGTGTTGAGCACCAAAGTTTGAGCTTCAAATTGAAGCGCTTGGAATTTTGTCGCAACAAAATTAGCTTTACCATTTCGCGTCGAAAAGTGACCATCAGCAAAAGGCCTAGAGCCTCCCCATTGCTGTGGTAGCAGCGCATCATAATCCTGTTCCACCCATTCGTTCAAATCAAGCAGACGGGTGCCATTGTTTAAAACTTGCGTGAGTTCTGCATGTTCCTGAAAAATTTCTGCGGGTGACTCAAAATCAAATCCAGCAAAGCCCATGGCCTTTGCAACATCACAAAGAATACGCCAATCTGCGCGGGCTTCACCTGTTGGTGATACAAATGAGCGTTGGCGCGAAATGCGACGTTCAGAATTTGTGACCGTGCCAGATTTTTCACCCCAACCAAGTGCTGGCAAAAGCACATCAGCAAATTTTGCTGTTTCGGTATTGGCCGTAACATCCGAAACCACCACGAAGGGACAGGTTTTAAGCGCCGCTTCAATGAGCGATGAATTTGGCATACTCACCGCAGGATTGGTGGCAATGATCCACAGGGCTTTTATTTTTCCTGCCGCCACCGCATCAAATAAATCGACAGCTTTCAATCCGGCTTTTTGCGCGATGCGAGGGGCACACCAAAAATCTTGCACGGCCGCACGATGCGCTGGATTTTCAATATCCATATGCGCCGCCAACATATTGGCAAGACCGCCCACTTCACGCCCACCCATGGCATTGGGCTGGCCGGTGATTGAGAATGGCCCGGCCCCATCTTTGCCAATGCAGCCTGTGAGCAAATGGCAATTGATAATGGCATTCACTTTATCCGTGCCATCTACAGCTTGATTAACACCCATGGAAAAAACTGTGACGGTTTTGGGGTGGGCTGCAAATAGATCATAGAATTGTTTTAGGTCTGCCTGTGAGAGACCCGTAGCTTTTGCAACATCAAAATCACCCGCCGCTAAAAGTGCTTCACTTAATCCTTGGGTGTGTGCAAAGACAAATTGTGAATCTATTTCACCCCGTTGGTAAAGATCACGCAGCAAGCCATTGAACAAGGCCACATCACTGCCAGGGGCAATTTGCAAAAACAAATCAGCATCAATCGCACTCGCCGTTTTACGTGGATCAATCACCACCAGTTTGGTGCCGCGCTGTTCGCGTGCGACTTGCAAGCGCTGAAATAAAATCGGGTGGCACCACGCAAGATTTGAGCCGACCAAAACCACAAGATCCGCCTGTTCCAAATCAGTGTAATTGCACGGCACTATATCAGCACCAAAAGCGCGCTTGTGACCTGCCACAGCCGAGGCCATACATAGTCTGGAATTTGTATCGATATTGGCTGAGCCAATGAAGCCCTTCATCAGCTTATTGGCCACATAATAATCTTCAGTGAGCATTTGGCCTGAAACATAGAAGGCCACAGAGTCTGGGCCATGCTCAACAATTGCATCCGAAAATTTTTGGGCTACCAAAGCAGTGGCATCATCCCAATTTGCTTTTTCACCAGCAATCATCGACGTGAGCAAGCGTTGCTCGTGGCCCAAAGTTTCACCAAGTGTTAGACCCTTAGAGCAAAGCTTGCCTAAATTTGCTGGGTGCTCTGGGTCACCGGAAATTGTCACGGCACCAGCAGTATCGCGCTTGGCCAACACGCCGCAACCCACCCCACAATAAGGGCATGTGGTGCGTGTAATGGTTTCAGGTGTCATGCAACGTGGCGCCGCAAGGCTGCAGCATCGATTAGTACAATGTTGTTTTCAACTTTAACTTTCACTTTGCGCGCGCAGCCTTGATCTAGGCCTTTCACTTCGCCCGTCTCAAGTCCAATCACCCAATTATGCAATGGGCAAGTGACCGAGTGCCCGTGAACAATGCCTTGCGAAAGCGGGCCACCCTTGTGCGGGCATTTATCCCACAATGCAAAAATGCGTGCGTCAGCTGCTTTGAAAATTGCAATGTCGCCCTGCTCAGTTGTCACCACGCGTGAGCCGCGCAATGGCACATCATCACTTAAGCCAATTTCAATCCAGTCACTCATCTTATTCAGCCGCCATCAATTTTGGAAATGCACGCATCGCTTCAAATTCATGGGCATCCTTACCATTCACGCGCTCTTCCCATGGGTCCACTTGCAGGAACGTTTGGGCAAATTGGAAGCGTTCAAAATAAGCCACACGACGAGGCTTATCGGCGACAATTTTTTCTCGGATTGAGTCTAAACCAACGCGCTTGGCCCATTTATAAATGCGCTCTAAATAATGGCCTTGCTCACGGTATAATTGTGTAAGAGCGGCAATTACTTCAACCGCTTCATCTTCGCTATCAATATGGCATAAAAGTTCTGTCCCTTTGATATCAAGGCCCGCTGCACCCGCAAAATGAATGTCGTAACCTGAATCTACGCAGATCACGCCAATGTCTTTGCAGGTGGCTTCAGCACAATTGCGCGGGCAACCTGATACTGCGAGTTTCACTTTTGCCGGAGTCCAAGAGCCCCACATAAATTTTTCTAAACGAATGCCAAGTCCCGTTGAATCCTGCGTGCCGAACCTGCACCAATCACTGCCCACGCAGGTTTTAACGGTGCGGAGTCCCTTGGCATAGGCGGCTCCCGACACCATGCCGGCGGCATTGAGATCGGACCATACAGCTGGCAAATCTTCCTTCTTCACGCCGAGCAAATCGATGCGCTGGCCACCTGTCACTTTCACCGCAGGTATGGCAAATTTATCGGCCACATCTGCTATGGCGCGAAGTTCCTTCGCCGATGTCATGCCGCCCCACATGCGCGGCACCACCGAATAAGTGCCATCTTTTTGAATGTTGGCATGTACGCGTTCATTGATGAAGCGCGATTGATTATCGTCCTCATATTCGCCCGGCCATTCGGCAATCATATAATAGTTCAGTGCGGGCCTGCACTTGGCGCAACCGCAAGACGTCTTCCATTCTAAGTCCTGCATCAATGCCGGAATAGATTTCAACTGCTTGGCGATAATAAAGCGCCGCACATCGGCATGGCCCAAGTCCGTGCAACCACACATGGGCTGCACCGCGTTGGGTTTGTAAGCATCGCCCAAGGATATGACGAGCAGTTTTTCGACAAGGCCCGTGCAGGAGCCACAGGAGGCCGAAGCCTTGGTGTGAGCGCGCACTTCGTCAATGGACTTTAGATTTTTTGCCGTGATGGCATCAGTGATTTTGCTTTTGCAAATGCCGTTGCAGCCGCAGATTTCTGCGTCAGGCGGTAAGGCTGCAACGGCCGCCATAGGGTCCAGGGGGGTCCCTCCTGCATAGGATTGGCCGAAGATCAGCATCTCACGATCAGCCGAAATATCTTCGCCTTTTTTTAGTTTATCAAAGAACCACGGGCCATCGCCTGTATCACCATAAAGCACCACACCGATGATGCGGTTTTCTTTGATCACGATGCGCTTATAAATTCCGCGTGAGGCATCGCGCAGCACAACTTCTTCGCGGTCTTTGGCTTCAGCAAAATCACCACCTGAATAGAGATCGACACCTGTGACCTTGAGCTTGGTGGACATAACCGAGCCGGTGTAAGCCGCTTCTTGCCCAACCAAAGTTTCAGCAATAGTGCGGGCCATTTCATAAAGTGGTGCAACGAGGCCATAAACATTGCCGCGATGCTCAGCACATTCACCCAAAGCAAACACATCAGCATCATTGGTGAGCAACTGATCATTGACCACAATGCCGCGATTGACTTCAAAGCCTGAAGCTTTGGCGAGAGCTGATGAGGGGCGAATGCCCACAGCCATCACCACAATGTCACATGGGATTTCGGTGTCGTCTTTCAACTTCACACCCGTCACATGGGTTTCACCCATAATGGAGTGCGTGTCGGCTTTAGTCCGCACGATAATGCCGCGTTTTACAAATTCAGTCTCCAGCAAATGCGCCGCTGCTGGGTCAAGCTGGCGCTCCATCAAGGTTGGCATGATGTGAATAACGGTTACTTCCATACCGCGCATTTGTAAGCCCGCTGCGGCTTCTAAGCCGAGCAGACCACCACCAATCACCACAGCTTTTTTGCCGGGCCTAGCTGCGGCCAACATGGCGTCTACGTCGTCTAAATCGCGGTAAGTCACAACACCCGGCAATTGGTGGCCGGGCACGGGAATGATGAAGGGCACTGAGCCTGTAGCAATCACCAGCTTATCATAAGCCGCCACACGGCCGTCGGCGGCGGTTACGGTTTTGGCTTCTCGGTCAATCGCTTCAACCTTGCAACCCTTGTGAAGCGTCACATTATTTTGGGCATACCAGTCATCGCCATGGGTGATGATATCTTCATAGATTTTCTCGCCTGAGAGAACCGGCGAGAGCATCAAGCGATTGTAATTCACACGAGGTTCGGCATTGAAGATTGTTACATCGTAGAGATCTGGCGACAACTCAAACAGATGCTCCAACATGCGCCCCGGGGCCATGCCATTGCCTATGATGACCAACTTCTGCTTCATATAAAACAAACTCCCAAGGGCAAATCAGCGATATTTTTTGTGCGCTGCGATATTTTACGTTCTATCTACTTAGCAAGCATCATGCCAAAATCGAGACACCCTAATAAATCAAGCCATCTACATGAAATAGAATGATTATATTGGTTTTGCTGTAAAGTTAGGCGAGTGCCAAAGTCTTGTGCGTTGCACAAATTACGCGCAAATCTCATGTCATATCTGAGTAAAAAATAAGCACACATTATTTTGTCTGTTTTTAAGGCAATTCTATTAAATGTATATTTTTCATAGTGTTACGAAAAACATTTAGACAATTCGAGTTTGGCATTGTTTTTGCGATGCAACATTCGTCAAAGGAGAATTTTATGACCCAAGCAACCAG
>JANNBH010000032.1:0-14046 GCA_031385245.1 Hyphomicrobiales bacterium | reverse complement strand
CGAGATTTGAGTGTTCCACTTGTGTGAAGCACCAAATTCAGCATGTGCTGCATCGCTGAGGTTCAACGAAGCAAAAATGCTTGCCTTTGTGTAGTCATCGGTTGCGCCGGTGCCTGAACCCATGCCTGCAGCTGCAGAGATTTTGCCCATATCGCCGAGTGCAAAGTGAGCACCTGCGTTTACAGTCCATGCATCTTCAGTTGAGCCGTTGTTTTGAATGCCAGCATTCAATTCAGCTCCGAAAGTGTCACCAGAGAACTTGAGTTCGCCAGCAACGCCGAAGTATGAATCTGAACCAGAGTTCACGCCATCTTCAAGAGCAACCGCAGCAGCGATTGGGCCAGAAGCATAGCTCAAACGCATTTGAGCAATGTCACCAAGGCCGTAACCGCCATTGGCATCGCCTGCTGCATAGTTGCATGAGCAAGCATCGTTGAAGCCTTCACCTGAACCTGAGAGTGAACCATCACGGCCACCGCCCAATGTCAATTCAGGAGTGATTTTCCACCAACCCCAATAACCATCTGTCTTCACATATGCATTATAGTAGCTGTTGTTGTTCAGTTCACCAGCGCCTTCAGTTGCGCCCTTGAATGCAATCTTAGCACCAACTTCGCCAACTGCAGTATCAGTTGTGCCAACAACCTTCAGGCCATACTTGGCTTGAACGTCAGTGTACGATGTGTCAGTTGAAGTACCATTATCATTGGTGTTATATGTCAAAGCAGCTTTAACGTTGCCAGACCATTGGATAACAGTCGAAGCAGGCATATCAGCAGCTGGAACGATGCCGAACTGCATTGCAGTCTTTGGTGCCATTGGATCGATTTCCAAAGAAGGAATTACGATCGCATCAGCGCGGCCAACTTGAAGAAGTTGGTAGCCATTTGGAGCAGAAATACCTGCTTCAGCAATGGCCATACGTGCGGTCAGAGCTTCCATTTGAGCTGTGAGGTCGCTGAGTTCGCTAGCGCGGGCGCTAACTGTTACGGCTGCGAGAGCAGCTGTTGTGAGAAGTGCAAACTTAATCATCTTCATAGTGTATTCTCCCAAGTTCTTGGAGTTTAAATGAGCCCCCCGGTCCCCTGCAATTGAAGTAGGCGGGCAATGCACGAGTCGCCGTGCACACACCCTCTCTTCGCGGCTTCTATGGTTAAGGTCAACCTCAATGGCGGGGGTCGGGCCATAATTTGAGCACCTGTGGCGCAGATGCCACAGTTCTGTGGGTAAACTCCAGTCAAACCTTAATAAGCCCTTATAATACGGGGCTTGTTCGGGCTGTGACGATTACAGAATCCATTAGCAAAACCTGCGACAAATGTGCTAACCAATTCTTAATAAGGCGAATTATGGCTTCTGCGGGGCAGAAGACGTATAAAATTAGAACGGGAACATTAAGATGTATCAATGGCGACCATCACAGTGGATTAAATGGGCTCCTCTCACAGTTTTACCTTTTATTGCAGGCAGTTGGCTGCAAACTGGCGGTTTGGTGGAAGATGTGACCACGCGCGCTGAAGCCGCTGCGGGGGATTGGGCCAAAGTAGTGATCGATGGCCGAGACGCAGTGCTTTCAGGCGAAGTGAAGAGCAAAGCCATATTAAATGATGCCGTGAAAGCCGTTGCAGGCACTTATGGCATTCGCACAATTGATGTGTCTGGCGTTAAAATTCTGCCGCTGGCGGCACCCGTGGTGCAATCGCTCACTACAAAGCTGGGCCTGCCTGAAATTACCGGCACTTGGCCGCAAGATGTGGCCAAAACTTTGACGGTTACGCTGAATAACAAGGCTTATGAATTTGGCAAAGATGCCGAACTCACATCTTCCACTGGTAATTTTGTGTTGAAGCCAGCAGAAGCCATTACTGATGGCGCATATGATGTGACGGCTTCAGTTTCTGATGGCGATCAAATGTCCACCGCCGCTGCTGCACCTGGCAAATTGGTGATTGATACTGTAGCGCCAGCCGTTCCGGCCTTAGCTGCTCCTGCAGCAGGGGCTGTTTGGCCTTATTCTATTACTGGCACATGGCCTGAGGGCGATGCCACTGGGCTTTCCGCCAAGCTGGCTGATAAAACTTATACACTTGGCACTGATGAAGCTTTGAAATCAGACGGCAAAGGCAATTTCACCTTTGATCCGCGCGTTGAATTGCCACCCGGCAGCTATGATCTGAGCCTGATGGTGGCTGATGCTGCTGGCAACCAGACGGTGTTTGATTCGAAAGCTGCTTTAGTGGTTGCAGATGCTGCTGGCGTTGTTCCTGAACTCCCAAAGGCTGAGGCAATGCCACTGGCCATGCCCACCATTGTTGCACCTGTGGGCAACAGTGCGGCACCCATGCTGTCAGGTTCTTATCCGAAAGATGCTGGTAAGCTTTCGGTGGCCATTGGTGGCAAGACTTATGTGCTGGGCACCGATAAGGAATTAACAGCTGATGCTGCTGGCAATTGGACCTTGAATTCCGCTCCATTAGCTGATGGTGATTATTCTGTGGGTGCCAAGGTTGAAGATGCGGCTGGCATTGCAAGCATGTCGCAAACCCAGAGCATGACTATTGATACAAAAGGCCCGGCGGCCCCAACAGTTAATCCGGCTGCGGCTGATGCTGTGTGGCCTTATGCAGTGACAGGCACTTGGCCAGAAGGCGATGCTAAGATTATGTCATTGTCACTGGCGGGTCAGGCTTATACATTGGGCAAAGACAAGGAACTGATTTCAGATGGCAAGGGGGCTTATACTTTCCTGCCATCCACGCAATTGGCTCCTGGCTCTTATGATATAGACTTCACAGTTATTGATGGTTTAGGCAATATCAGCACTTCAGTTGCTAAAGCAGCAGTTGTCATTCCTGAAATTGCTGTGGCTGTTGATCCTGTTCCTGCGGTTGAGCCTCCACCACCATCTGCTGCAATGGCACTTGCTGCGCCTACAGTTGAAAGTGTTGTATCTGATTCTGATCACCCAACCGTCAAAGGCACATGGCCTGCTGGCAAAGCTAACTCGCTTGTGGTTTCGCTGGATGGCACTTCTTATAAGCTTGGCACTGATTTTGATTTGCTTTCAGATGCGAGCGGAAAATGGACGCTGAAACCAAAGGCAGCGATAGTGAATGGCACCTATGATGTGATTGCACAAATCACTGATGCTGCGGGCCAATCGGCAATAGATGCCACCAAAGGTGAGTTGCAAGTGAATGTTGCACCCCCACCACCAGCACCACCTGCCGGACAACCATATGATTGTGTGGCCACTATGGCACGCATCAGTGCGGTGTTCCCTGTGCGCTTTGAATTTAACCATGATGATTTGAAAACGCCCTTTGATTTGGCCGTTAATCAGTATTCATCCCTGCTCAAAGATGCACGCTGCTTGAGCCTGAAAGTGCAAGTGGCTGGGCACGCTGATTACAAAGGTTCAGAGCTTTATAATCAGGGCCTGAGCGAACGCCGTGCCAAAACAGTGATTGATGCTTTGGTTGCTGCTGGCATTGATGCTGGCCGTTTGACTGGTGTTGGTTACAGCAAAGACAAGCCACTTGATCCAGCATTGACGGCCAGCGCGCGGATGAAGAACCGCCGTGTTGAATTCACAGTTTTGAATTAAGGGGACGCGAGATGAACGAGTTTTTTAATTTTCACAATAGCTGGATTTTGGTCGAGCATAATTGGGTTTGGTTGTTGGCAGCGTTTCTGATTGGCACATATGTGGGTTTCACCTTCAATGTGCCAAAAGATTCCAAGCAGTAATTAGGGCGAGATTGACATCATGACTCACTATCTCATTGAACTCGCGATCTGGTTATTGATTGCCTATTTCATCGGCTGCGTGTTTGGCTGGATTTTGCGAAATTTAATTCGCGCAAAGCCAGTGGCTGAACCTGTTTTGGCAGCACCTGTTTACACTGCACCACCTGCACCTCGCCCAGCCCCTGTGCCCGTTGCGGCACCCATGCCTGCCGCCTCGGCACCTGGAAAAATGGAACGTCCAAAAGGCATTTCAGCAGCACGCGGCGGCAAGGCAGATAATTTACAACGCATCAGCGGCGTTGGCCCCAAGAACGAAAGCATTTTGCACACGCTCGGCTTCTTCCATTTCGACCAAGTGGCCGCATGGACAACCTCGCAAGTGGCGTGGGTTGATGATCATTTGAAATTCAACGGCCGCATCACCCGTGAAGAATGGATCAAGCAAGCTGGCCTTTTGGCTGCTGGCAAAGAAGCCGAATTCACCAAGCTTTATGGCACAGGTGGCGTGAAGAATAATAAGGGCGAAACACTTTCAGGTTCGCGCACACGCAAATAATTCGAATTTTCTGGTTTATTAAAAAGGGGCAGAAATTTCTGCCCCTTTTTTGCTAATTACAACCCGTCAAAATCGTTGCAATCGAATCGGGTTTGCACTCTTCAAGTGGAGCAATTGAACTGGTGCTGGCCACTGTTAAATCTGCTGGCACGCCGCGTTTCAAATCAAGCGACATGGCACGAACGGTTTCAGGGGCCAGTCTTGAGCGATACACGTGCAAGTTCTGCATCACCTTTTGCACATATTGGCGGGTTTCTTCAAACGGAATGCATTCCACCCAATCAACCGCATCCACTTGTCCGCCGCGCGGATCGCCAAATTCTTCCACCCATTCGCGTGCGCGGCGTGGTCCGGCATTGTAGCCAACCAAGGTCATTATGTATGATCCACCAAAATCCTCGACCAGATCGGCCAAATGCGCTGCACCTAGCTTAACATTATAGCTTGGGTCGCCTTTGAGTTTTGATACGGCATAAGGCAGGCGATATTGGCGGGCGATCAGCTTTGCGGTGCCCGGCATCAACTGCATCAAGCCTTGAGCGCCAACGGAGCTGCCGGCATTGGGATCGAACTCACTTTCCTGGCGTGACAATGCAAACACCATTGATTTTTCAATTGGCTTTCCAACTTGGGACCAATTGGGCAGCCCGCGCACCGGATAAGACCAGGTATCAATATCAATTCCGCGTTGGCTCGCAGCTTTAGCCAAGCGCAGGGACCAAGATGTGCCAGCAATGTTTTGCACTTCCGCAGCAACAGCATTCATTTCTTCTTCAGTGTCAAAGCGATTGGCCAGTGACCATAGGAAAATGTTGATCTGATTTTTAGTGCCTGCCTTGGCCATGATTTTCATGGCTTGCACCACTTCATCTTGCTGCACGCGAATTGTAGCAGCATGTGAAACTTGGCCGCCAGAAATTTCTTCTGGCTTATTGCCAAGGCCAATCAATTCACGCGCCAACTGCCCATAATAAACCGTCGAGTGATTTGCGGCTTTGGCAAAAGAGTTGCGGGCTTTGGATTTGTCGCCCATGGCTAAATATGTGCGGCCAAGCCAATAACCAGCACGGGCTTTTTCGGTGCGGGTGGGGGCCAGTTTCTGCAAATTTGCAAAATGGTCGAGGGCTATATCTGGTTTCTGCAAATAGCGAAGCGCAATCCAGCCCGCAAGGAACTCGCCTTCAATTGCCGATTCACCCGACTTAATGCCGTGATCTCTGGACATTTGATACGCAGCATTCCACTTGCTTGCATGGTTTTTGCCAACCGAACGACGAATGATAATGCGGCGTTCACCCCACACCGCTTCTGCATCGCCGATTTGTGTTGGGTCGCTTGGCATTGCCACAAGAATAGAGCGGGCCTTATCAAATTTTTCTTGGCGGCGATAAAACCGTGCAAGTGCAAAGCGCATGGCCAATTCATTTTTCATCGCCCCTGAAAGGCCAGCGTATTTTTGATCAGCGCCTGAAGTTCCGCCGTGTAACATTTGTGCAACATTTGCGGCGCGCGCATAATCGCCACCGAGTTTTTTGCCAATGCGGATGGCACCTGAGGATTCCTGCGCGAAAACCAAACGCCACATGCGTTTGCGATAATCGCTTGTTGAAATTTGATTGCCAAACTCTTGCTCAATGCGGGATTCAGTTTCAGCGCTTGTGCCTGCGTTCAACCATGCAGCCATCAGCCATTTGCGGCCATGCTCAGAATCACCCGTTGCATAAAGCGCACGCGCCAACGCCGCCATTCCAAAAGGTGTTGCCGGAGCTTTGATGCTGAAATGTTGCAGGGTGGCATCAGCATCTTGATTGTTTTCATAAAGCGCTTGCTCGGCGCGCTTCATCAACGTTTCAGTGAGGGGCCACTTGGGCGCTGCTTGCAAGAACGCCATAATGCGCGCGTAACCAGCTTGGGCGCCGTGGTCTTTGAGGTAAAGTAATTCAACTAACTTCACCGCAGAGCCATCACCAGAGCGCTGAGCCATATCACCAGCTGTCATAAAATCTCCGGCCAAAGCAAGCTGCACGGCTTCCACCGCAAGAGAGGAGGGGCCAGCCAGAGCGACACCGCTCAGCGGAATCATTGCCACAGCGGTGGCCGTGAGCAATCCACCGATAAATCTGCGCCGTGACATATGATTGAACATTACAATTATTTACCTGATTCAAAATTATTCAGTTGGCCAGCTGATAATTGGCAATTAAGACCGAGTTTTGACCTGAAACAGGCTTCGTCTCAGTCTTGCCGTATTCAATTGGCCAGACTATGTTGCCACCGACTTAATCAGTCTATGGTTTCTAATTTCTTACCAATGAGGTTTCTCGTGCAATTTAAGGGTTCAATTCCAGCTTTGATCACGCCAATGAAGAACGGTGCTTTTGATGAGCAATCGTTTCGCAAATTTGTGGATTGGCAGATAAAAGAAGGAAGCTTAGGTTTGGTGCCGGTGGGCACAACAGGCGAAAGCCCAACCTTAACGCCGGAAGAACATAAGGCCGTGGTGCGTATTTGCGTGACTGAAGCCAAAGGCCGTGTGCCGGTGATTGCGGGCGCAGGTTCTAATAATACTGCCGAAGCTATTGAATATACCCGCCATGCAAAGGAAGCAGGAGCTGATGCTGCATTGGTTGTGGTGCCTTATTACAATAAGCCAACGCAGGACGGCATTTACGCGCATTATAAAGCCATTGCTGAGGCCGTGGATATTCCGCTGTTTGTTTACAATGTGCCAGGGCGCACGGTGGCTAATATCTCAGTTGAAACTTTGGCGCGTCTTTCGCATGATTTCAAAAATATCATTGGCACCAAAGATGCTTCGGCTGATCTCACCCGGCCCTCGCGCCAGCGATTGATTTCTGGCACCAAGTTCATTCAGATTTCGGGTGAGGATGGGACGGCACTTGGGTTTAACGCGCATGGTGGTGTGGGCTGCATTTCGGTGACGGCTAATGTGGCTCCGCGTTTGTGTGCTGATTTGCAGGCGGCCACTTTGAGTGGTGATTATGCCAAGGCTTTGCAGCTGCAAGATTTGCTCATGCCATTGCATCATGCCTTGTTTGTTGAATCGAGTCCCGGACCTGTAAAATATGCGGCAAGCTTGCTCGGCCTGTGTTCGCCGGAAGCGCGGCTTCCGCTTATTGCCGTGACGGAAAGCACCAAGGTTATTGTGCGTGAAGCACTGGTTCATGCAGGTTTGCTGAACTGATATGTCTTCAAAAGCAGGCGGTGCCAAGGCCAGTAGAAAACAAGATGGCATCAAAGTGGTGTCTGATAATCGGCGCGCGCGTTATGATTATGAGATTCTGCAAAGCTTTGAAGCGGGCATAGAACTGGTAGGTTCCGAAGTTAAATCATTGCGCGTGGGCCATGTAAACTTGGGCGAATCCTATGCGGCGATGAAGGGCAAAGAGCTTTTTTTGATCAACACAAACATTGCTGAGTATCGCGAAGCCAATCAATTTAACCACGAACAAAAACGCCCACGCAAATTGCTTTTAAATCGTAAGGAAATTGATCGGCTGGCAGTGGGCATTTTGCGTGAGGGTCTCACGATTGTTCCGCTCAAGATGTTTTTCAACTTACGTGGCCGCGTGAAGGTGGATATTGCCTTGGCCAAGGGCAAGAAAAACATTGATAAGCGCGAGACGATTAAGAACCGCGATTGGGACCGTGAAAAATCGCGTGTGTTGCGCGACCGCGGGTGAGGCCCATGCAGCATTTAATTGGGAAGGCGATGCCAGATGTTCAAATGCCAAGCAGCAGTGGCGGGCTTGTTAATCCCAAACATGTGAAGGGCAGGGCGGTTTATTTTTGCTATCCCTATACCGGAAGGCCTGGCGTGCCCAATCCGCGCGGGTGGGATGATATTGCGGGCGCACATGGATCGACACCACAGGCTTTGGGTTATGCAGCGCAGTTTAAGAGGTTCCAAAATTTAGGCGTTGGTGTTTTTGGTGTGAGCCTGCTCACACAAGAATGGATTGCCGATTTTGCTGAGCGCAATTTATTGCCATATGAGTTGCTCTCAGATGAGGGCGCGAGATTTTCGCAAGCGCTACAACTGCCTTGCTTTACGATTGACAGTGTGGATTATTTGCTGCGGCTTAGTTTGATTGTTGCTGATGGCATAATTGCTCAAGTCGTTTTTCCTGTGGCTGAACCTGAGAAAGATGCCGCCACAATTTTGGAATTGCTGCGATGATATTGATTGCGCTTGGCAGCAATATCTGCGGGCCATGGGGCACGCCACTCGTAACTTTGCAGCGTGCTTGTGCTGAGCTGAACAAATTTCCATTGCGATTGGTTCGCGTTTCTAAAATTATTGAAACACTGCCACACGGCGTTCTCAACCAACCCAATTTTGTTAATGCTGTTGCGATTATCGACACGGCCCTTTCTCCCGATGCGCTCATTAAAAAATTGCACATGATTGAACATGAGGCTGGCCGCAGGCGGCGCAGGCGCTGGGGACCGCGGTGTTTAGATTTGGATATTCTTGATTATCATGGGCTGCTGCGGCCACAGAAAACCGGTGAAGCCAAAGCCTTGGTGCTGCCGCACCCATCAATTGCAGAGCGCAGTTTTGTGCTTGGTCCTGTGGCGGAGATTGCTCCGAAATGGAAACATCCTATTAACCATAAATCGGCTCTGGTTATGATTCAGAAACTATATCGCTTAAATCAGGCTTAACGGGCCTTAAGCATAATCCACCATGGGACGACCGTGAGTTTGGGTGGTGTTATGCGTAAATTATTATTGGCGGGCTTAGCAACATATTTGGCGGGGCTTCCAGTTCAAGCCAAAGAAATTCAATTCTCACCCGAAACCTTTTCCATTCTCGGTGCAATGGACGATAGCCAAATTGCTTCGGTGGTGTCACCACGGCAAAAGAAAAATAAATCGAATAAAGACGATTTATCAGGGCCCAGCTATTCACAAATATATTTTGAAACAGATTTGCCGCCTGGCTCCATTATTGTTCGCACGCGGGAGCGCAAGCTCTATTTTATTCTGCCGGGGCAACAAGCCATTATGTACCGCGTTGGGGTGGGCCGTGAAGGTTTCCAATGGTCGGGGCAAAACCGCATTAGTCGCAAAGCGGTGTGGCCATCATGGCATCCACCCGATGTGATGATTAAGCGCGAAGCAGCCAAAGGCCATATTATTCCCGACTTTATGGAAGGGGGACCGCAAAACCCCTTGGGGGCGCGCGCCATGTATTTAGGCGATACCCAGTTTCGCATTCATGGCACAACGCAACCATGGAGCATTGGGCACGCTGTTTCATCCGGCTGCATTCGCATGTTGAACGAGCATGTGATCGATCTTTTTGACCGCGTTCAAATTGGCGCACGCGTGGTGGTTGAATAAAACTGTAAGAAATTTTTCGCCAAGCCGTAACATAAACACACTCTTAACCAAAACACGTCATTACTAGTCTTAGTTAATTTAGTTTGTTTGTATCGGAGTAACACTATGCGTATCAACGTGCCCTTCGGCCGTTTTGGCTTCACGTCGTCCAAGCTCATTATCGCGGGCGTTACGGCAGCAATGCTTTCGGGCTGCTCTGGCTCAATTGATCGCTTCTCTTCGAATTACGACAATCCATCAGACGCTGACCCAGTTTACACTGCATCGGTTCCAAAATATGTGAAACCTGCAAAGCTTAAATATGCAGCACCTAAGCCATTGGCATATAATGAAGAAACAATTGTGCAGAGCCCGATTGTTAATGCGCCATTGAATAGACCAGCTGCATCAAAGTATGATTATGTGCAGAGCTATAAGAAACCTGCATTGCAGCAACCGGAAGTGGCTTATGATGAAGAGCCAGTTCCACCTGTTTTGAAGAAGCCAGTTTACAAAACACAAAGTTATAAAGCCCCAACTTATAGCGCCAATGAAGACGTGGTTGCCGATACTGAGACTTCACCAGTTTACAAAAAGCCGCTTGTAAAAACAGGGGCAACCGTGCGCGTGGCTGAGGGCATGACGCTCTATTCAATAGCAAAAGCCAATGGCTTGACTGTTCAGCAATTGGCTGAAGCCAATGGCATTGAGCAGCCCTATACCGTGAGCACGGGTCGCGTGTTACGCATTCCTGGTGCGACCACTGCACAAATTCCGGATGCGAAGTTCAGCACCAAGAAAAAGCCATTGTCACTTGCTGAAGAAGAGCAGATTGCGCCCATCACAGCGCCAAAAATGAAAGCGGGTTCTACATACCGTGTTGAAAATGGTGACACACTTTATTCGCTTGGACGCAAGTTTAAAGTTTCGCCATTTGCAATTGCCAACTTAAATGGCTTTGCCCAAGACCGCGCACTTTCACTCGGACAAACCTTACGCATTCCGGCTGGTGGCAGTGTTGCAGCCGCACAATTGAAGCCTAAGAAACTTATATTAGAAGATGAAAATACGGTTGGTGATTCTTCGCAAGCCTCTGCGGATGAAAATGCTTTAGCGCCAGTGGCACTACCTAAAGCCCAAACTTCACTTAAAGATGTGCCTGCAATTCCATCAGACATTGCACCGGGTCTTGCGATGCGCTGGCCGGTGCGCGGCAAAGTGATTTCAAATTTTGGCAAGAAGCCAAGTGGTTTGAAAAACGAAGGCATTAACATTGCGGTGCCTGAAGGCACAAGCATACGCGCTGCCGAAAGTGGCGTTGTGGCTTATGCTGGCAACGAGCTTAAAGGTTACGGCAATCTCATTCTGATCCGTCACGCGGGTGGTTATGTAACAGCCTATGCTCACGCAAAATCACTCAATGTGAAACGTGGTGACACGGTTAAGCGTGGTGATGTGATCGCTATAGCTGGTCAGACAGGTGCTGTGCAAAGCCCCCAACTTCATTTTGAAGTTCGCAAAGGTGCAACTGCATTAGATCCAACGAAATATCTCACTTCATCGACGGCGATGAACTAATTCGACCAAGCAAATCCCCTGCAAGGGTGCCCGGGCTTCGGCCCGGGCTTTCTTTGTTTTAAGAATACTTCCGCAACAGCCCAACAAGCTTACCTTGCACACGCACGCGGTCTGGGCCGAAGATGCGGGTTTCATAAGCGGGATTGGCAGCTTCAAGTGCGATTGAAACACCCTTGCGGCGCAGGCGCTTCAAAGTTGCTTCCTCATCATCCACCAAGGCCACAACAATATCACCATTGATGGCTGTTTCACCTTTGCGGATCACCACAGTGTCACCATCAAAGATGCCGGCTTCAATCATTGAATCGCCTTTTACTTCGAGCGCGAAATGCTCACCTCCGCCCAGCATTTCAGGCGGCACCATGATATTGGCGGTATGATCTTGAATGGCACTGATAGGAACACCTGCAGCAATGCGGCCCATCATAGGGATTGCTATAGCGCGAGGGGTTCCATCATTGGCGGCGGGCATGGGTTTCACTTTGCCAAGTGACCCTTCAATAACATTTGGTGTGAAGCCGCTCTTCTTAGAGGTAAGGCTTGGCTGATGCGATTCAGGAAGCTTGATCACTTCTAAAGCGCGCGCACGGTTTGGCATACGCTTTAAAAATCCACGCTCTTCCAGCGCAACAATCAAACGATGCACACCAGATTTGGATTGCAAATCAAGCGCCATTTTCATTTCTTCAAAAGACGGTGGCACACCTTCTTCTTTCAAGCGTTCATTGATGAACAGCAGCAATTCAAGTTGTTTGCGTGTAAGCATGGCGGAAACCTCAAAACAGAATCGGAACAAATCCACAACATTCATACATGTTTCGGCTTCGTTCCGCAAGTGTTTGCGTTATGGGCTGCTAAAAATCTAACATCAATACGGAAACGAGAGTGCCTGCCGCAGCCAAAGGCGCATTTGGTTGGCGGATAATCAGGCAATCAGCATTGCGTAAAGTGCGCTGCATTGACGAGTCTTGTTTGGAAAAGGGGGTGGCAACGCGGCTGCCATCAGCTGCATATTCGAGTGTCGCGCGCAAATAGTCTTGGCGGTTATCATTGGGGGCAAGAGCCGCACTTAAGCGGACTACGGCGGTCGAGCGTTCGTCTCTTTGGCCTTGGATTGTGTTGAGCAAGGGCTGCAAAAATATGCGCGCGCAAACGAGAGCGGATACGGGATTGCCAGGCAGGCCAAGCACGCGCAATTTGCCCTTGGTGCCAAACATTAAAGGCTTGCCGGGGCGCAATGCGATTTTCCAAAAATCAATTTTAACACCGGATTTTTTAAACGCTTCTTGCACATAGTCATGGTCGCCCACCGATGCGCCACCAGTGGTGATAAGAATATCTGCGCCATCTGCTTTTTTGATCGCAGCCATCGTGGCTTTTAATGAGTCACCGATGATGCCAAGATTGGTGACATCTGCGCCCCAAGCATTAGCCATCGCCGCGAGTGCGTGACTGTTTGACGAGACGATCTGGTCAGCGCGTGGTTTCTGCCCGGGCAATACAAGTTCATCGCCAGTAGTGAAGAGCACCAATCGTGGTTTTCTCCGTACACGGAGGGTTGCTGCATTGCCAGCGGCGGCAAGGCCAATATCACGGGCGTTAAGTTTTGTGCCGGCTGGCACCAGCACATCGCTGCGTTTGAAATCTAATCCTTGCACACGGATGTTTTTGCCCAAGCTTGTTGGCTCGGTGATTGTGAGGGTGTTTCCTTCGATTTTGGTGTTCTCTTGAATGACAATAGTGTCAGCCCCTTTGGGCAGGGGAGCGCCGGTTAGGATGCGAACAGCTTCGCCCGCCTTTACCGTGCCTTTGAACGCATGACCCGCAGCTGAAACGCCAATTAACTTCAGAGGTACCGCAATATCGACATGGCGCAAGGCATAACCATCCATAGCCGATGACGGGAAGGGTGGTTGATCGCGTTTGGCCTTCAGATCAAGAGCGAGAATACGGCCATAAGAATTTTCTAGCTTTACGGTTTCTGCAGATGAAAGTTTAGCCGTCGCAAGAATGCGGGCAAGGGCTTCGGCAACAGGCATAAGCGCCATAATTATTCCGCCTTAAACAAACCAGACTTGCCGCCAGATTTTTCAACAAGCCGCAGGTCAGTTATCTTCATACCGCGATCAACTGCTTTCACCATATCATAGAGCGTGAGGCAGGCCACGGAGCAGGCGGTGAGTGCCTCCATCTCAACGCCAGTTTTGCCTTCCACTTTCACGGTGGCTTCAACATCAATGGCACTGTCGATGATGGTGAAATCGACCGACACTTTTGAAATCATCAGCGGGTGGCAGAGCGGAATGAGATCAGAAGTTTTTTTCGCGGCCATAATTCCAGCAAGGCGAGCGGTGGCCAACACATCACCCTTTTGGGCTGTGCCGCTGGTGATGAGGGCGAGCGTTTCTGGCAGCATAAAAACGCGGGCGCGTGCGGTGGCGCTGCGTGTGGTGACATCCTTGGCCGACACATCAACCATGTGGGCATTGCCAAGGGCATCTAGGTGCGTGAGCTTGCTCATTTGGTGAGTATAGCACGCGTGGCGGCAGAAACATCCTCCTGCCGCATCAGGCTTTCGCCAATCAAGAATGTGTTGACTCCCGCTTCGGACATGCGAGCCAAATCGGAATTCAGGAACAATCCACTTTCGCACACCACTATGCGGTCTTTTGGCACCATGGGGGCCAAGCGCTCGGTGGTTTGCAGCGACACTTCAAATGTGTGCAAGTTGCGATTGTTAATGCCGATCGTAGGGGATTTTAATGTCAGTGCACGGAGCATTTCGGCTTCGTCATGCACTTCAATAAGAACAT
>JANNBH010000052.1:0-26426 GCA_031385245.1 Hyphomicrobiales bacterium | reverse complement strand
TGATGGACGCTGGTTATATTTAATCATGGCAAAAATTCTGGCCATTTCATCACAAGTGGTTTTTGGCCCGGTGGGCCTCACAGCCATTGTGCCCGCCTTGCAAGCTAAAGCCCATGATGTGTTGGCACTGCCAACCGTGATACTTTCAAATCACCCGGGCCATGGAAAACCAGCAGGTATCGCCCATGATTTAGCCCCGCTCATTGCAGCCCTCGAAAACATCAACGCTTTCTATAAACTTGATGCAGTGATCACCGGTTATTTTGCCAATGCGGAACAAGTTCACATCACTGCTTCAGTGATCAAAAAACTAAATCCTAAAATCATTTTGATTGATCCAGTACTCGGTGATCACGGCAAGCTTTATGTGCCCGTGCCAGTAGCTGAAGCCATCCGCGATCATTTACTTCCGCTGGCCACTGTTGCTATGCCCAATGCTTTTGAACTGTCATGGCTTACAGACAAAAGCGTTGCGAATGAGATTGAGGCGATAGCCGCCGCTCATCATTTAAAAGTTCCTGAGATTATTATAACTTCAGTGTCAGCAGGCGATGACTTGGCAACACTGCGCGTAACGGATCAAGATGTCACAACCATTAAAAATCCAAAACGCGAGAGCGTTCCCAGCGGCACAGGCGATATGCTCTCTGGCCTCTATCTCGCACGCCAATTTGGCAATGCGCGAATATCTGCCTTGGAAGATGCAATGGCAATCTTACAAAACGCCATTGCGCTGAGTGGTGAAACTAAAATTCTCGCTATCGCCAAAGCTCTGCATTAGCTAAACGCCTTCTGCATAACAGCACCCAGTCGCTTAGCAAAATCGGCAGGCTCGGCCACCACTTCACCTTCCAGCATGAAGGCCTGATCCAGCAGCAAATGTGCGGCATCATCAACGGATAATGCCCCTTTGCTTTCCACCATTTTCGCAAGTGCCTTCATCAACCCATGGCCAGCATTGATTTCCAGAACCGGAGCACTCACCGCAACACCAGAATCTTTCTGACGTGATAAAAGTTTTTCCAACGTGCGGTCCATCTGCCCATCATTGACCAAACACACAGAACTGTCCGTCAAGCGTTTAGAAACCCGCACATCGGAAACACGCGATCCCAAAGCTTGCTTAAAGGCCAGCAGCAAACTTGCAATTTCAGGATCATCAGATTTAACTTCCGGCGTTTCATCTTTAGTCTTGATCAAATCCAAATCAGCCGAACCATGGGCCACGGATTTAAACGGCTTGCCATCAAAACCCATAGCGGTACGCACCCAGAAACTATCAACCGGATCAGTGAGCAGCAGCACCTCAACATCACGCGCCTTATAACCTTCAAGCTGCGGGCTTGAAGCGGCCTTGGCTGCATCTTCCGCCGCAAGATAATAAATCGCAGTCTGATTTTCTTTGAGGCCTGCAATATAATCCTTCATCGAAACAGTGTCGGATTTGGTCGTCTTGAATCGCGCAATATCAAACAGCGCATCGCGCCGTTCGAAATCTTCATAAAGCCCTTCTTTAATCACCGGCCCAAACACATCCCAAATTTTAGAGAACGCAGCCACATCATTTTCCGCGCATTTTTTAAGCTCGGCCAACACGCGGTTGCCAACCGCTTTGCGTATAACCGCCACATCAGGATTATTTTGCAGCATTTCGCGTGACAGATTTAACGGCATGTCTGCACTGTCAATCACCCCGCGCACAAAGCGAAGATAAGGCGGCAGCAACCCCACGTCATCAGCAATGAACACGCGCTTCACATAAAGCTTTTGGCGGCCTTTACGTTCTGGATCATAGAGATCAAATGGCCGCTCTCCTGGCACATATAAAAGCACATTATATTCTTGCCGGCCTTCAGCACGGTAATGAATGGTCAGCGCTGGCGCATCGGTGCCATGGTTCAAAATTCCAAAAAATTCTTTGTGTTGTTCCGCAGTGATTTCGGATTTTGATTTCATCCAAATGGCGCTGGCGGAATTGATCTGACGCACTTCGCCTTCACCAACTAACATAATCGGGTGGGCAATGTGATCAGAATAGGCCCGCACCACTTCTTCAAGCTTCCACGGTTCGAGATAATCCAAAGCATCATCGCGCAGATGCAGCACAATGCGAGTGCCGCGCTCCTTTGATGCCGCCTCTTCAACAGTGAACGTGCCTTCACCTTTGGAGCGCCACACATTGCAGGCCTTGGCGCCGGCTTTGCGTGAGAACACTTCAACTTCTGAAGCCACCATAAAGGCCGCATAAAAGCCCACACCAAACTGCCCAATTAAACTCGGCGCATCCTTGGCCTTATCGACGAAAACCTGCGTGCCTGATCTGGCGATGGTGCCTAAATTATCTGTCAGCTCCTTGGCTGCCATACCAATACCACTGTCTTCAATCGTCAAAGTCTTGGCCACTTTATCTGGCGTCAATGTAATCGCAAGTTTCGCGTCCAGTTCTAAAAGCTCCGGCTTGGCGATGGCTTGATAGCGCAACTTATCAAGCGCATCCGATGCATTGGAAATCAGCTCGCGCAAAAAAACATCGCGGTCGGAATAAACTGAATGCACCATCATGTGCAAAAGCTTGCCCACTTCGGCTTGAAATTCCTGTGGTTTTGCGTGCGTCATGTGCCCCGTCCCTGTTGCGTGAGGGTATTGAGAAACATCAGCTTCACGTCAAGAACAAAAAAGGGCGGCCGCAACAAGCGAACCGCCTTATTTACTCAACTGACTAATTTGAGTCTTTGGACTTGGGGGTATAAAGGGCGCCCGGCTGGTCCACTAAAACTTCGGGGGGCTGGGGGGCTAAACCGAAGTGAAAACCAACCGGGCGGTTGAGGCAACACACAAACTATCATCCTGCATCATGTCCAAGACTTGATGCAATTGCGGCAAAACCAAGGAATTTTGCGCCTTGCAAATCAAAGCTTGCAGAGCCAATGTTACATCTTGATGACAGACATCATTGATCAAGATGTAAATTCCAACATTGTGCGCTTTTCAGCAAAAGCGCCAAAGCCCATCCGCTTTGATCGTCGCGAATTAAGCCTGATTATGAGCCTTTACGGGCGTTATGTGGCCGAAGGCGAGTGGCGCGATTATGCCATTGATTTCAGCCCCGAAGCGGCAACTTTCGCCATCCACCGCCGCGCCAGCGAACAACCCTTATACCGCATCACCAAAAACCCCGCACTTGCCCAAAAGCAGGGCCAATATGCGGTGATTGCGCCGGGCGGGTTAATCTTAAAGCGTGGCCAAGATTTAGAACAGGTTTTGCGCGTACTCGTCAAAAAGCCAAAACTGGTGGACGCATAAAAAAGGCCCCAGTTTTCACCGGGGCCTTCAATTCAAACTTTTCTGCAGCCTAGTTGCGATTGCCGAAAAGACGCAGCAACGACAAGAACAGGTTGATGAAATCAAGATAAAGCGTCAAAGCACCACTAATGGCCTTTTGGCCCATCACTTGTGCGCCATCACCTTCAAAATACATTTCCTTGATCTTCTGTGAATCATAAGCTGTAAGGCCCGTGAACACTAGAACGCCAAGAATTGAGAGTGCAAAACCCAAGGCCGAACTGGCCAAGAAAATGTTGACGATAGAAGCAATGATAATACCAATCAGGCCCATGAACATGAATGACCCCATGCCAGTTAGGTCACGCTTGGTTGTGTAGCCATAAAGGCTCAGCGCACCAAAGGTTACAGCAGTAATCAGAAACACCTGTGCAATGCTGCTATGGGTATAAACCATACCAAGTGAAGCAAAGCTAACACCCATCAACGCGGCATAGACCCAAAACACGGCCTGTGCTGTGGCTACGCTCATTTTGTGCAAGCGAAACGACAAGAACATCACTAAAGCGAAAGGTGCAAGCACCAAAACCCACCGTAATGGGGTGGTGAACAAGGCTTGGCCAAAGGCGGTTAAACCATCAGCGCCAACAGCCAAGTTATAAGTGCCAATAGCAGCAATGCCAGTGAGCGCCAAACCAGCAGCCATATAGTTATAAACCTTGAGCATATAAGCCCGAAGGCCTTGATCAATCGCAGCATCGGTGCGCGCACCGGTTTGCGGGAAATTACGAAGTTCAGACATGAGTCCCTCCTAAGAACATGAGCAGAATATGGGGATGCTATGCCCCAGCGTCAAGGGCTTTAAGTATTAACCAAACGCAATCAAATCCATGGCCTTGGCCAGCTTAATATCTAGCTCTGTCACACCATTTGCTGAATGCGTCGTCAGCGTCACATCCACCCGCGCATAGACATTAAACCATTCGGGGTGATGGTCCATTTTCTCAGCCACCAAAGCCGCTTGCGTCATAAATCCAAACGCCGCTCGAAACGATTTAAATTTGAAGTTTTTAAAAATCGCCTCACGGCCTTCAACTTTGCTCCAACCGACAAGCCCCTGCAAGGCCGCAATAATTTCAACATCACTAAATTTTATGTTCATGCCACACTTTACCTTGAAACCAGAGCTTCAACAAAGGGAAGAATTTTCGGAAGAATTATAGCCAAACCTTTTTCATTAGGGTGAATGCCATCAGCTTGATTAAGCTCTGGCTGCGCTGCAACGCCATCCAAGTAAAACGGATAAAGGGCCGCGCCAAACTCTGTGGCAAGTTTGGGATACATGCCATCAAACTTTGCGCCATAATCTGTGCCCAAATTGGGCGGGGCCTTCATACCCAGCAAAAGGGTTGGAATCTTACGGTCTTTCAACTTCTGTAAAATCTCACGAAGCGCCATTTCAGCCTGAGTTGGATCAAGCCCACGTAACGCATCATTGGCCCCGAGTTCAACAATTGCAACCTTCACTTCATCAGTCAGCGCCCATTCCAATCGTGATGCCCCTTGGGCTGCGGTATCACCAGAAACTCCGGCATTGATAATCGTAACATCCAACCCTTTGGAGCGTAAGGCCGCCTGCAATTTATCTGGCATGGATTGCCCGGGGTCCAAGCCATAGCCCGCCGTTAAACTATCACCCAAAGCTAAAATTGTGGTTGTGCCAGCCAAAGCCTGCCCCCACATGAACCAAACGCTTAAAAATACTGGTATGAGTCGTTTCATCATTCCTTTATCGGAAGCCTCACCCAAACTTACAAGGCCAATCACCTCAATGTTAAAAACCAATTCCGCTCTTGATCTGAAAAATGTGAAACTCACCTTGAACAGCCGGGCTGGCACGGTCAACATTTTGCGCGGCATTGATTTTGAGGCCACGGCGGGCCAAGCCATTGGCATTGTCGGTCCATCAGGCTCAGGCAAAACTTCGTTGTTGATGGTGATAGCCGGATTGGAAGCGGTAACATCGGGCCAGATTTCGGTGGGCGGCGAATCTTTAAATGGCCGCAATGAAGAATCTCTGGCAAAATTCCGCCGCGATCACATTGGTATTATTTTTCAATCCTTCCATTTGATCCCCACTATGACAGCACTGGAAAACGTGGCTGTGCCTCTGGAATTTAAAGGCGTTAAAAATGCCCTGGCCCGCGCCAAGGAGGGCCTGGAGCGCGTCGGCCTCGGCCACCGATTAAGCCATTACCCCGGCCAGCTTTCAGGCGGCGAACAACAGCGCGTGGCCATTGCCAGAGCTGTAACATCTGGTGCTAAAATTCTGCTCGCTGATGAACCCACTGGCAATCTTGATCAGGAAACCGGATCAAGCATCATTGAACTTTTGTTTGAATTGAAAGTCCGCGAGCAAGCAACTCTTCTTCTGGTCACCCACGACCGTGCCTTGGCCAAACGCTGCGACCGCATTTTGGAAGTGCGTGATGGTTTGGTGAGCGAAGGCAAAGTAAAATGAGACCAGACTTGTGGGCAACCTATGCCAGACGCAATTTGCGCTCTGGCCTAAAAGGGTTTTGGATTTTTCTAAGCTGCCTCACCTTGGGCGTATCAGCCATCGCCATCATCGGCTCGCTCGCCGGGTCCGTGCGGCGCGGTTTGGATGAACAAGGGCAAACGCTTTTGGGTGGCGACCTTGAGTTTGCTTTAACCCAACGCGAAGCAATCCAAGATGAACTGTTTTATATAAATTCACTTGGCCAAGTGAGCCGCATTGCTACCATGCGCGCTATGGCCCAAAGCAATGGCATGTCAACGTTGGTAGAACTTAAAGCCACCGATGAAAACTATCCGCTTTATGGTGATTTAAAACTCAATCAAAATGCCACACTAAAAAACAACGCAACTGAAATTAAAGTCGATCCGCTTTTGTTGTCGCGTCTTAATTTAAAAATCGGCGATCAGCTCAAACTTGGCAAAGCTATTTTCTCAGTCGCTGCTGCAATCGAAACCGAACCAGACCGCATTGCTGATGGCATTATTTTTGGACCCCGCATCATGCTGTCGCAGGAATCCCTCACAGCAACAGGCTTGATTCAACCGGGTTCATTGGTCACCTGGCGCTACCGCGTAAAACTAGCTGGGGATGCTAGTTTAAAAGCCGGCAAAACCGCTGCCGACGCAGCAGCTAAAAAATTTCCTGATGCAGGTTGGCGCATCCGCACCACCGATAAAGCCGCCCAAGGTGCCGATGAATTTATCGATCGCTTAGGCTATTTTATGACTTTGGTCAGCGTGGCCGCACTCACCATTGGCGGTGCCGGCATTGCCAATGCGGTCACAGCCTTTGTAAACCGCAGGCGCTCATCGATTGCCACACTGAAATGCTTGGGCTTGCCAAATCGTGATGTGGTGGGCATTTGCCTCACAGAAATTATGACCGTCAGTGTGTTGGGTATAATCATCGCTCTGATGGCCGGAGCCGCCGCTCCTTATATGGTCCATGCGCTCTTCGGCAAAATTCTGCCCCTGCCAATCTCAACCACATTAGATTGGAAACCACTGGTCTTTGCAGCGGTGCTTGGCTTGCTTGTCACCTTGGCCTTTGCACTCTGGCCCCTGTCGCGCATTGCCAACATTCAAGGTGCTGCCCTGTTTCGCTCACACAGCATGGATGAAAGCGGCAAACCAGCTTGGTATTATTTAATTGCCTCAACGGCCATTCTTGCTCTCGCTGCCATTGTCATTCTTCTCGGATTTGACGAACCGAAAGTCACTGCCGCCTATCTCGGTGGGCTTGCCGCAAGCTTTGTCATTTTGGCTATTCTGGCATCGGCAATCGTCAAGGCCGCAAGCCTTTTGCCGCGCCCCAAAAATCTTCTGCTGCGCCAAGCCATACAAAGCCTTTATCGCCCCGGGGCAACCAGCCGTTCAGTTATTATGGCCCTTGGTTTGGGCCTTACTCTGTTTGTAACGTTGGCTTTGACCGATCAAACCATCAGTACCGAATTAAAATCAGGCATTCCTGAACTGGCCCCGGCTTTCTTTTTTCTCGATGTGCAAAATGCTGAGCTTGATCAATTTCGTGCCAGCTTGAAATCGCAACCAGAGGTAACTGAAATTACCAACGCCCCTATGCTGCGCGGCCGCATTACCAAAGTGAAAGGTACTCCGAGCGACAAAGTGAAAGCCAGCTCAGACACAAGCTGGGCCTTAAAGGGCGATCGTGGCTTAACCTATGCTGATGAGTTACCCAAGGGATCAACCCTCACTGAAGGCACATGGTGGGCCAACGATTACGCTGGTCCCAATTTGGTTTCCATGACGCAAGATATTGCCCGAGGCCTTGATCTTAAAATTGGTGATCACATCACTGTCAATGTTTTGGGCCGCGAAGTTGAAGCCGAGCTTGCCAATTTGCGAACCGTAAATTGGCGAAGCTTGGGCATCAATTTTGTCATGGTGTTTTCGCCTAACACTTTGAAAGCCGCACCCCACAGCCACATTGTAACCGTTGTAATGAATGGCGGCGATGAAGGCGCTTTGCTCAACACGATGGCCAGCACTTATCCATCGGTCACCGCCGTGCGCGTTAAAGATGCTTTAGCCACGGTGAGTGATCTTTTAAGCAAGATGCTCACGGCCGTTCGCGGGGCCAATGTAATAACTTTGCTCACCGGCATTTTGGTGCTGGCTGGAGCCTTGGCCGCGGGTCTCTCATCACGCAGTTATGAAGCCGTGGTGCTTAAAACGTATGGAGCCACGAGACGGCAACTTTTGCTAGCTTTCATCATTGAATACGCCTTGCTCGGGTTGGTCTCAGCTCTGTTTGGAATTGTAGTGGGTTCGCTTGGCTCGTGGTTCCTAGCCCACTACATCTTGGAAATGCCTTGGGTTTTTTCTGCACCCACAGCAATTGTCACGGCCCTCATTGCCATGGTGATTACAATTGCCGCAGGTCTCACCGTTACAACGCGCGCATTATCGGCTAAGCCATCCTTCTATCTTAGAAACGAGTAGAAACAATGGTTGTTCTTAATCGCATTTATACCAGAACCGGCGACGCTGGCGAAACCGCTTTAGGCAATGGTGAACGCCTGTCCAAAGCCAATATCCGCATTGCCACTTACGGCACTGTGGATGAAACCAATGCGACGTTAGGCGTTGTGCGCTTGCACACTTCAAGCTTGGAAAAACTTGATCAAATGCTTGCCCGTATTCAAAATGAACTGTTCGATTTGGGGGCTGATCTCTGCGTGCCGGACCGCGGTGAGAAATTGGAATTTGAACCCTTGCGCATCTTGCCAAAACAATATGAGCGGCTTGAAACTGAAATTGATGAGTTGAATGCCGAACTCTTGCCCTTGCGCTCTTTCGTGCTGCCCGGTGGCCATGCCGCTGCTGCACATTTGCATGTGGCCCGCACTGTGTGCCGCCGCGCCGAGCGCTTGATCGTTGAACTTAATTCCCATGATGGTGAACATGTGAGCGAAGGCGCCATTGCTTACATCAACCGTCTTTCTGATTTCTTCTTCGTGGCAAGCCGTTGGGTGAACTTTAAAGCAGCAGACGGAGATATTCTCTGGGTGCCCGGAAAAACCCGCTAGATGCTGAACGCACTTATCGCTGGATTTGCCTTAGGAGGTGGCTTGATCGTGGCCATTGGCGCGCAAAATGCTTTCGTCATCCGCCAAGGCGTTCTCAATTCTCATGTGTTTTGGATATGCCTCTTTTGCTCGCTCAGCGATGCCATTCTGATTTGGGCTGGAACTTATGGCTTAGGCACAATTTTAGATGTGCTGCCATGGCTTCTCAAAGTGATGCAATATGGCGGAGCGGCTTTTCTGATTTGGTATGGCATCAAAGCAGCAAGACGCGTGCTGAAACCCGAAGCCTTGAACGACAGCACCAAAACTTCCTCCAATCTCTTCATGGCACTGGCCACCTGTGCCGCTCTCACCTGGCTCAACCCGCATGTCTATCTTGATATGGTGGTCCTGATCGGCTCAATCACCAATGCGAGGCCGCGGGAAGAACGTGCAGCCTTTGCTCTCGGCGCATCGCTTGCATCTTTCGTGTGGTTCTTTGCTATTGGATATGGCGCCAAAGCCCTGCGCGGGCCTTTATCGAAACCAATCGTCTGGCGCGGCATTGATGCAGCCATCGCCCTCATCATGTTCTGGCTGGCCATTAAACTGCTCATCGGCTAACATTTAAAAATGTTCATTCCGCTGCATGACGACACGCCCTTGAAAGTCATTCGCTTTCAATTCGTCACTGTTACGATCATGGCGCTCAACATTGGGATATTTTTGTTCACCGGCGCTTTCACGTCAGATGTTGTGCAAGGCAATATGGCGAGTGGTTTTGGGGTTATTCCCACGGAGCTGTTTCATGGCGGCGGCCTGCAAAATCCAATCCCCGAACCCTTCACGCTGATTACATATTTATTTCTCCACGCAGGTTGGATGCACCTGATTGGCAATATGCTGTTTCTCTGGGTCTTTGCTGATAATATCGAAGATGCCTATGGCTATGTGGGCTTCATTATTTTCTATCTGCTCTGTGGAGCAGGGGGTGGGCTAACCCATGCCTTTATGATGCCCAATTCAGCAAGCCCACTGGTGGGCGCGTCTGGGGCTGTGTCTGGCGTCTTGGCCTCCTATTTGGTTTTATATCCCCGAGCCCGCGTATGGATTTTGCTATTTATGCGGATTCCAGTTCCTATGCCTGCAATTTGGGTGCTTGGCGGCTGGTTTCTTCTACAAGTGTTCAGCTTGGCCGCCTCTCAGCCCGGCGAAGAGGTGGCGTGGTGGGCGCATATTGGGGGGTTTGTTGTTGGCATAATCTTGACCATCACCTTGCGAAACCGCCTGCTCATCTTGCCAAATCGTCGCAATTGAGCAGGCCACGCCGTTCCCAGAATTGACTATAAGGGAGGCCATCACTAGTGTCCCGCAAAATTCGCACATGAGGTTCGGTATGAAGGTTATTGTCGCTGTTAAGCGCGTGGTTGATTACAACGTGAAGATTCGCGTGAAGGCGGATGGCTCGGGCGTTGAGCTTGCTAATGTGAAAATGTCGATGAACCCGTTTGATGAGATTGGCGTGGAAGAGGCCATTCGCCTGAAGGAAAAGGGTGTGGCCACCGAAATTATCGCCGTCACCATCGGACCACAACAATCACAGGAAACATTACGGACTGCTCTGGCCATGGGTGCCGATAGAGCAATTTTGGTTAAACACGATGACTATGTAGAACCACTGGGCGTGGCCAAAATCTTGAAGGGCGTGATTGATGCAGAAAAGCCAGATCTGGTGATCCTCGGCAAACAAGCCATTGACGATGATTGCAACCAAACCGGACAGATGCTTTCGGCTTTATTGGGCTGGGCCCAAGCTACGGCCTGCTCCAAACTTGAGGTGGGTTCAGGCGATGCAACCATTACCCGCGAAATTGACGGCGGCTTGCAAACTCTCAAAGTGAAAATGCCTTTGATCATCACCACGGATCTTCGCCTCAATCAGCCGCGCTATGCCTCATTGCCTAACATTATGAAGGCTAAGAAAAAGCCGCTCGATGAAAAAACTCCAGCTGATTATGGCGCTGACGTGAAGCCACGTTTGAAAGTGGTGAATACTGTTGAGCCACCCAAGCGCCTTGCTGGTGTCAAAGTAAAATCAGTAGCTGAACTGGTCAGTGCCCTCAAAACAGCAGGAGCAATTTAATCATGGCTGTTCTCTTGATTGCCGAACACGATAATAAGTCCGTGAAGGACGCAACCCACAAGGCGCTGACGGCTGCTCTCCAAATGGGGGGCGATATGCATGTATTGGTTGCGGGCAACAATGCTGGTGCCGCTGCGGCCCAAGCGGCAAAATTGACTGGTGTCAAAAAAGTTCTGCATGTGGAATCCGCCGCTTTGGAACGCCCATTGGCTGAACCGATGGCCGCTACCGTTGTGGCCTTGGCCCCTGCTTATGATCACATCGTTGCTGCGGCCACCACCAATGGCAAAAATTTTATGCCGCGCGTTGCAGCACTTTTAGATGTGATGCAAATTTCGGATATTTCCGAAGTGAAATCCGCCGACACTTTTGTGCGTCTGATTTACGCAGGCAATGCCGTGCAAACTGTTCAATCAACAGACACTAAGAAAATCATCACTGTACGCACCGCGTCTTTTGCCGCCACAGGTGAAACGGGTTCTGCACCAGTCGAAAAAGCCAGTGCCGCCTCTGATCCAGCGCTCTCATCTTATGTGAGCGAAAACCTCACCCAATCAGATCGCCCCGAACTCACCTCAGCCAAAATCATTGTCTCTGGCGGGCGCGGGATGCAATCTGGTGAAAACTTTGTGATGCTGGAACGTGTGGCAAAAAAGCTCAACGCTGCTGTTGGTGCATCACGCGCCGCAGTGGATGCTGGCTATGTGCCCAATGATTATCAAGTGGGACAAACTGGCAAAGTGGTGGCCCCTAATCTTTATATCGCCGTGGGCATTTCTGGCGCCATTCAACATTTAGCCGGCATGAAAGATTCAAAAATCATCGTAGCCATCAACAAAGATGATGAAGCCCCAATTTTCCAAGTGGCTGATTATGGCTTGGTAGCCGATCTATTCACTGCCGTGCCAGAACTTGAAGCAGAGCTAGGTAAGCTAGGGCGATAGATAAAATGAAAATCAGCAAAGTTGGCATTATTGGAGCAGGGCAGATGGGCTGCGGCATAGCCCAAGTCTGCGCGGCAGCTGGTTATCAAGTTGGCCTGAATGATGTAAGTGCCGAACGCATTGCGGCTGGCCTTGCTACTATTGATGCCAATCTGGCACGCCGCGTCAAATCAGGAAAAACCACCCCAGAAGACAAAGCTGCGGCTCTTACTAAGATCAGCGCCATTTCCTCTTACGAAGGATTTGCTGATTTTGATTTGGTGATTGAATCTGCTACTGAAAAAGAAGCCATCAAGCGCCAAATTTTTGAGGCCGTCTGCCCGCATCTAAAGCCGGAATGCATAGTAAGCTCCAACACCTCTTCGATTTCGATCACCAGACTTGCCGCCGTGACTGGCCGCCCTGAACGCTTTATGGGCATTCATTTTATGAACCCAGTTCCGGTGATGGAACTTGTAGAGCTGATCAAAGGCATCGCTACGGACGATGGCGTGTTTCAAACCGTCAATGAGTTCGCCAAGTCCTTGGGCAAGACCACTGCCGTCTCCGAAGATTTTCCAGCCTTTATTGTAAACCGCATTTTGCTGCCCATGATCAATGAAGCGGTTTACACCTTGTATGAAGGCGTGGGCGGCGTTGAAGCCATCGACACAGCAATGAAGCTAGGCGCCCATCACCCCATGGGACCATTAGAACTTGCTGACTTTATTGGTTTGGACACTTGCCTCTCGGTGATGCAAGTGTTGCATGAAGGCCTGAGCGATTCAAAATATCGCCCATGTCCTTTGCTGGTTAAATATGTGGAAGCCGGATGGTTAGGCCGCAAAGTAAAACGCGGCTTTTATGATTACCGCGGCGAAGTGCCAGTGCCGACGCGCTAACGTTGAAGTGATTTTGGCGCCACGTTTTTCCATGCCATGAGCAAAACACTTTTGAGCAGGGCCTCATCGCTTTGGTTTTGGTCCACCAATGTCCAACCCTTCTTCCCCCAGCCACCGGGAATTGGTGTGATCAAAAGCGGTTCAGCGGCCACCAGCATATCTTGCTGCTCAGGCACCAGCTTCACATAGGCAACACCTTTGTCATTGAAGCCGGCAAATATCTTGTCCCTTACCCGAAAATCGGCCTTGCCGAAATGCGATTTCTCGTGGGCTTCCGGCAAAGCCAAAGCCAAGCGCCTGAAATCTTCACTTTGCATCGAGCGCAGCCTTTACCAGTTTCTGCGCGTCCTCTGACGCCCAATCGGCTGGGCCCAGCAAACGCCCCACTTCCTTCCCATTGCGATCAATCAGCACTGTTGTGGGCAACCCAACGGACTGTAAAGCGGCCAATGCTGTGGCTTTGGGGTCGACATAAAGAGCGAGATTATCAGCACCGATCTCATTCAAAAACGCAGCCGATGCCTCCGCCCCTTTTAAATCTTCGCTGAGTGCCACAACTTCAAAATCGGCTGATCCCATCAGCATTTGCAACCTCGCCAATTCTGGCATTTCCTTGCGGCAGGGCGCGCACCATGTGGCCCACAGGTTAAGAAGCACCACACGGCCTTTCCAGTTAGATAAGTCTTTCTCAGACCCGGTGACATCCACAAAGCTGAAACCTGCAATATCTTTAGGTTGCGGATGCTTGATAAAGGCCGCCATGGCCGAGGCTGGTGCAGCATCAGAGACCTTGCGCGGGGGGCCTTGAAACCAGTAAAGGCTAAAGCCAGCAACGGCGATTAAAAGCAAAATGGGCAGAAGCTTTTTCATAAGTTTATTCTCAGATGCGACAAAGGATTTTTGATGACCAATAAAATGTGGGGCGGCAGGTTTAAAGAAGGCCCTTCTGCCATAATGGCGGAAATAAATGCATCAATTCATTTTGATCAGCGCTTGTACGCCCAAGACATTGCAGGCTCCAAGGCCCATGCGGCCATGTTGGCCAAACAAGGTATTATCACAAAAACCGATGCCACAGATATTCGAAAAGGTCTTGATCAGATTTTGGCTGAGATTCAAGCGGGCAAGTTTAAATTCTCTGCGGCTCTCGAAGACATTCATCTGAATGTAGAATCGCGCCTCAAGGAATTGATTGGTGAAGCCGCTGGCCGCTTGCACACCGCCCGCTCACGCAATGATCAAGTGGCAACCGACATGCGGCTTTATGTAAGAGATTGCGTGGATGCTTTAGACAGCGCTCTGCAAGATTTGCAATTTGCCTTGGCGCAAAAAGCTGAGCTCCATGCTGCAACTTTAATGCCGGGTTACACGCATCTGCAATCTGCTCAACCTGTCACCTTTGGCCATCATATGCTGGCTTATGTGGAAATGTTAGGGCGTGATCGTTCACGGCTTGCCGATGCAAAAAAACGCATGAATGAAAATCCATTGGGTGCTGCTGCCCTTGCTGGCACGTCGTACCCCATTGATCGGCACATGACCTCCAAGGATTTAGGTTTTACTGCGCCAATGCGTAATTCCATGGATGCGGTTTCAGCACGCGACTATGTTTTAGAAGTGCTTGCCGCCTGCACCATATCATCAATACACCTTTCGCGGTTGGCCGAAGAAATTGTGATCTGGTGTTCGGCGCAATTTCGCTTTGTGAAACTTTCAGACAAGTTCACCACCGGCTCATCCATCATGCCGCAAAAGCGCAACCCCGATGCGGCTGAACTTGTGCGGGCAAAACCTGGTCGCATTTTGGCGGCCTTCACGTCATTGGCCATGGTGTTGAAGGGTCTACCCCTCACTTATTCTAAGGACATGCAGGAAGACAAAGAACTAACCTTTGATGCGCTCGACAATTTCGCTTTGGCCATTGCTGCAATGGCTGGAATGGTGCGCGATATGGAGCCTCAAGTTGAAACTCTAAAAGCCGCAGCCAATGCTGATTATTCAACTGCTACTGATTTAGCCGATTGGCTGGTGCAAAAGCTCAACTTGCCGTTCCGCGAGGCCCATCATGTGACGGGCCGCGTGGTGGCCTTGGCTGAAAAAAAATCCTGTACACTTGTCGAACTTTTGTTAGAAGACATGCAAGCCATCCACGGCGGCATCACCAAGGACGTGTTCAAACGTTTGTCGGTTGAAGCTTCTGTGGCGTCTCGATTAAGCTTCGGAGGAACTGCACCTTCCAATGTGCGCCGCGAAGCCAGACGTTGGCAACGAGCCTCGAAAGGGAAGTGAGCGGTGATGATATTTCTTAAACAAGCCATTCTAGCGGCCATCATCGTCTCCACCCTTGCGGGTTGTGGCGTGAAGGGTGATCCCGATGCGCCAAAGCCCACCTTCACCAACCAGAACTAATCATGCATCACTTTGCATATAAAAATGGCATTCTCCACGCTGAGGATGTGAATCTCAAAGCTTTGGCCGATGAAGTGGGCACGCCATTATATTGCTATTCCACAGCCACCTTGCAGCGCCACTTCAAAGTAATGAATGAGGCCTTTGCTGACACTGAGCATTTACTCTGTTACGCGATGAAGGCCAATTCCAATCAGGCTGTTCTTAAAACCATGGCCGATCTTGGCGCAGGCATGGATGTGGTCTCCGAAGGCGAATTGCGCCGCGCCCTTGCAGTTGGAGTTCCTGCCCGCAAAATCGTATTTTCCGGCGTAGGCAAAACCGCCAAGGAAATGGCTTTTGCTTTGAAAGAGGGCATTGCCTGTTTCAATGTTGAATCTGAGCCCGAGTTAGAACTTCTCTCCGAAGTTGCTCAACGCGTGGGCCAGCGGGCTTCGGTATCTATTCGCGTCAACCCTGATGTTGATGCAAAAACCCACGCGAAAATTACCACTGGCAAAGCTGACAATAAATTCGGCATTTCCAATCTGCGAGCTTCTGAAGTCTATGCCCGTGCTGCTGCATTGCCCAACATTGATGTCTCCGGCGTGGATATGCATATCGGCAGCCAGATCACTGAACTTGCACCTTTCGAGCAAGCCTTCAAACTGATGGCAGAACTGGTCGAAAAACTAAAATCCGAAGGCCATAACATTCGCCATTTAGATTTGGGTGGCGGCCTTGGTGTGCCTTATCGCGGCGACAATGATATTCCGCCACATCCAGATGAATATGCCGCCATGGTGAAACGCACCTTGGGTCATCTTGGTTTGAAATATATGATGGAACCAGGCCGCATGATTGTGGGCAATGCCGGAATTTTGGTGAGCCGCGTAATCTATGTAAAGGAAAATGAAGGCCGCCACTTCATCATTCAAGATGCTGCCATGAATGACTTGATCCGCCCAACTTTGTATGATGCCTATCACGAGATCATCGCCGTTGATGAAACGCGCAATGCTGAATCAGAAGAGGCCGATGTGGTGGGGCCTGTTTGTGAATCTGGCGATTATTTAGCAAAATCGCGCCGCCTGCCAAAGCTGCAACAAGGCGATCTTTTGGCCACCATGACGGCTGGCGCTTATGGCGCTGTGCAATCCGGCACCTATAATTCACGGCTGCTGGTGCCCGAGATTTTGGTAAATGGTGATGATTTTGCCATCGTGCGCCCACGCCAAACTTATGAAGAATTGCTGGGCCTCGATCATTTGGCCTCGTGGCAAAAATAGTTCTTTTGCATCAACCCTAATTTAGCCCATTTGTGGTATAATGTGGGGCATGAGCGAACCAACACCCTTAACCCGCAAAATCACCCTGCAACGGGCAGCAATGCTGTGGGAAAACCTTTGGTCGGCAGTGCAGCGGCCAGTCTTAGTGATCGGAGTTGCTGTAGCGCTCAGTGCTTCCGGCATTTTGGGTGAGATGCCAAAATGGGCCCAGCTTTCAGCTCTTGCCGTTCTGGCTTTAGGCTTTCTAATGTCACTTCGCGGCCTGAGCAAAATCAAATCACCAAGCCAGCTCACAGCGATGCGCCGCATGGAGCAGGCCTCGAACATTGATCACCGCGCGGTTTCAAGTTTTAATGATGATCTGGTGTCAGAATCCCAAAGTGCCGAGAGTGCGGCCCTCTGGCAAGAACACCAGCGCCGCAAACTTGCAGAACTTGAAAATGTAAAAATTGCGCCGCCCACATCGGCATGGCGGATATTTGATCCTGCGGCCTTGCGTGTGCCTGTGGCGCTTGCGGCCCTCTCAGCCTTGTTATTGGGACCGGGCGATTTGCTCTCAAACACCCGAAATGCAGCTAGCCTATCGAAACCAATTCAACTTCAACCTCTAACCATCGATGCCTGGCTGAAACCACCTGCTTACACTGGCAAGCCGCCACTTTTATTGACCAGTGCAGCCATGCGTGAAAAGCTTAGTGATGGGTCAGATATTTTAGTGCCAGAAGACGCCAGCCTTTCTTTGCGCGTTCAAGGTGTTGAAAATCCGCGTTTGACTTTTTTTGCCTTGGACGATTCCACCACGGAACTCAAATCAATCACCACTCAATCAAAAACCAGTGAGACAGGATTCACCAGCGAGATAAAGTTGGAACGCCCATTGCGTGTGAAGCTTTTTGACGGCACTAAAGAACTGGCAAGTTGGCCTATAGCGCTCATCCCTGATGAACCGCCTAAAATCAAATTGAGCACTGAACCCAAAGCCGAAAAACTGGGCGCACTCAATCTCAGTTGGGAAACCTCTGATGATTACGGCGTCAAATCCATCACCGCTGAAATCTCACTGGCGGACCAGCAAGAAAACGATGTTGGTTTTGAAAACAACGGCGTTTTTTTGTTTGATCCCCCGAGTTTCAAAATCGCTCTGCGTCATCCCGGTGCAAAATCCGAAACTGGTGACACCACACAAGACCTCAGCGCTCATGCCTGGGCTGGTCTCTATGTTGAAGTGGTTTTAACCGCAACCGATGCGGCAGGTCACGCCACGGCCACTGAAGCCAAACGCTTCAAAATGCCGGAGCGCAATTTTTATAGGCCACTGGCCATGGCGCTGATTGAGCAACGCAAGAACCTCATCCTCAATCCTGATTCTGCACCCGATGTGGCCGTGATGCTCGATGCGATGTTGGCCTTTCCCTATAGCATCGCCGAAAAAACTGGCCTCATTCTCAACCTCTCGGTGATCAAATCATCGCTGGCCAATGCGGGTGATACCGATGTGGCTGTTCAGGCCATCACTGATCTCTGGCCCATCGCCATTGCCATCGAAGATGGTGAATTGGCTGATGCGCGCGCTGAATTGAAGGCACTGAAGCAGCAATTGGAACAAGCCCTGCGCGATGGTGCTCCACCTGAAAGAATTGCTGAGCTTACGGATAAAATGCGTAAAGCCATGGACAAGCTACTGGATCAAATGCGTAAAGAAGCAGAGAAGCGCCAAGCTGAAGGCACCCCAAATAAAGACAAGCAAAATGGACGCGAGATTAGCAAAGACCAACTGCAAAAAATGTTGGATGATATTAAGAAGCTCTCTGAGAGCGGCTCAAAAGATGCGGCTGAAAAATTACTCTCTGAACTTGATAAGCTCTTGCAGAATTTGCAACCCGGTCAAGGTGATCAAGCCGATCAAAATGGTGATCCGGGCTTACAAGATAAGCTCGACGAACTTTCAAACATGATGCGCCGCCAGCAAGAATTGATGGATAGAACACAACGTCTTCCACAAAATGGGGGCGACCAACCTAGTGATCAACAAGGGTCGGATTTAGCCGATAAGCAAGGCGGCCTTTCTGATCAGCTTGATCGCTTGCAGCGCGAATTGGATGGCGAAGGCAAAGGCGAATTGGGTGATGCTTCAAAAAGTATGAAAGGGGCAGAAGGCAACCTTCGTGAAGGCTCTAAGGATGAGGCGTTGCAGCAGCAAGGCGAAGCCATGGAGCAAATGCAGAAGGGGGCCAAAAAGCTTGGGCAACGATTAGCCCAGCAAGGCCAAGGCAAAACCGGCCAGCAGGGCAAAGATGGTGAAGCTGGCGGCAACACTGATGACCCACTAGGCCGCCCGCGCTCCACCCATAATCCGGACCAAGGGCCAAACAAAAATACTGTGCCCTCAGAAATGGCGATCAAGCGCGCCAGAGAAATTTTGGAGCAACTGCGGAACCGCAGCAATGACCAAAACTTAGGCGAGACCGAGAAGGGTTACATTGAGCGGTTGCTCAAGGGTCTCTATTAACCCGTCACCACATGCCCAACAAAAGGCAGCTCGCGGAATTGATGCGCCATGTCCATGCCGTAACCAACGACGAATAAATCGGGACAATCAAAGCCTTTGAAATCTGATTTGATATTTGCAGCCAAATGCCCAGGCTTATCGAGCAGCACGCAAGACATGACATTTTTGGCGCCACGCGCCGTGAGTAAATCTTTGGCAAAGGCTAAAGTGCGGCCCGATTCCAAAATGTCATCAACCAACAACACATCGCGGTCTTCAACGATTGATTCAATATCACGCAACACATCAACTTGACCTGAAGATGTTTGCGCCGCGCGGTAACTGGCGAGAATCATAAAATCAACTTCAGGCGATAATCCAGCATGGTGCATGGCACGAATCAAATCGGCTGCAAAAATAAAGCTGCCTTTGAGCACGGGCACCACCAACAAGCGGTGCGGTTTGCGCGCGGCAATTTCGGCGGCCAAAACTGTGATGCGCTGTGCTATCTCAGCTTCAGAAAAAAGGACATCAATACGATGTCCATCAATTGTGATTGTGCTCATAATTTTGTATTTGAGCCGATTTCATCGGGATGTGCAAAGCGAATTTGTAAGTTCTTCGCAAGTTCCGGTGGGGCTGCAACGCGGGTAACAAAGCTTGTGGTTTCACCCGGGCGCAAAGGCCGCGATGCCGTATCCAAAGTCCAAGTGTAGAGTTCGGTTGAGGTTTGATCATTCAAACCAAAACGCAGCCATGGAATTTTGCGAATATCATTAGTTGGATTGCTAATCTCACCCTTGATCATCAACACACGCGCCCCATTAACCATGTTATGTTGTTGTTCTATATGGCGAATTTCAAGTCCATAGATATTGACGCTATAACCCAGTTTTTCATAAGCAGTGATCGTTGCAGGCGCTGCGGCCACCACTGTTTCTGGAATTAGTGCGAGGATCAGCACAGGCAAGGCAACCGTAAGCCCCAATCCCGCCCATCCCATTGTTTTGCGAAGTCGCACTTTGCGCTGGCCAGCAAATTCGTCATGGGCTGCTCGTGCCGCTTCAACCAAGCGCTGCACATCAATTTCAGGCTCGTCATCAAGATTGATGATTCGTGCAAGCGCGCGAGACGGCTGCTCAACCACATCGATGATGGGATGTTCTTTCCAACTGTGGCTACACGCCCTGCAAGTGATTGTGAGCGCAGATGTGCCATGGCCATATTCGCCAAGATCATAGCGCGTGTTGCAAGAGGGACAGTTGACGATCATGCTTTTAACAAATTGCTCAGTGAAAATGGTTTTCAAAACACCAGCCTAACAGCCGTTACGGTTAACAGTCAGTTAAGCCAGATGCGGCAAAGCTGTTTCAAGAGAGGGATTGGGGTTTGATTGATTTGCAACATGTGGGTTTGCGCTATGGCGATGGAGCGGCAGTCTTGAATGATGTCAGCTTTTCAATCGCACCAGGTGAGATGTATTTTCTCACAGGCTCTTCAGGTGCTGGTAAATCATCACTGCTCCGTCTTTTATTTATGGCTCTAAAGCCAACACGAGGGCTGGTCTCTTTATTTGGCGAAGATGTTTCTAGCCTCACCCGCAGTCAGCTGCCACTTCTGCGCCGCCGTATTGGCGTGGTGTTTCAAGATTTCAGATTGCTCGGTCATCTTTCAACCTTCGACAATGTGGCACTGCCCTTGCGCGTGGCAGGTCAGCGGGTGGAAGATTATCGCCAAGACGTTTTAGATTTGCTGGAATGGGTGGGCCTCAAAGAGCAGGCCTATGTCTACCCCGATGTTTTATCAGGTGGCGAAAAACAACGCGCCGCAATTGCCAGAGCGGTGATTTCCAAGCCGGAATTATTATTGGCTGATGAGCCAACCGGCAATGTGGACCCCATTCTGGCCAAGCGCTTGCTGCATCTTTTTCTCGAGCTCAACAGATTGGGCACAACAGTTCTCATGGCAACCCATGATGAGGCCTTGGTGAAGCAAGGCAAAAAGCCTTTGCTGCGCTTAGAAGCAGGTCAAGTGAGGCACGGATAATGACTGACGAATACTCAAAGCCAGGGCCCATCATTCCTCCTGAAGCTGCACCCCTCCGCAACCTCACAGTTACAATGACGGTGATGTGCTATCTCGCATGTCTTGCCATTGGTGCATTGATTTTAATTGATCGATCAGTTGAGGGCTGGACGCGGGGCTTGTCTCGCGAAGTGACTGTGCAAGTGCGTGTTCTCGAAAAAGTAGATGTGGAAACTGAACTGACCAAAGCTGTTGCCATTCTTGTTGAAACCGATGGAGTTAAATCAGCAGAAACTCTCGACCGCGAAGCAAGTCTCAAATTGCTGGAACCCTGGCTCGGCGATACTGATCTTTCCGATCTCCCGGTGCCGCGCCTCATCCGCGTGACCATTGATGAGATCAATCCACCAGATTTTGAAAGTCTGTCCCAAACTTTAGCTTCCAACATAAAAGGTGCGAGCCTCGATACGCACAGACGTTGGCAAACAGAGTTGGCGCGCATGGGCCACACGCTGTCTCTGCTCTCTTATCTCATTTTGCTTCTGATTGGCGCATCAAGTTTTGCCATCGTGGTGTTTGCGGCGCGCGCGGTTCTGGCTGCTAACCGAGAGGTGGTGGATGTGTTGCATCTGGTCGGGGCAAAGGATGGCTATATTGCCCGCCAAATTGATCGGCGCTTTTTAACTACGGGACTAGTTTCCGGTTGCTGTGGCGTTGGCTTGGGCTTGCTTACATTTTTGGCTTTAAGCCTGTCTGGTAACACCGCCGACAATAGCGTGGCCTTGGCCAGCTATAATCTTTTATTCGGAGCGGCTCCTGTTTGGACTTATGGAGCGATGTTAAGTGTGCCACTGGCCGCCACAGCTATTGCTGTGATCAGTGCTAAACTCACGCTCACAAATATGCTAAAGTCCACACCATGATAGTGCTGCGCTCAATTGTTTTTAATATTTTATTTTACCTCAATCTGGCGCTGTTCTTGGTGCTGGGGTTTGAGTTTTTCTTCTTGCCTCGCAAATGGGCCATCAGGGCGCTTCAAACTTGGGCGCGAAGTTCAATTTGGCTATTGCGGGTTATTTGCAATACCAAGATGGTGGTGCGTGGGCGCCAACACATTCCTAAGGGCCCAGTCATTGTTGCAGGCAAGCACCAATCCTTCTGGGAAACTTTTGCAATTTTGCCCTTGTTGGATGACCCGTGTTTTGTTTTGAAGAAAGATCTGACTTACATTCCTTTTTTCGGCTGGTTCTGTTTGAAGTTTAAAATGATTGCAGTTGATCGCAATGCTGGCACTCAAGCTTTGCGCGATTTGACCGCCCGCGCCAAAGAGGAAGTGGCCCGCCCGCGGCAAATTGTGATTATGCCAGAAGGCACAAGGCGTGGGGTGGATGAGCCACCAGATTACAAGCCTGGAGTTGCCGCAGTCTATGGCCAGCTTGGCGTGCCCTGCGTGCCCTTTGGCTTGAATGCAGGCCTGTTTTGGCCAAGGCGCAAATTTATGCGTTACCCCGGCACAATTATTATTGAATTTTGCGAGCCCATTCCCGCCGGCCTGCCACGCAAAGAATTTCAGCAGCTATTGCAAAATGCCATTGAAAAGTCTTCGGCTGGCCTGGTGCGTGAAGCCCGCAGCGATAAAGTACAAAGCTAGAACGGGGACTCGACTCTTATTATTGTTCATGGTATGTTTCGGGTTATGAATTTTCAATCTGCCATGCCCGCCACTGATATCGCCCAGCAGATTTGGGCGGCCAAATATCGCTTTGATGATGAAGCGGATTTGGCGACAAGTTTTCGCCGCGTGGCAGATGCGGTGGCCATGGCTGAACCAGATGCATCTCGCGCCCAGCACGCAAATGCATTCTATGATGTGATGGCAGATTTGCGCTTTCTGCCTGCGGGCCGCATTTTGGCGGGGGCGGGCACGGGCCGAGCTGTCACGTTGTTCAATTGTTTTGTAATGAACAAAATTGGCGATTCCATTCCGGAGATTTTTGCAGGGCTGAGCGAGGCCGCACAGACGCTGCAACAAGGTGGCGGCATTGGCCATGATTTTTCAACGCTACGCCCCAAGGGAGCGCGCGTTCATGGTGTGGGGGCTGATGCGTCTGGCCCTCTAAGCTTTATGGATGTATGGGATGCGATGTGCCGTACTATTATGTCAGCCGGAGCACGGCGCGGCGCCATGATGGGCACGTTGCGCTGTGATCACCCTGATATTGAAGCCTTCATTGCAGCCAAACAAGACCCCGCTAAACTTCGCAATTTCAATGTTTCAGTTTTAGTGACGGACACATTTATTGCCGCTGTGCAGGCCGATGCACCATGGTCTTTGATTTTTGCTGGGCGCGTTTTTAAAACTTTGCGCGCCCGCGAACTTTGGCAGCAAATTATGCGTGCCACTTATGATTATGCCGAGCCCGGTGTTATTTTTATTGACCGCATCAACACGCTAAATCCTCTGTCTTATTGCGAAGAAATTACTTGCACCAACCCTTGTGGTGAACAGCCGCTCCCAGCTTATGGCGCCTGTCTTTTGGGGTCGCTTAATTTAACGCGCTTTGTTTCCTCGCCTTTTTCTAAATCTGCGTCTTTGGATAGAATTGAATTGGCGCGCGTGGCTGCAATTGCCATTCGGTTTTTAGACAATGTGATTGATGTCTCAAATTATCCCTTGCCCCAACAAACACGCGAGGCTTTGAACAAGCGCAGATTGGGCTTGGGGATTACCGGCCTTGCGGATGCTTTGCTCATGTGTGGAGAGCGTTATGGTTCTGAACGTTCCGCCAGTTTGGCAGCGGATTGGATGAAAACAATTCAGCAGGCTGCCTTAGAGGCGAGTTGCGCCCTTGCTGCCGAGAAGGGATCATTCCTGCTGTTTGATTTAGAAAACTATTTGGCAACACCTTATGGCATTTCGCTTTCTTCTGATCAGCGCGCGATGATTTCTAAATCTGGTTTACGCAATGGCTTGCTCACGTCGATTGCGCCAACGGGAACAATTTCTTTGCTAGCTGGAAATGTCTCCAGCGGCATTGAGCCAATTTTCAGCGCCTCCTATGAACGCCGCATCAGAGATGCTTATGGCGAACGTACAGAACAACTCGAAGATTATGCAGTGAAGCTTTGGCATGAGGCTAACCCCAGATCTCTTCCGCCTGAATTGGTGTCGGTGAATGATCTGTACCCTGATGATCATTTGGCCATGCAAGCGGCGGTTCAACCCTTTATCGACAGTTCCATTTCCAAAACAATCAACGTGGCCGAGGCTGAAGGCTTTGAAAGTTTCGTTTCGGTCTATGAGAAAGCCTATGCTTTAGGTCTCAAAGGTTGCACTACATTTAGACCGAACGCCGTGACCGGCTCCATCCTTAGTGTGAGCAAGGATGAGACTGACCTGTGCCCCTCTTGCGGGGGCGATAGTTTGATCCATCAAGAAGGTTGTAAATCTTGTACCTCATGCGGCTTTGCAGTTTGCGGATAATTCCCCCCTTGACACGAATCACTATTTGTTCTATTTATGTTCTCATGTTTATTCAAGGTTCCCCCATAGCGCTCAACACCCCACAAGACGCCGATATGAAGGAGAGATTTTTCTATTGGCAAGGGTCTTCGGGTCGTAAATACATCCATTCCGTCTATGATTTGGATGCTTGCCCACCGCTTCCAGGTGCTGTTTATGTGGCGGTTAAACGCCGTGGTCATTTACGCATCGCAGTTGATGTGGGCCGCTTTGCGCCCTTCTGGGATAAAACCTTGGGCGATGATGATTTAACCCGCCTCGAACACTTGGGCGTCGATGAGGTGCATGTGCATCTTCTAGCCAAAAGCCCTGATATTGCTGAATCTGTGCGGTGTGATTTGTCGCTGGCTTTGGGTGATGTGGCTGAAAGTTTTGGCTTCAGCGAAGCACCCGCTTTATGGGTGCGGGCCGCTTAAATTCTCCAGCGCTGGCGCCAGCTTTTCTAGCCCGGTATCATGCAGGCCCATGCCGCGCAAATGCTGAAGCGTATTGCGGACATAATCAACACAGCTTCCCGATAGCCCGTGCCCTTGCGCCACATAAACCATTGTGTTTTCAACCGAAAGGCGCGGCGCACATTGCGGGTGCTTTCGATCAACCGCATAAGTGACTGCCAACACAGGTCGGGTTTGCCCATCTAAATAAACCTGTTTCACAATTTCGCGGTAAACGCCGGTGATCATTTCGCGCTGCCGCACATAATCCAAAACCTCTAACCATTTATCGTCGGCAATCTCAAAAGCAATACCCACACAAGACCCGCCTCGATCCAGCCCTAAAACCAGCCCAGGTTTTTCCTCCGTCCCACGGTAATGATTTGAATAGACACTTAAGCGCCGATGATAGCCAGAAAGCCGTGCTGGCACCTGGCGTAAAAACTCAAACCCAGGCCGCCACATCAGTGAGCCATAGCCAAAAATCCAACGGCGCTGCTCAGCTTGCGGATTATAGATTGGCACCACTTAATCTTTCTTTGCAGCGCGTCCAAAATCAGGCGCCGCCGTATCTTGCCCAGCCGCAATAATATTGCGGCGTGCCTCACGCGCGCGCGTGAAGAGATTAAACAAGGTTTCCCCATCACCCCAACGCACTGCGCGTTGCAACACAGAAAGTTCCTCTGAAAATCGCCCCAGCATTTCCAAAACGGCATCTTTGTTATTCAAGAATATATCGCGCCACATGGTTGGGTCAGAGGCGGCAATGCGGGTGAAATCGCGAAAGCCCGAAGCTGAGTATTTAATCACTTCAGAATCAGTCACGCTTTCCAAATCGGCGGCGGTGGCCACCGTGGTATAGGCAATGAGATGCGGCAGATGGCTGGTGATGGCCAGAACTAAATCATGGTGCTCGGCATCCATGATTTCAACATTGGACCCACAGGCTTTCCAGAACGCTTCAAGCTTGGCCACAGCGCCTTGATCACTTCCGGCAACTGGCGTGAGAATGCACCAACGACCCTGAAACAATTCAGCAAAGCCAGAGCGCGGGCCAGATTGTTCGGTGCCCGCAATGGGGTGGCCCGGAATAAAATGTACGCCTTCAGGAATATGTGGCCCGCATTCGCGAACTATAGCGCCTTTAACCGACCCCACATCAGTAACAATGGAACCCCGTTTTAAATTCAATTTGATTGCGAAAGCCAGCGCCCCACAAGCCCCAACAGGCGCACAGAGAATAACGAGATCAGCACCCATGACGGCTTCTGCCGCCGTATCGGAGACGCTATCAACCAAACCAATTTCGAGTGCGGTGGCACGTGTTTCTGCACTCTGGGCATAACCCACAATTGAGCCCGCCAATTTCTGTTGGCGCATGGCATGGCACAGCGAAGACCCGATCAGCCCAAGGCCTAACACCGCCACTTTTTCAAACATC
>JANNBH010000029.1:0-11847 GCA_031385245.1 Hyphomicrobiales bacterium | reverse complement strand
CTCTTCAACTGATTTAAATGTTTTATCGCCACGCACCAGATCAACAAAACTTACGATCAAAATGCGGCCATAGAGATCAATGGTCTGATCGAGCAAAAATACTTCCAAGAATGTGCGGTTGGTGTTGAAGGTGGGGCGGTCTCCGAAATAGGCGGCTCCCTGCCATTGCTCAGAGCCCGCCGCATCGCGCGCGGTGACGGCATAGATGCCGCGATATGGTTCGGCACCTGGCTCTAAAATTATATTAGCGGTGGGAAAACCAATGGTGCGGCCGCGCTTATCGCCATGCACCACCTCGCCCATCACCATCCAATTATATCCCAACTCTTGAGCCGCTTGGCGCAAGTGGCCGCGGCGCAAGGCGGAGCGGATGGAGCTGGAAGAATAAGGCGCATTGCTATCACCATCATCGGTCACCTGATCAACGACGGTGACTCCAAAATTATGCAAAGCCCCCTGCTCGCGCAATGTGTCAGAGCCACCTTTGCGGCCTTTGCCAAAATGAAAATCATAGCCAGTCACAATATGTGAAAGGCCCAAGCGCTCAACCAAATGGGTTTTGATAAACTCTTCTGGAGTGGAGTTGGCCAAGGTCTCATCGAAAGCGATGGACACTACAAAACTTGCTCCCAGCGCTTTGGCAAGGCGATGCTTGAGCGCTGGAGGGGTGAGGCGAAAGACTGGTTCCTGTGGACGGAAATAAGTTCTTGGATGGGGTTCAAACGTTAAGATGCCCCACGCCTTGCCCAGTTGTTCTGCTAAATCTTTGGCAATGGCCAGCAATTGCTGGTGGCCACGGTGCAGGCCATCAAAATTGCCAATCGCCACTACGCTTCCACGTAAATGATCTGGCAAAACTTCATGTGACGCAATGGTTATCATGGCAGTATTCATAACAGGGGCCTTAGCTAAAACTTCAATGCCAGTCTAGCTCTGGTAGAGATTTAACAATCTGTGCTGAAGGCACCACGCGCAGCACATCAGTTAAAACATCACCACCAGAATTAATGCCGCCGGTGATCAGAACGCAGGGCAAGCCATAGTCTGTTGCACCCTTGATGTCAGTTTCGGGGCCATCACCAATTGCTAGAATTTTAGACTTCAGCACGGGCACGCCACGCAATTTTTCAGCTTTAAGTGTCGCCAAATCATAGATCGGTGCAAAGGGCTTTCCGGCCATTAAAACTTTGCCACCGATTTTGAGATATTCATCGGCTAATGCTCCGGCACAATAAATTAGGGCTTCACCTTTTCGCACCACCTTATCTGGGTTGGCACAAATCATGGTGAGGCCATGTTGTTTTATTTGCTGCAACAATGGCGCGTAATCTGCTGGAGTTTCCTTGCGCTCATCAAACAGGCCGGTGCAGAGAACTGCTTTGGCCTGTTCAAGGTTCACCCGCTTAATAGCCAGACCATCATAGATTGAATAATCGCGCGTGGGGCCAAGGTGAAAAACTTCGCCGCCGCCATGTCCAACCATCAAAGTGCGGGTCACATCACCAGAGGTTACGATGTCATCATAGCAATCACGGGAAACACCTATTTCGTCTAATTGTTGCTCAACGCCCCTTGAAGTGCGAGGCGAATTGGTGACGAGAATAACGGTGCCACCATTTTTGCGATGCTTGGCCAGTGCGGAACATGTTGTGGTGAATGGTTTGTAACCATTATGCACAACACCCCAAATGTCACAAAACCAAATGGGGTATTTTTGCGAAAGCTGTTTCATTCTTAGTTAAGCTGCAAAAGTGAAACTGCTGCTCACTTGATTGGCAATTTCACGCTTAACACGGCGCGGGGCAGCAAAACAAAGCCCAGAGGCAAGCCTGCTAATTTGCTGCAAGCTTGGTATGACATTTGGGTTTGAAACGCCAGAAACTATCACTTGCACGCGTGATGCTCTGGCGATTTGAGCAAAGCCCATCACGGTTGCGCCTGGACGGCCAATTTCTCCCAGTGCGCCCATCTCTAAATTTACAAAGCGCACATTCAATGTGGCAAGTGCATTGAGATCAAGGCCCACCACTGAGGCATTGGTGAGAGCCAAAACAACCTGATTACGGGCAAGATTAGCAAGACCTTCGAGAGCTTGATCTGTGAGGCCAGCCAACATAGCATGGGGCAATTCGAATGCGAGGCCTTGCGCCACATCATTATCAACCAAACGATCAGATAAAATTTGCGCCATGGCTTTTGGGTTGGCCAAAGTGGCAGCGCCAATGGGCATGAACATCATCAGTGCCGGGTCACGCGCGCGCAAGCGGCGCAGCAGTAAAGCCGCTTCACGCGCCACAAAAATATCGAGCTGAGTTCGAACGCCAATGCGATCAGCATGGTGCAACAAATTTTCGTGGTTGAAATTTTCACCTGATTTTGATGCAAGACCTAAATGAATGCGGTAATGCGCGGTGCTGCCTGATTGCACATCAACAATGGGCTCAAGTGCTAAAGTTAGATCAGAACCGAAAGGTATATTGGGTGTTACTGGTGCTTCAATTTTTGCTGCGATAATTGGCGCGGGCAAAAGTTCTTGGCGCTGAATTGAGGCAGCAGCCCGCTTGGCCAATGCGGCCGATTGCAAATCATCGGCCAGCCCAGAGTATGAATTTTTGAGATCGGCAAAGCCTTGAGACACCAATTCAGTATTGCGGCTGGCATCATTTCGAAGTTCAGTAAGTTGGGTTAAAATAAATTCGGTTTGACGACGGTTTTCAATTTCAAGGTGGTGATGGGCTTGTTGTTCATTTTGTATCGATCTGAAGTGAGTGTGAAAATCGCTGTTCTGCGTAGTCGACATGCCAAGTAAAAAAACTTGGCCCAAGGCCAGCGAGAAAATGGCAAGCACGATGGAGAACACCGAAGCAGTGCCGCCGCCAATAATGTAAAAAGCACTGCCAATTGCCAAAGCCAAGCAGAAGCACAGTCCGGCAATCAAAACAAAGTCACGCCCCTTCATAGCTCCCGCTTCACTCCACTCTTTACACAACACAGCACATGCATGTGGTGATTGGCCCATCACTTTCCATACATGAGTTCCCTAGCGTGGGAACCTGAATGTGTAAACTCTATTAGAGACTTGCGACGGAGGCTAGAACTTTCGGCATCTTATCCGTGAAAATCTCATTGATCTGATCTTCGCTGATAATCAAAGGAGGAGAAAGGGCAATAGTATCACCGGAAATACGCAACAAGAAGCCATGGTCATGGAAGGCATTTTCCATGGCTTTATAAGCGCGAAGGCCTGGTTTTCCGTCTATTGGCTTCATATCAATACCTGCAACCAAACCAATTGTGCGAATGTCTTCCACCAATGGATTGCCTTGCAAGCTAAAGGCAGCATCTGCCCATTTGGTTTCCAGTGAAGCAGCACGCTCAAACAGCTTTTCATCACGGTAAACATCCATTGTTGCAAGGCCTGCAGCTGCTGCAATGGGGTGGCCTGTATAGGTGTAGCCATGGAACAGTTCGATCATGTGGTCTGAGGCATTGGCGAAGGCATCATAAATGCCTTGGCGCACCATCACACCACCCATGGGCACCGTGCCTGATGTAACGCCCTTGGCAAAGGTGATCATGTCTGGAGTTACGCCAAAACGTTCTGCGGCAAAGGCTGAGCCTAAGCGACCGAAACCAGTAATCACTTCATCGAATATCAGCAAAATACCATGCTTGGTGCAAATCTCGCGGAGCTTTTTAAGATAACCTTTGGGTGGTGGCAACACGCCTGTGGAGCCTGCCATGGGTTCAACAATCACGGCTGCAATAGTTGAGGCATCATGCAGAATGACAAGACGCTCCAACTCTTCTGCCAAGTGTGCGCCCCAGGTGGGCTCACCTCTGGTGAAGGCTTGTTCTTTGCGATTATAGGTGTGGGGCAAATGATCAACGCCGGCCAACATGGTGCCAAACATTTTGCGGTTGGCCACCATGCCGCCCACAGAAATGCCGCCGAAGTTTACACCGTGATAACCGCGCTCACGGCCAATCAGCCGTGTGCGGCTGGCTTGGCCGATTGAACGCTGATAGGCCAAAGCGATTTTAAGGGCCGTGTCTGCGGCTTCGGAACCAGAGTTGCAGAAGAACGCATAATTCAAATCGCCTGGTGCCATGGTGGCAAGGCGCGATGCCAGTTCAAATACTTTGGGATGGCCATATTGAAAGGTTGGCGCAAAATCGAGTTCGGCTGCGGATTTTTGGATTGCTTCCACAATAGGAGCGCGGCAATGTCCTGCATTGGTACACCAGAGGCCCGCAGACCCATCGAGAATGGGGCGGCCACCCATATCATAGTAATGCATGTCCTTGGCTCTGGCGATCATGCGCGGGCGCTGCTTGAAGGCGCGGTTCGGTGTGAAGCCCATCCAAAAGGGTTCAAGATTGTTGGGTGATGGTTCCCACGAAGTTGGAAGGTTTGGCTTGTTCATGGTGAGGCATCTCCTGACTGTGTTGAGCGTTAATACCAGAAAGGCAGCATCTTGTGAAACAACCAGTCTAAGTCTTTTCAGTTGGCCAGAGCAAAAGCCATCAAGCCACCATAATCGCGGCTGAGATATTGGGTGGGGCGGTAACTATTTAGGACGGAACTTCAATGACATCTCTTTCGCATATTATTGCCGGAGCCTTGGTTGGCTTTGGCGTGGCCAGTGGCGGTTATTTGGCGGGTGAATCGCTGGTGAAAAGCCGCCTTGGCTTTCGCACAGTAACGGTTAAAGGTTTGGCGGAACGCGAAGCCAAAGCTGATCTTGGCTTTTGGCCCGTGCGCTTTGTGACCAGTGGCTCCACATTAGAGGAGGCCCGCACCAAACTGGAAGATTCCGAAAAATCGGTTAAGGCGTTTCTAGCGCAAAATGGTTTTACTGAGGGTGATTTGCAGGTGCAGAACATTCAAGTGGAAGATCGCATTGCCAATTATAATGGCCAAGAACCCCCGGCCGGAAGCCGCTTTGTTTTGACTGAAGATTTGTTGGTGAAAACCACTGAAGTGGAAAAGCTTGCTGGTGCGGCGCGGATGATTGGCGACTTGCTTAAATCTGGCGTGGTGTTTTCGGCTGATGCTTATAATGCTGGGCCATCATTTATCTTCACAGGTGTGAACGCTTTGAAGGGCGACATGCTGACGGAGGCCACTAAACGCGCCAAGGAAGCGGCCGATAAGTTTGCAATTGAATCTGGTGCCAAAGTTGGTGATATTCAAAATGCCAATCAGGGGATTATTGAAATTAACCCGGCTGTTGAAATTCCAAATGACAGGCCGGAAAAGCAAATCATGAAAAAAGTTCGGGTGGTAACCACCATTACTTATTTCCTGAAGGACTAACACTGGTCAGCCCTTCGAGGCCCGCTATGCGGGCACCTCAGGGTGAGGGTGTTTTGATATCCCTCATGCTGAGGTGCGCGAAGCGCCTCGAAGCATCAGCTGCGAATAAAACTAACCTAGCGCGTGCCACACGGTTAAGGCAGCAACACATAAAAATAGCGCTCCCGCAACTCGTCCAATCCAGATGGTTGTGACTGGATTGGAAATCAGCAGGTCACGGCTTTTGGCTGCGGCTAAGGCTAGGCCGCCATATATGCCCAATTGCGTGAGTGCTGTGAGAATGCCCATGGCCAAGGCTTGAGACCATACTGGTCCGAAGCGCGGTTGGATGAACACTGGATAAACCGCCAGCACAAAAACATAGGCTTTGGGATTTAAGATGCAGGTGATGGCCCCTTGGCGAAAGGCTGCCCACATGGATTTGGCTTTGGCTGTGCCTAAATCATCAACGGTGATTGAACTTTTGATCAGCGTCAAACCGATCCACCCCATGTAAGCAGCACCAGCGAACAGAATTGCAGTGATGAGTGATGGAGCGAGTTTGGTGATAGCGCCCACAAAAAAAGCACCGAATAACGTGTGAAATACGCCACCCATCATCACACCCGACGTTGCGGCCAAACCCCTCGCCCGACCTCCCGTCAAAGAATTTGTCATCACAAAAAACATATCCATGCCCGGCACAATGATAATGCCGAACAGAAGAACGAAAAATATCCAAAGGTTTTGAGCGTAAGTCATGGGTTCCCGTAGCAAATGAAATGGCAAGAATATGTCAGCAGTCTATTGCAGTTCCAACTTTCGCTTTTTGGGTAAAGCCTCAAAGACCAGTTCATAACTTTTTTTAAGATAAAGTCGCAAATCTTTGTCTTTGAGGTCTTCATTAGATATACATTGTATCCACAACATACCACGCGACGCTAAATAGGGCGCTGGCCTGCACCCTTCTAACTCTTTCAACATTTGATAGCCCATCGGCGTGGTCTTGAATGTGATGCCGGTGCCACCGATATCGGGAAAACTGAAAATGGCAAACATTTTGGCCCCTACTTTCCACACATGAGAGCCGCCCCATTGCACCACATGGGTGCTATGCGGAAGGTTGGCGCAGAAGTGGGTGTATTCATCCAAGGTCATGGGTTTAGATTGTCCGAAAACAATTTGGGTGGCAAGGCGATTTGCGCGACGGAATTGATAACCTAATCCGTCTTATGGTGATAAGATTATGAGACCATGAACCAACACACACCTATAGATAAGTTAGAAATTGAAAACACACTGGGCTTAAGCCCAAAGGCCAAGGCGAAGAAAGGCTTTCGGCGGTTTTTATGGTTGAGCGTTCTTGGCGTGGTGTTGGCTGGTGCTGGATATTATTATTACGCCTCAACACAGACGACACAGAAAATTTCTTATGTTACGCAAAAGGTGGCGATATCTGACTTGGTTGTGGCCATCAGCGCCACAGGCACAGTGCAGCCCACTACACAAGTTGATGTGGGCAGCGAACTTTCGGGCACGGTAAAAACTGTTGAAGTGGCAGACAATGCAATAGTGAAAAAAGGCGATGTGTTAGCCACGCTGGATGTGGTGCGGCTTTCGGCCCAGCGCGACCGTGCGGCAGCGCAGGTGGTGGCCGCTGAAGCCAGATTGCAAGATGCAAATTCGGCGGCAAAACAATCAGCGCTCACCCAATCGCGGCAGAAAAAGCTGCGCGTGTCTGGTCTTTCGACTGATCAAGGCATGGAAGATGCCAACACGGCAGAGGCACGCGCCGTTGCAGCCGTAGCCGTGGCGCAGGCTGATGTGCTGTCGGCCAAGGCAGATCTTTCGATTGTGGAAAGTGATTTAGCAAAATCTCAAATTCTTTCGCCCATTGATGGCATTGTTTTAAAAACCAGTGTGAAAACTGGGCAGACAGTTGCTGCCTCCTTGCAGGCGCCAATTTTGTTCACATTGGCTGATGATTTGGCTCATATTCAAATTGAAGCAGCAGTTGATGAGGCCGATATTGGTGTGGTTAAACTGGGGCAGAAAGCCAGTTTCACTGTGGATGCTTTTCGCGGGCGCAACTTTCAGGCCCACGTATCCAGCATTTCATTTTCGCCTGACAAAACTGATGGCGTGGTGACCTACAAAACCATTCTGGCGGCAGCCAATGATGATTTGGCTTTGCGCCCGGGCATGACCACCACATCGCGGATCATCGTCAATGAAGTGAAGGGGGCGACGGTTATTCCCAATGAAGCGTTACGCTATGTGCCTGCTGTTCAGAAAAAAAGCAGTGGCTTTTCGATCACGCAATTGTTCATGCCGCGCTTCCCGCGCAATGACAAAGCTGAGAAGCCTGCCGTGGCCGCTGATGGCACACGCAGCCTGTGGGTGCTGCGTGATGGTGCACCGGTTGAGGTTAAAATTAAAACCGGCTTGAGCGATGGCAAACAAACTGTGTTGATAGGCGATGAACTTAAAGTGGGTGATGACGTTATCATGTCCGTTAAGGGCAGCGCCCCGTGATTTCACTGCGGAATGTGACCAGAACTTATGGCGAAGGTGATGCCCAAGTTAAAGCATTGGCGGGTTTAAATCTTGATATTGAGCTGGGGCAATTTGTGGCCATTATGGGGGCATCAGGCTCTGGAAAATCCACCGCTATGAACATTCTGGGCTGCTTAGACACCGCAAGCTCTGGCACTTATTCATTCAATGGTGTTGATATCACAGCCCTCACCCGCGATAGCCGGGCTTTGCTACGGCGCAATTATTTGGGCTTTGTGTTTCAGGGTTTCAATTTGCTAGCCCGTACCACTGCTTTAGAAAATGTGGAACTTCCGTTGGTTTATCGAGGGCTTTCGCGCAGTGAACGCCATGCTAAAGCAAGGCTTGCTTTAGAGGCGGTTGGCCTTGGTGACCGTGAGGAACATAGGCCGGGTGAACTTTCTGGAGGGCAGCAGCAACGTGTAGCCATAGCGCGGGCCATTGTGAGCGACCCACTTATTTTATTGGCCGATGAACCGACCGGCAATTTGGACAGCGAACGCAGCCATGATATTATGCGGCTGTTGCGAAAGCTGAACCGAGAGCGCGGCATTACTGTGATCATGGTCACACATGAGGCTGATATGGCAGAATATGCAGATCGTATCATTCGCTTTGCCGATGGGAAGATTGCCGAAGACCGGCAGAAGGTTGCGGCCTGATGCTCTGGGAATCGATCAAGCTCGCATTACGATCTGTGCGGCGCAATGTGTTGCGCTCATTCCTTACGCTTCTCGGAATCGTGATTGGTGTTGCGGCGGTCATTGCATTGGTTACCATTGGATCAGGAGCCAACCAAAAAATCTCGTCTGATATTGCTAAACTTGGCAGCAATATGTTGATGGTGCGGCCTGGCGTGCAAGGCCCGGGCCCGCCGGGTGGCAGTGATGCGCGGAGTTTTAATGAGCGCGATATAGAAGCACTTCGCAGCGGTGTTTCAGATGTGCGGGCCATAGCACCTTCGTCTAGTAAACAAGCCAACGTGGTGTTTGATGCCACCAGCACTGATGCTTCGATTACGGGTGCGGATGAAGCCTTCTTCGTGGCCCAAGATTGGAGCTTTATTCAAGGGGGTGCCTTCAATGAAAGCGATGTGCGCGCTGCCAGCAATGTGTGTGTGGTGGGCACCACAATTGTAAGCACTTTGCTGCCAAATTTAGAACCTATTGGTCAGACCATTCGCGTTGGAGAAATGCCTTGCACAGTGGTGGGCGTTTTGGGTTCCAAAGGTCAATCAGCTTTTGGTTCTGATCAAGATAATCTGGTGGTGATGCCGCTTCGCACCTTCCAACGCCGCATTGCCGGAAACACCCGAATTGCTAGCATTGCCGTTTCTGCTAACAGTCCAGCTGCGGTGAAAACGGCGCAAGATCAAATCACCGAAGTGCTGCGCGAGACGCGGCATATTGGCGAGAATGATCCTGATGATTTTTCAGTGCGCGACCTTACGCAGATTGCTGCCACCATGAGTTCGACCACCACAATTATGACGGGGCTTCTGGGGGCGGTGGCTGCTGTTTCACTTTTAGTGGGTGGCATTGGCATTATGAACATCATGCTGGTGTCGGTTACCGAGCGCACGCGAGAGATTGGCATTCGATTGGCGATTGGTGCGCTCGCATCGCAGGTGCTAACACAATTTTTGGTTGAGGCTGTGGTGTTATGTTTGCTGGGTGGTGCTTTGGGCGTGGCACTTGGTTTGGGCCTTGCTGGCCTTGCTTCAAGCCTGCTCGATATTCCGTTTGCGCCAGACATGAAAGTGCTGGCCTTGGCATTTGGTTTTTCAGGTTTGATTGGATTGGTGTTTGGATTTTTTCCAGCCCGCAATGCCGCCCGCCTCGATCCCATCGAGGCGCTGCGGCACGAGTAATCAGTTTGACGAAAGCCTGTCCAAGAGATCCGCATCTGGATATGAATCGGCGGGCATCCCGGCTTTAAGTTGTTCGGCTTTCACTGCAGCCCTAGTGCCAGCACCAATTTTGCCGTCAGATTTTCCAACATCGTAGCCAAGGCCAGTTAGAATGTCTTGAAGCGCCACAATCTGTTTGTAGTCGAGCGGGGTTACAGCTTCACGACCAGGGCTTAATTTACCGGCACCGCCAATACGCGTGGCAAGATAGGCTGCGGTTGTGGAATAAACCAAACTCTCATTCCATTTTAGGTAAGATTTGGAAAAATTATTATAGGCTAAAAAAGCCGGGCCATTGCGGCCCATTGGCAACAACAACGTGCTTGGCGTCTTATCGGCTTTAAGCGCTTTGCCGCCAATATATTTAACACCCCATTTGGCCCATTGCGCGCGCGGCAATTGAATCGCAAGATCAGCTTGTTCCCACGGCAGCTCAGCTGGCACTTGCACTTCTTGCAACCAAGCTTGGCCTGCTTGCCAGCCATGTTTTTTCAAAAGATTGGCAGTGGACGCAATAACATCTGGAATTGAGTCACGCAAATTCCTGCGGCCATCACCATCAAAATCCACAGCGCTGTCATTGTAATCATAAGCCATAAATTGCGTCTGGCCAATTTCGCCAGCCCATGCGCCCCGCATTTCTTCGGGCGACAAATCACCATTTTGAACGAGCATCAGTGCTGGAATAATTTGCGGACGGAACTTTTCGGGGCGGCGGCAATCCCAGCCTAATGTGACCAATGCTTGCAGCGTTGGCGATTTTCCAATATCGGCACCGAAATCAGTTTCAAGCGCCCAGAAAGCGGTGATCACAGGGGCTGGAACACCATATTTTTGCTGCACAGCATCAAAAACATCCTTGTGCTTTACAATCAATTCACGGCCACGCTTCACACGAAAATCAGAGGCCATGCGGCCAGAAAATTGTAAAAAACTTTGCGCGAAGACATTTTGTGCGCGGTCGCGCTTTATGATCGTAGTATCATATTGCAGGCCATCAAGATTGGCTAAAACTTCAGGTGACACGCCTTGGGCGCTTGCATCTTTTTTTACCGCCGCAAGGAAACCTTTAAAACCTTGAGCCGTGGTGCCACAGGTTGCAGCCAGCGCTGCTGTCGAAGTGAATGCAAGGGCCAAAGCCGCGGCGGTTATTTTCAAGCGCATGTAAAAGTTCTCCGTCCGAATCAATTTGGGTGCAGTGGAGCGTTATTCTGCGCGTTCGTCAATTTTAAGGCTGAATTTTGCCGCTGTCTTTTTTTCTTTGATAGATCTGCACAAGCTTAGCCAAGACAAGACCAACAACTATACCTGTGGTGAGATCCACTAATATCGTCAGCACCAACGTGGTCAGGAATACGAGGGTGACACCATGCGAAGCTGTGAGCATGGCTTTAAACTCTGCCTTGTCTGCCATGCCCCAGCACACAACAGCCAGAATTCCAGCCAATGCCGCAAGTGGAATGTAACCAGCCAATGGGGCAGCAACCACCATGAACAGCAATAAAAATGCGGAGTGTAAAATTCCTGATATGGGGCCGTGAGCACCCGCGCGCACATTGGTTGCCGTCCTTGCGATCGTGCCCGTTGCAACGATACCGCCAAATATGGCGCAAGCAACATTTGCAACACCTTGGGCCATCAGCTCGATATTTGAACGATGTTGTCTCCCACTCATTGAATCGGCCACAACGGCCGAGAGCAGAGATTCAATGCTGCCCAGAAATGTGATGGCCAAAGCATCTGGCAGCAACCTTACCATAAGATCAAAACTATATGGGGGCAGATGCGGTGCGGGCAAGCTTGATGGGATGCCGCCAAATTTGCTGGCGATGGTGACGACGCTTATGTGGAACACAGTGGTGATCACCGATGCTATTGTGACGGCCACAAGAAAAGCTGGCCAATGCGGCTTAAATTTTCGCACAAGAATGATAATTGCGACGGTAATTACGGCAATCAGCACTGCTGATGAATTGAATGTCGGAAGTGCTTGCCACAAGGCATTAAGCTTGGGCAGAAACGACGCAGGCTCGGCGCCCGCCAAATTTAATCCAAGAAGTTCTTTGATCTGACTTGAAAAAAT
>JANNBH010000109.1:0-3898 GCA_031385245.1 Hyphomicrobiales bacterium | reverse complement strand
CGTTTCAAGTCCGCGATAAATGCGTGGCGAGAAAACCTCTAAATCAATTTCTTTGCCATCAGCCCAGCATTTGCCAATGCCATCAATTTCGCCTTCACACAAACCAACAGCGAAATTTGCAAAATAGGAATACTCAGTTTGTGTGGCTTGAGGGCCACCTTTGGAGGATGCTTTTTGGGTGGATGTGTTTGCCACTTCCTCCAAATCCGTGGCCCAAATCACTTGGCCCGCCATCCGCATCCGGCCATAAGTAACGGGAATGGGTGCGCCCTCATCAGAGCTCATCATGCGGAGGGATGCCAGGCGCGGGCCTTCGTGGTTTGCATCATCGCCAAATAATTTTTGATCAATAATGTTGCCAGCAATAGCACCCGCCGCACGGCCCAACATGCCACCCAATGGACCACCCAGAAATGTTCCAAGTGCGGCACCCGCATATTGCAGAACAACAGTGGCCATTAAATCTCACCTTCCGGAAATCGAAATACAAATGCCAAGCGCCGCAGCCACCAGCTGCTTAGAGCCACCTCGCAAACCACAGCGCCATCTTGGGCATGGATCATCGAGGTTCGGCTCGTGGCAATGCCAGCATGTTTTGCTGGCAGATGCGGCTTCCAGCGAAACAGCAACACATCGCCTTCTTGAAACACCAGCTGCGGCACTTCAATTAAATGGCGCTTGCCGGCATTGGCTAATGTTTCTTCAAGGCCAGCCTCAGCCCAATCGGGTGAATAGGCGGGCGGCAATTCTGGCTCGGCGCCAAAGCGTTCGCGCCACACCCCACGGATCAGGCCAAGGCAATCGCAGCCCACATTTTTGAGGCTCGCTTGGTGCCGATAAGGCGTGCCAATCCAGCCCCGCGCAATGGTGATGATGGGGGGGTGCATTTATTGGTTCTCATTTAAATCAACCCTCTCCCCTTGCGGGAGAGGGTCCGACGAAGTCGGGGGAGAGGGCCTAACCGTTATGCTTGGCCACACCCAAAACAAAATCACTGCCTGGCATATGTGGGCAGCCGCGAAAATTTGTGGTGTTGAAAAATTTTGATTGGCACGTGGTAAATTGTTTGTCGCAACCGGCTTGCACCGTCACCACATCGCCAACTGAAATTGTAAATTTCGGTGTGGACCAAAAATCAATGCGGGCATTTGCCGAAAATGCGCGGTGGCGTTTGATGCTGAGCTCGCGGCCTCCACTCCAAATCACAGCCCCACGCGTGAACCAATCATCGGCAAAGGCTCCAAGGCTTGAAAGCTCGATGCTATTGTTCACCACCGCAGAAATTGTGCCGGTGCCACGGAAGTTTGTGGCGTTCAAATTAACACCACAGCGGGCATCGCCCACATCAGCATCACATGAAAATTGAAACAGCCTGCCCTTTTGTTGGTTCAGCACATGCGCCAGCCCGCGCACTTCAGCGGTGAAATGGCCTTGACCATAAGTCACTTCGCCAAGGTTGCCCTGGCGTTGCAATATGCGCTGCGAAACTTCTTGCCAATTCACCCGCCAAATTTCCACTTTGGCATGGTCATAGTCTCCTGCATTCAAGCGTGTTTCATCTAAGGCACCAGATTGCAACGCCCCTGATGCTTCAAGATTATCGACGTTCAATCCAATTGAAGATTCAATTTCACTTCCGGTAAATCCGGCTTGCGCTTCAAACGAGGTGCCATCAAAAACAATCGCTTCGTCGTGATCCGTAAAGCCAAAAATTTCACCGCTGCGAAGTGTGAGCCGCCAGCAATGGCACAGTGTTGTGGTGCCTGAATCGAGATGGCTCTGAAGGCCAGCTGCTAAAATTTTCATAGCCGTACCTCAACCAATGGAATTTGCGGAATTTCACCTGCCGCAAACTGCGAGAGATTTATGGTGATGGCATCCGTGTCAAAACGCACCGGCACATCAAATTCAAATCCCGCAGTAATCACCTGCCCCGCAGGTGGAATGTGGCCTGCTGTAAACGTCACCATTCCGGCTTGAGCATCAAGCGTGAAAAAACTATTTGGCACGCCATTGACCGCCACTAAAACTGTTGTTGAAACAGGTGCTAAAATTACACGCGCATAATTTCGCAATCCGGTTCCATATTTTTTGATCAGCTGAAAACTTGCTGTAACACCATCGCCGATGCCAATGTCTTGATCAGTTGCCGAGGGCGTTGCTGATGCCGCACAGGATTTATAATCGGCATGGTCCTTCCAGCGAAAGGCATGAAGCCGCCCACGGCGCTCTTCAAAGAAGGCCACAACGGTATGAATGTCATCAAGTGATTTAACGCCGAACCCTGCATCATAGCGCCGCCTTGAATTAGCCCAGCGGGAGTTTCGTTCTTCGCTGCCAGAAGCCGTCGTCACCACATCCGTGCGCCGCTCTGGCCCGCCAGAAGAGCCCCTGGAAATGGTCGTTGGAAATCTAACATTGTCAAATGCCATCACATATTCCTTTGCCCGCGCGAAACAGCACGGCTCATCATGGCGGCGATTTGTGATTGTGATTGGCGGAAGCTCTGCACATCAGGTGTTGAGATATTGATGGTGACGTTTGTGCCTCCACCGCCGCCACGCACCCCCAATTTGCCATCGCTTCCCCACGCCAAAGGCATAATCGCTTCTGGTCCGGCTTCACCCATCAAGCCGGTGCCGCCGCGCATGGGGAATAACACCGGGCTGTTCACAATACCGCCTGAAGCAAAGGGCATGATTTGCCCGGCGCTCACCACATTGCCTTTTGCATTGGCAAATAAGTTGCCAAACATACCGCCCACCAAATTGCCTAATGGTTTAAGTGCAGCAGTTAAGGCCGATTGACTGAGCGAAAGCACCAGACCTTTCATCACATCAGAAAGATTGCGCCCGTGAATAATAGCACCCGCAAATGCGCCAACCAATTTGGTGCCAAAACTATCAGCTAGTTTAGAGAGGTCTTGCATTTCAGAGCGCAGTTCGGAAGTTCGCAAAGAGAGTGTATCGAGAGAGTAATCGGGCATTAGTCTGGCCACCTTTCAATCATCGCATCAAGCTTCTGGCGCAGCACTTCAGCGTTTATAGGTTTGGGAGGGGAACCAAACGCTCCGGCAATTTCGCGCGGCGTGCTGCGCCAGAATTCAGTGGGGCTGAGGCGTAAAGTGCCGAGACCTCTTTGCATAATTTCAGACCATGGAAACTCAGTCATTGGTGAAAGTGGCTTTCAACAAATCTGCAACGATGCGAAGATAACCCGCAGCCCCGCCATTCACTGAGAGTTTCGAGACTTCATCATTTGAAAGCGTGAGGCCGGAGCCGCGAAGCCCAGCGCCAATCACTTTAATGGCGTCTGTTGCTTTAATGCGGCCGGTTTCAAAACGTTCGGCAATGGCGATGAGATCTTCGCCACCATAGGCGTGTTCAATTTCGGCAAGAGCGCCAAGCGTGAGGCAGAGCGTATAAGTTTGCTCACCCAGTTCGGCTTCAATTTCACCTCGATGACGATTGACCATGGCTCACCTCACAAGGCTGTAAAAGTAAGAATACCAGCCGAAGCCAGCGCCAAATCAAAGGTCACTTCCGCATCATGGCGCGCGCCAAAATCTAATGATGTAATTTGGAACGGGCCTTGCACGGTGCCAAAATCTGGAATGATGATTTGCCAGTTCACAATGGTGCCGTTGAAGAAATAGGTGCGGAGCGATGCATCGGAGCTTGCATCTTTAAAAATCCCTTGCCCACGCAAACTGGCAGATTTTAAACCCGCACCACTCAGCAATTCGCGCCAAGCACCAGTTGAATCTTGGCTCGATGAATCTACAGTTTCGGTGTTGAATGTGAGAGTGTTGCTACGCAGACCAGCAACAGTGATAAAGCTGCCGCTGCCAGTCGAATCAATTTTCAACAGCATGTCGCGGCCTTTTTGGGCGGTCATG
>JANNBH010000092.1:0-5684 GCA_031385245.1 Hyphomicrobiales bacterium | reverse complement strand
ACGGCGCGTGCGCCCTGCATCTTTAGCCATTTTTGTCTAGCCTCACTTCTTCTTGCCAGCAATGGCTTTAGCCGGACCCTTGCGGGTGCGGGCGTTGGTGTGTGTACGTTGACCACGAACCGGCAGACCCTTGCGGTGACGCAAGCCACGGTAGCAGCCCAAATCGGTCAGGCGCTTAATGTTCATCGAAATTTCGCGGCGAAGATCGCCTTCCACAGTGTAATCACGATCAATGATTTCGCGGATCGCCAAAATCTCGGCATCTGAAAGTTCATTCACACGCTTGGAAGCAGGAATCTTAACTTCAGCACAGATGACCTTGGAATTAACTGGCCCAATGCCATTGATATAGCGGAGCGCGATTTCTACGCGCTTACCAGTCGGAATGTTTACGCCAGCAATACGGGCCACAGGTAATCTCCTAATAATTTCAAAAGCTTTCGCTTTTGGGAAAATGTCATTTCTTTACTCTCAAGACTCTGCACCAAAGGCACAAGGCCGCACCCGGAGAAGCACCCTCCCCCAAGTCAGCCTGTCTTGCGACTGAGAATTGCCGTGTCCTTAGAGTGGAATCGCAAGCGCGTCAACCCAAAGAAGGTGGAAATTCTAAGCCTTAACCAAGCTGATCACAGCAGCCATTTTGCGGGTAACTTTCGCAATGTCTGCCATGCCGTCAATCACATACAAATTGCCCCGCCCGTGGTAATAAGCCACCAGCGGAGCCGTTTGCGTGTTGTAAATTTGAAGGCGGTCACGCACCGTCTTCTCATTATCGTCTGCGCGGCGGGTGAACTCGGTGGAGCCACACACATCGCAAATGCCAGCATTCTTAGGCTTAGCAAATTCCTCATGGTAACCTTTGCCACATTTGGCGCAGGTGTATCGGCCAACGATTCGCTTTACCAGCGCCTCATCATCCACTTTCATTTCAATCACAGCGTTAAGCTTCTGGCCTTTACTGGCCAAAAGCTTGTCAAGTGCATCTGCTTGAGCAGGTGTTCGTGGAAAACCATCAAACACCACGCCTTTTTTAACATCTGGTTGGTCGAGGCGATCAGACACAATACCAATAACAACATCATCAGAAACCAAATCACCACGGTCCATTATGGCCTTAGCTTTCAGGCCCTGCTCGGTGCCAGCAGCAACAGCAGCGCGCAACATATCACCGGTGGAGAGTTGTTTGAATCCGTGCTGTTCTTCAAGAATCTTAGCCTGAGTGCCTTTGCCAGCACCAGGAGGACCAAGAAGAATCAGATTCATTTCCGCCCACCGCGCAAATTCGCCTTCTTCATCAGCTTTTCATATTGCTGCGAAAGCATGTGGCCTTGGATCTGTGAAACAGTATCAAGTGTCACACTCACAACAATGAGCAATGACGTGCCGCCGAAGTAAAACGGAATACCAGAATAGCCAACCAGCAGTTCAGGAATGAGGCAGATGATCACGATATAGAGCGCACCGAGAACAGTAATTCGAGTTAGAATACGATCAATAAATTCAGCAGTCTGTTCACCCGGGCGGATGCCCAAAATAAACCCACCAGATTTTTTCAAGTTCTCAGCCGTTTCCTTCGGGTTGAACATGATCGATGTGTAGAAAAAGCAGAAGAACACGATGAGTAGCGCATACATCAAAAGATAAAGCGGCTTACCGTGACCCAACAGAGCTGTTATTTGTTGCAACCATTCAGGACCTGAACCAGCCGAGAAATTAGCAACAGTCAAAGGCAACAACAAAAGTGAAGATGCGAAAATAGGTGGAATAACGCCAGCTGTATTCAGCTTCAAAGGCAAATGCGAACTTTCAGCTTGGCTCACCCTCATGCCCACTTGGCGCTTTGGATATTGAATAAGCAAACGCCGCTGGGCGCGCTCAAAGAACACAATAAAGGCCACAACAGCAAGAGCCATGATGAAAATGCCCATCACTAAAAATGGTGACATCAATCCTTTGCGCGCAAGTTCGAGCAATGCCGCAACACCTGAAGGCAAGTTGGCCACGATGCCTGCAAAAATAATCAAACTGGTTCCGTTGCCAATGCCACGCGCAGTAATTTGTTCGCCAAGCCACATCAAAAACACGGTGCCGCCGGTCAGGGTGATGACAGCCGTCATAATAAAAAATGGTCCGGGATTAAGCACAATCCCCGGCTGGGCCTGCAAGCCAACAGCAATGCCATAGGCTTGCAACGCAGCAAGGAACACAGTTCCATAGCGCGTATATTGATTGATTTTCTTGCGGCCCGATTCGCCTTCTTTTTTCAAAGCTTCCAAATGCGGAGACACGGTTGTCATCAACTGCATAATAATCGAAGCGGAAATATAAGGCATAATGTTAAGAGCGAAAATGGCCAAGCGGCCAAGTGCGCCACCCGCCATATTGTTCACCCAACCCAAAATGCCAGAGGCATTGGTGGCAGCAAATTTTGCTGCTTCAGTCGTATCAATACCGGGAATTGGGATGTAGGAGCCAAGACGATATATGATAAGCGCGCCCAGCGTGAACCAAAGTCGGTTCTTCAGATCTTCTGACTTAGTCAGCGCACTGAAATTGATATTTGCCGCAAGTTGTTCAGCTGCCGATGCCATATTTCGTCCTCGTATCTTGTGTCAGACCCCTATATGGGGGCCTGACCAAGAACCATCAACCGTGTGCTTTAACTTCTTCAACAACGCGGGAAACTTTAACACTTCCGCCGGCTTTTTCAACTGACGCAATAGCGCCTTTTGAAGCGTAGAACACTTCAAACTTGAGTGCAGACTTCAACTCTGCATTGCCAATCAAGCGAACACCGCCCGCTGCCAATTTAGAGATTACGCCAGCAGCAAAGAGCGCTTCAGCTGTAACTGGATTTTTAACATCCAATTTCTTGGCTTCAACAGCAATGGCAACACGCGCCAAATTCACTGCGTTATATTCAACTTGGTTTGGCTTGTTAAAGCCACGTTTTGGCAAACGACGATAGATCGGCATTTGACCGCCTTCGAAGCCTGGCTTAGCGCCGCCCTTACGAGCAGTTTGACCCTTGCCACCGCGACCACCGGTTTTACCAGTGCCTGAACCCAGACCACGGCCAATGCGCTTGCGGTCTTTGCGGGCGCCGGGATTGTCGGCAATCTCATTGAGTTTCATAATCGTTATTCCTTAGATATATTATTCGACTACGCGAACCATGTGAGCAACCTTGGCAATCATGCCACGGAGTGCCGGTGTATCAATCAAAGTCGATTGACGACGAATGCGGTTAAGCTTCAAGCCAATCAAAGTCGCACGTTGATCGCCAGGGCGACGCTGTGGACTAGCAAATTGCTCAAGAGTAACAGTTTTTGCAGGTGCTTTTGCCATAATAATTTAGTCCCTTAGTCCGAAACAACTTCAGTTGTACGGTTCTTCAGAATGTCGCTCACCTTCTTGCCACGGCGGCTAGCAACCGAGCGTGGGGAAGTTTGCTTTTTCAACGCTTCAAATGTTGCGCGAACCATGTTGTATGGGTTTGACGAGCCGCGTGATTTAGCAACAACATCAGCCATGCCAACCGATTCAAACACAGCGCGCATTGGGCCGCCGGCAATAACGCCAGTACCCGCTGGAGCAGTACGAAGTGTCACTTTGCCTGCACCCCAACGACCATCAATGTCGTGGTGAAGGGTGCGGCCTTCTTTCAAAGGCACACGGATCAAAGTGCGTTTTGCAGCTTCTGTGGCTTTACGCACAGCTTCTGGAACTTCACGGGCTTTACCGTGGCCAAAACCTACGCGGCCCTTTTGGTCGCCCACAACCACAAGGGCTGCGAAACCAAAGCGCTTACCGCCTTTTACTACTTTTGCAACGCGGTTGATATGGACCAGCTTGTCAGTAAACTCGCTGTCTTTTTCTTCGCGGTTGTCTTTGCGTTCGGAGCGTTCTTTAGCCATTTGCTAAGCCTGTCGTCCTATAAAAATTAAAACTGAAGTCCACCAGCGCGCGCTGCATCGGCTAAAGCCTTTACACGCCCGTGGTAGATATAACCGCCGCGATCGAACACCACATCTTTGATGCCCGCTTTAACAGCACGTTCGGCAATTAACTTGCCAATTGCTTCTGCTGCGGCTTTGTCTGCACCGGTTTTCTTCGTGCCTTGGAAATCTTTTTCCAAAGTCGAAGCCGCTGCTACTGTTACGCCCTTAACATCATCGATGATCTGAGCATAAATGTTCTTGGAAGAACGGAACACCGAAAGACGGGGCCGCCCATTCTCGCGCTTTGCCAATGCCTTGCGGACACGAGCAGTACGGAGCGAAAGTGCTGATAATTTCTTTGCCATTGTCTTGTTCCGTTACTTCTTCTTGCCTTCCTTGCGGAAGATTTTTTCGCCAGCGTATTTAACGCCTTTGCCCTTGTAAGGCTCAGGTCCACGATATTCGCGGATTTCCGCAGCCACTTGACCAACGCGCTGTTTATCAATGCCGCTGATCACGATTTCCGTGGGCTTTGGCACCTTAATTTCGATTCCATCTGGAACTGCATAGTTCACATCGTGGCTATAACCAAGGTTAAGTTGCAACACCTTGCCATTCAAAGCCGCACGATAACCAACACCGTTGATTTCGAGAGTTTTTGCATAACCAGTTGTAACACCCACCACCATGTTAGACACGAGTGTGCGAGACAGACCCCAGCTTGAACGGGCCAACTTGGTTTGATCCTTTGGATCAACCTTGATGCCATCTTCTTGCATTTTAACCAGCACAAATTCGTTCAGAACTTGGCTGAGCTGGCCCTTTGGACCCTTGATGCTGACCTGTTGCCCATCGATGGTGGCGGTGACGCCTGCCGGAACGGGAACTACTTTTTTGCCAATACGAGACATGGTTTCTACCTCAGAATACTGTGCACAGCACTTCGCCGCCCACATTCTGAGCACGGGCTTCCTGATCGCTCATCACACCCTTAGGTGTAGATAGGATAGAAATTCCGAGCCCGTTGAATACGGATGGAAGTGTTGCAACCGAAGCGTAAACGCGGCGGCCTGGTTTAGATACGCGTTGGATTTCCTTAATAACAGGAGCACCATCAAAATACTTCAATTCCACTTCGATCTCAGACTTACCGTCTTTTTCGATCACGGCGAAACCACGAATATAGCCTTCCTTCTGCAGAACTTCCAAAACATGCTCACGCAGCTTCGAAGTTGGAATGGAAACCTTATTCTTGCTCCGCATATGTGCGTTGCGGATGCGGGTCAGCATATCGCTGATAGGATCTGTATTGCTCATCGCTACTCTCCTTACCAGCTCGACTTAACCATGCCGGGGATCAAACCCTGGTTGGCCATTTCACGCATAGCAATTCGTGACAGTTTGGTTTTGCGATAGAATGAGCGCGGGCGCCCAGTAATTTCGCAGCGGTTGCGGATGCGGTTCTTGGCAGAGTTGCGCGGCATTTCTGCCAATTTCAACGCTGCTGCGAAACGCTCTTCCATCGGCGTATCCTTTTTCATCACAACGGCCTTCAGGCGCTTGCGCTTTGCGTCGAAACGCTTGGACAAGGCACGACGTTTGTCGTTGCGGTTAATGGAGCTCGTTTTTGCCATGGAACGTCCTCAAATCTTAGCTGTGTTCATCATTACGCAGCCGCCTGTTGTTGGCGTTTACGGAATGGGAAGTTAAACAATGTGAGAAGCGCAAGCGCTTCAGCGTCGG
>JANNBH010000021.1:0-26983 GCA_031385245.1 Hyphomicrobiales bacterium | reverse complement strand
GCATTTGCAAGGGGTTTATGGCCGCACCAAGCTGATCTCGCTGGCAGGTGGGCCAATTTTTGAGATTGACGATGCCACGCATGTGATGCTTACGAGTATTGCTTTTGAAGGCAAAAAAGATGCTCCGTCTACGGATGAATTTCGGAACAGCGCGCTGGTTGTGGCACGACATGCTGAGAATTTGCGTGTTGAGAATTGTGAATTTTCTGGTTCACCATTTACGGGTTTAAGACTTGAAGATTGTTCGGGAAAAATATCTGATTGTAACTTTTCTAAGCTTGGAGATTTTGGACTCTTCGCGATCAACTCAACAGGCTTGGTCTTTTCAAATAATGTGCTTGATGACATTGGCAGTAATGGCATTGCGGTGTGGCGCAGTGAGGCTGGTTACGACGGCACGCTAGTTTTAGGCAATCGCGTATCACGGGTGCGGGCTGAAGCTGGCGGCAGTGGACAAAATGGCAATGGCATCAATATCTATTTGGCGCATGATGTGGTGACGGCTAGCAATCATGTTTCTGATACAGCCTTCTCATCTATCCGTTATAATTCTGGCAGCAACGCGCAAATCATCGGCAATAATTTGATGCGTGCGGGCGAAGTTTCGCTTTATGTGGAGTTTGCATTTCATGGAGCCGTGGTGGCCAATAACATTATTGATGGTGCGGGTGTTGGCATTTCAATTACAAACTTTGATGTGGGCGGCAGGTTGGCAAGCTGCACTGGAAATGTGATCCGCAACATTCACCGTGGAAGCACTGCTGAAGCGGGCAAGGCCGTTGGCATTTGGGCCGAGGCTGATACGCTGGTGGCCAACAACGTGCTTGAAGAAATTGGCGATGTGGGCATTCGCTTGGGCTGGGGTGGGAAGTCACGCAATCTTACGGCGCAAAGCAATATCATTCGCAAGACCAAATACGGCATTGTGGTTTCGACAACTGCGGGCACGGGGAATATATTGGTGAGTGGCAATATGATTGATGGTGCAACTGATGCCGCCATTCAGGGTTTTGATTTTGACAAAGCGGTGACTGAAGATTTGCCAGCGCATATCACGATGGCCAATAATGTGGTCAGCCGCTAGCGAGGATTTCGCCCACTTCGATTTTATTCCAATTGCTCAGCGCTTCATGTTGGAAATTTTTCAACTTCGCAACTTCATCGGCTGTCCATACATCGAGTTTCGCTAGCATGGCGGCGGCGGCCACTTCCACGGCGCGGGGTGCGCCATCATCCACTTTCACGGCAAAGCCTAGACCTGCGTGGGGGATGCTGCCGCAATAAACGCCTTCAGCGCCATACTTAATAAACAGGCGGGGGATGGTTTGCATGATTTGAGTGTCGAATTTTCCAGTGCCCGCGATCATAAAGGGGTGTGCTGCAGCTGCTTTGATGATGCGCGCACCCGCTTCAAGAGTGATCAACCGCGCAAAGCCAGTTGCTGTGTTTTTGAGAGGCATGGCCCAGGTGGGCACTGAGCACCCATCAATGCCGATGGGTGCCGCTGCCATATCGACATCGCAGAGGCGGCTTATGGTTTCAGCAATGGCCTGCTGCACTGGATGCCCAGCCTTTACATAGTTGTGTGAGTCGACACCTAAATGCTTGGCCAAAGCCAACATGCCGGCGTGTTTGCCCGAGCAATTGTTGTGAACATCTTTTGGGCTTTCGCCTGCCCGCACCAAATCATAAGTGGCTTGGCGGTGGGTGGGCCAATGGGCACCGCATTCATAACAAGTTTCAGAAATTCCAGCTTTGTGCAGCATGGAGCGGGCCACGCGCACATGATCTACTTCGCCAGTATGTGAGGCGCAGCACAACGCTATTTCTTCATCGCTAAAACCAAATGCATCGGCTGCACCTGATTCAATCATCGGCAGGCACTGAAAGGCTTTTACTGCTGAGCGTGGGAAAACTGGAACTTCAATATCACCCGCGCTGAGCAAAATTTTGCCAACAGCATCACAAACTGCATAGGCGCCACGATGGCGGCTTTCGATGATTGAGCCACGGGTAACTTCAGCGAGTATGGGATTGGTCATGGTTCGGGCTGTCTATAATAATTTTTAAAGCGCTACAACCACATCATTGTATCACTTGCAGCTATATTCAGCGCAAATACACGGCACGTTGAAATGATGACGAAGAGAGCTTCATTGCCAAGGCGGGCAGTATTAGCTTAGGTTTTAGTACCTGAACATTATGCCAACATCAAAACTGGTTCCTCAATATAACGACGGAAAGCTTGCAACAACGCTGAACCTACTACACCATCCACCGCCCTATGATCACAAGAGAGTGTACATTTCATCAGTGTTTTTGCAACAGGAAGTTTGTTTACGGGCACAAATTGTTCGATGGCAGCACCCACTGCAAGGATAGTTGCTTGCGGCGGATTGATGATGGCAGTGAATTGCTCAATTCCATACATTCCCAAATTTGAAATAGTCGTGGTGCCGCCTTTATATTCTGCGGGTTGCAATTTTCGGGCCCGGGCACGGGTGGCCAGATCTTTCATTTCAGTTGAAATTTGTGATAGCGATTTTGATTCGGCGTTGCACAACACTGGAGTAAACAGCCCGCCTTCAACTGATACTGCAACACCCACATCTGAGCATGTGTGCTGCAAGATTCCAGCATCACTGTAAGTGACATTTGCTGTTGGCACATGCTGAAGAGCCAAGGCCATGGCCTTGATAATAAAATCATTGATGGAGAGTTTCCATTGCGAATTTTTATCTGCATCCTTGGGTGCTTTGGCATTGATGCGCTCGCGAATTGCCAAGAGCTGTGTGAGATCGCAAGAGGATGATACATAAAAATGCGGGATGGTTTGTTTGGAAAGGGTTAAGCGCTGGGCGATGGTGCGGCGCATAGCATCAAGCGGAATTAAATTTGGTGCGGCACTGGCATTGTGGTTTTCAATATCGGCGGCAACGATGCGCCCGCGTGGGCCGGAACCACTTACAGAATTTAGTGTGATGTTTTTCTGGCGGGCCAAGCGGCGGGCCAAAGGTGTGGCGCGAAGGCCGGTGCCATTGGCAACGACGGTTATTGGTTTTACAAGTTCTGGTGTTGTTTCAATTTTTTCTATTGGTGCAGGCGCTGTTGGTTTTAACTGCTGAACCGTTTCGCCATTGGCATAAATCATGGCCACGGCTTTGCCGATTTCGATTGTCTTTCCAGTGTCGGCCAAATTATTGATGGTGCCTGCTGCGGGCGCTTCAATTTCAATGGCCGATTTATCGGTTTCCATTTCAAAAAGCACGGTACCTTTTTGAACAGCATCGCCATTTTTCACATGCCACTTCGAGATGATGCCTGTGGTCATATCCATATCGACTTTTGGTAGAATGACTTCAACTGGCATGAACTAAGCCCTGCTCTGCACAAGATTTCGTAAGGCTTCAACAATGTTTTCAACTTGCGGCACGGCGGCGCGCTCTAAAATTGGGCTATAAGGAATGGGGCTTTCGGCACCACCTAAGCGGATGATAGGCGCATCAAGATAATCGAAGGCTTCACTCTCAGCAATTAGTGCGCTGATTTCTGCGCCAATGCCCAGCGTTTTCACGCCCTCATAAACAACGGCAAGGCGCGTGGTTTTTTTTACGCTGGTAATGATGGTGGCTTTGTCTATGGGGCGGATTGAACGCAGATCAATCACCTCTATATCAATGCCTTCAGCGCTTAAAATTTCGGCGGCTTCCAACGCCTTGTGGACCATGATGGCGGAGCCCACTATGGTTGCATCCTTGCCTTCACGCAGAACGGCGGCTTTGCCGATGGGAACAAGATATTGCTCTTCAGGCACATGGCCTTTCATTTTATAGAGCAACTTATGTTCAAAAATTAAAACTGGATCGGGGTCTTCAATTGCAGCCAGCAACATGCCCTTGGCATCATAAGGAGTTGAGGGTTGAATAACTTTCAAACCAGGAACATGGCCATACCATGCTTCAAGCGATTGGCTGTGCTGGGCAGCAGCCCCAGTGCCTGAACCTGTGGGCATACGAAACACCACAGGCACGCTGGTTTTGCCACCGAGCATAAATCTAATTTTTGCGGCTTGATTGACGATCTGCTCAATGGCCAACCCGGCAAAATCAGAAAATTGAAATTCTAAGATGGGGCGCGAACCCGCGAGAGCTGCACCCACTGCTGCCCCGGCTGCACCCAATTCTGAAATCGGCGTATCAATCACGCGGTCCTCGCCGAAGCGATGCACCAAATCTCCGGTTACGCCAAAGGCACCGCCATAGGTTCCGATATCTTCGCCCATGATGAACACGCGTGGATCAGATTCCATGGCTTGAGCGAGGGCTTCACCAAGAGCTTGAGCAAAAGAAAGTTCCCGCATTAGACTAATTCCCGCGCATAAACATCGCGGGTGAGCGAGTCTGGTGTTGGGTTGGTGCCCGCCACCGCGAAATCAAAACCCGCTTTGATTTCGACATCAACTGACTGTTCAATGGCTGTCGCTTCGGCGGCATCAATTATGCCATAGGCGATAAGCTCGTTCACAAATTGTGGAATGGGATCACGCAGTTTCCATTCTTCAATTTCTTGCTTGCTGCGATATTTGTTGCGGTCACTGCGAGAATGGCCACGGGTGCGGTACGTTTTGCATTCTAACAAGGTTGGGCCTTCACCTTTGCGCGCGCGCGCTGTGGCCACCATCATGGCCTCCACAACATCAGCGATATTATTTCCATCAACAATCACGCCGGGCATATTATAGCCGGGGGCACGGTCTGCTACATTGGGAACTGACGTGGAACGATCCGTAGAAACCGACATGCCATAACCATTATTTTCGCACACGAAGATGACTGGTAATTTCCAAATGGCTGCCATGTTGAGTGACTCGTGGAAGGCCCCTTCATTGGATGCGCCATCGCCGAAAAAACACACGGCTACATCATCCCGCTTTTGTTGTTTTATGGCCAGCGCTGCACCCACTGCAATGGGCAGGCCGCCGCCCACAATTCCGTTTGCACCCAAGTTGCCGCTTTCAGGATCGGCGATGTGCATGGAACCGCCACGGCCATGGCAATAGCCTTCTTCTTTGCCAAAGAATTCCGCGAACATATATTTAACTTCGGCACCTTTGCCAATGCAGTGGCCATGGCCGCGGTGCGTGGATGTTATGTAATCAGTTTTTCGCAAAGCCATGGTGGTGCCGATGGCTGATGCTTCTTGCCCAATGGATAAATGCATGGTGCCATGGGTGAGGCCGCGCACATAAGAATCTTCAGCAGTCTCTTCAAATTTTCGAACCAGATGCATCCGGCGCAAAGCTTTTTTCAGGTGTTCAGCGCTGTGGTTTGCATAAAACGGGCGAAGATTATTCTGGTGGGATTTTGGGCTGCTCATCGGACGCGATCAAAAATGTTACATCTAAAATTGCAAAAATAAAAACGAGCGGGCCTCGGTCTTGGGGAACCGGGGAGAACATGGCCCGCTCTTTAGTTGTTATACTTTTGCAGTTTTAATTGTCAATATGTAACATATTAAACGTAACGAAAAACAAACACTGCCCAGAGCACACAAATGGCCAGGCCGCCCCAGATTATTGTGCTGAGCCAGCCAACCCAGAGCAACATGATGAAACAACTGCCTAAAATGCTGATAAAGAGGCGATCTCCCCGTGTGGTATCAAGCCTAAAAACGCCGTGGCGGGGGGAGCCACCTGGCACTTTATATTCCCAGAACCCCATGGCCGCGATGGATGAAAAAATAGCAATAAAGAACACGGCGGTGGGCCAAGTCCAGGCCATCCATGATAAATCAAACATTGGAGCCTCCTTACACGCGGCCTAGGGCAAAGCCCTTGGCGATATAGTTGCGGACGAAATAAATGACGATGGCCCCGGGGATCAATGTGAGCGAACCGGCGGCCGCCAGAAGGCCAAGTTCATAACCGGCGCTGCTGGCAGTTTTGGTCATAACAGCGGCAATGGGTTTGGCTGCCACCGAAGTTAAGTTTTTTGCCAGCAATAATTCCACCCACGAGAACATGAAACAGAAGAAACAGGCCACGCCAATACCAGCGGCAATGGTGGGAACAAAAATCCGGAAGAAGAAATGCGGGAATGAATAACCATCAACAAAGGCAGTTTCATCCAAGGCCTTGGGCACGCCGCCCATAAAGCCTTCAAGAATCCACACGGCCAATGGAACGTTGAACAATGTGTGAGAAAGAGCAACAGCCCATGGTGTATCGAATAAACCCACCGCTGAATAAAGCTGGAAGAAGGGCAACACAAACACAGCGGGTGGTGCCATGCGATTTGACAACAGCCAGAAGAACAAATGTTTGTCGCCTAAGAACCTATAACGCGAAAAAGCATAAGCAGCAGGCAGCGCCACGGAAACGCTGATCACAGTGTTGATCAACACATAGGTGAGGGAATTGATGTAACCATTATACCATGTGGGATCAGTGAGGATTTTGCGATAGCTATCCAATGTGAACTGGTGGGGATAGAGCGAGAAGCCACCCAGAATTTCATTGGTGGTTTTGAAGCTCATATTGAGCAGCCAATAAATAGGGAGCATTAAAAAGATAATGTAGAGCAAGGGCACAAAGCGGCTGCGCGATTTCATTTTAATTGTCCTCGTTCTTCATCATCAATGTGTAGAAAAGCCACGACACTGATAGGATGATCAAGAAATAAATGAGTGACATGGCTGCGGCTGGCCCTAGATCAAATTGGCCAATCGCGGTTTTCACCAAGTCGATGGATAAAAATGTGGTGGAGTTGCCGGGGCCACCGCCGGTGAGAACCACGGCTTCCGTGTAAATCATAAAGCTATCCATAAACCGCAGCAGCACGGCAATGGTGAGCACATGCTTTAGCTTTGGCAATTGAATATAGCGGAAAATTGCCAAGCGCTTTGCGCCATCCACTTTTGCGGCTTGATAATAAGCATCAGGAATTGAGACCAGACCTGCGTAACACAGCAGCACCACCAATGATGTCCAATGCCAAATATCCATAAGCACAATGGTGAACCACGCAGCGACTGGCTGCCTTGTATAATTATAATTGATGCCCAATGAGTTTATAGCTTTGCCGAGAAGACCAATATCAGGCAGTGCCATGATGTTCCACATCGAGCCCACCACATTCCACGGAATGAGAAGAGGCAGCGACATAAGCACAAGGCACACAGAAACCCACGGGCCTTTGCGCGGCATTGTTAAGGCGATGGCCAGACCTAAAGGTATTTCGATGGCAAGAACGATTGCTGAGAATAAAATTTGCCGCCCAAGGGCTGCGTGAAAACGTTCCGAATGCAACACGTTCTGGAACCATTGCACGCCGGCCCAGGTGAACACATTATCGCCAAATGTTTCTTGAACTGAATAGTTGACCACAGTCATCAAGGGAATGAGCGCATTAAAGGCCACCACGAGAAAAACCGGGGCAACGAGAAACCAAGCTTTTTGATTTACAGTTTTGCTACTCATCGCACTTGCCCCACCAGCCAATCATTTGCATAAATTTGCGTGTGGCTTTTATCGAAGGCCAATTTCACTTTTCCCGTTGGAACCGATTCATCTTCTGGCACCAGCAACTTAATGCTGCTGCCGGCAGCTCTGGTTTCAACAATGCGAAAGCGGCCCGCATCAGAAACTTTTACAACTTCAGCTGCAATGCCAGTTTTTGCAAAGCTCACAAATTCCGGGCGCACGCCAATTTCTAGTTTGCCCCCTGCTATCGCTTGCTTAGCATTTTCAGCTTCGATGGCTTGGCCAGCAAAGAAGGCTTTGCCGCCCTTTATTTCACAGGGCAAAATGTTCATGCCGGGTGAACCAATAAAATGCCCCACAAATGTGTGGTGCGGCTTTTCAAACAATTCCACTGGTGTTCCTTGTTGAACAATCTCACCATTGTTCATCAACACCACTTGATCGGCAAAGGTGAGCGCTTCAGTTTGATCATGAGTTACATAGATCATGGTGCGCTTGGTGCGTTGGTGCAGTTCCTTTAGTTTTGAACGCAACTGCCATTTCAAATGCGGGTCAATCACGGTGAGTGGTTCATCAAACATAATGGCGCTCACATCAGAGCGCACTAGACCACGGCCCAGTGATATTTTCTGCTTGCCATCAGCGGTGAGGCCAGAAGCGCGATTGTAAAGTGTTTTTGTGAGATCCAACATCTCAGCAATTTCTTTCACGCGCGGATCAATTTCAGATTCCGGCACGCCTCGATTACGCAAGGGAAATGCCAGATTATCGTAAACCGTCATGGTGTCGTAGATCACCGGGAACTGAAACACTTGGGCAATGTTGCGATCTTCAGGCGAAGCACGTGTCACATCTCGGCCGTCAAAGGTCATTCTGCCTTCAGTTGGAAAGAGCAAACCAGAAATTAAATTGAGCAATGTGGTTTTGCCGCAGCCTGATGGACCGAGCAACGCATAAGCGCCACCATCTTGCCAATCGATCGAAAGTTTTTTGAGAACGTAATCTTCATCACGGTCAGGATTAGGAAATGGAAAATAGGAATGACGCAGATTTTCAATTGAGATTTTGGCCATTATGACACCAGCCTCCCCTTCTCATCAAAGTATAGGCTTTGGTCCAGATCAACATAGAGTTCAACCTTTGAACCAATTGGCATGGCGTGGATTCCGTGTGACTGCGATATCCAGGTTTGATCACCGATTTTGGCGTGGACCACACTTTCTGAACCTGAAATTTCGGTGACGATAACATTCGCTTGGAAATTACCAACTGTCTTTCCGTGCTTAAACGGTGCAACGTTATGCGGGCGAACACCGATGGTGTATTTTCCATCGGCAAGATTTTTTCCGGCACTGCCTATGGGCCATTTTTGATTATCAAAAATAAAAATACTTGCGCCACGTTTTTCTATCTTCGCGGTGTTCATTGGTGGCTCTGAAAAAACTTGCGCGGTCACTAAATCTTGTGGGCGGCGATAGCTTGTAGCGGTTGGACCAAACTGGGTGATGCGGCCTTCATGCATGGTTGCGGTGTTGCCGCCGAACAAAAGTGCTTCGCTTGGCTCGGTGGTTGCGTAGACAACTATAGCATCACGATCGCTAAATAATTTCGGCAGCTCATCGCGCAATTCTTCGCGAAGCTTATAATCTAAATTCGCAAGAGGTTCGTCTAAAAATATGATATCACTGTCTTTTACTAATGCTCTTGCGATTGCAGTGCGCTGTTGTTGACCGCCTGAAAGTTCCGAAGGTTTGCGCTTCAGCATTGGTCCAAGCCGCAAAAGTTCGGCTGCCTTTTGCACGCGACGATCAATTTCAGTTGCGTCCATTTTGGCAACACGCAGTGGCGAAGCAATGTTGTCATAGACATTAAAGTTCGGGTAATTGATAAATTGTTGATAGACCATCGACACATTGCGCTTTTGCACTGAGTGATTTGTTACATCTTCACCCCGAAAAAATATCTTGCCTGATGTTGGCTTTTGAATGCCTGCCATCAGCTGCATTAAAGTTGTTTTACCAGCAAGTGTTGTGCCTAATAAAACATTAAAACTGCGCGGTTCAAAGACCAACGAAGTCTCGTAAATCTGCGTGTGAGAGCCAACGCGCTTTGCTATATTTTTAAGTTCCAACGACATGCCGTGGTGCCTAGACTTTCACTATATGAGATCAAAATCCCGGGGCATGCAAGTTGCACACCCCGGGCTCACCTTGGGAGGGATAGGTTATTGCTTAGCCCAGCGCTTTACGAGCTCATCGTAGGCAATAGTTTCGCCAGGTGGCTTTTCATTATCAAGTTTGGCATGTGGTCCGCCTTCCTTGCCCAGCCATTCCGCAGCATCCTTTGGCTCGTTGAGGCGAGGGCCGCAACCGCCGTAGGTTTTATTGGCTTCGTCAGCCGCTTGCATACGCGACATAACCAAATCCATTTCGCCAGCGAGACGGTCCATGGCTTCTTGCGCTGTGAAAGCACCAGAGTTCACGTCACCAATTTGCTGCCACCAAAGTTGAGCAAGCTTTGGATAATCTGGAACGTTAATTCCGGTCGGCGACCAATTTACACGGTCTGGTGAGCGATAGAACTCAACCAAGCCGCCCAAGTTTGGCGCACGGTCGGTGAAGGACTGATGGTTCACTGTTGATTGACGAATGAAGGTGAGGCCCACATGGGCTTTCTTCACGTCCACAGTTTTGGATGTTACGAACTGTGCAAAGAGCCAAGCAGCTTTGCGGTTTTCAAGTGGAGTGGATTTGAACATGGTCCACGAGCCTACGTCTTGATAACCAAGCTTCTGGCCTTCTTTCCAATATGGGCCATGGGGTGATGGCGCCATCTTCCATAAGGGTTTGCCAGCATCATCAACTGTGTTGTTGCCTTCACTCTTTGGGGCAACCAAAGAGGCTGTGAAAGCTGTGTACCAGAAAATTTGCTGAGCAACATTGCCTGAACCCAATGCTGGCAAGGATTGATAGAAATCCATATCAGCTGCAGATGGAGGTGCATATTTACGCAGCCATTCATCCCATTTTGCAATAGCATAAACTGAGGCTGGGCCGTTGGTTTCACCACCGCGAGACACCGAAGCGCCTGCTGGGTTGCATGAATCTTTTTCCATGCGAATGCCCCATTCATCAATTGGGCGGCCGTTTGGAAGGCCAGCAGAACCTGAACCAGCCATTGAAAGCCACGCATCAGTCATGCGCCAGCCAAGATCAGGCGCACGTTTGCCATAATCCATATGACCATAGATTTTAACGCCATCAATTTCTTTCACATCTTCGGAGAAGAATTGGGCGATATCTTCATAGGCTGACCAGTTCACGGGTACGCCAAGTTCATAACCATATTTTGCTTTGAACTTTTCTTTGAGTTCTGGACGGGCAAACCAATCCGCACGGAACCAATAAAGATTGGCGAATTGTTGATCAGGTAGTTGCCACAACTTGCCATCCGGGCCAGTGGTGAATTGTGTGCCGATAAAATCGGGAAGATCAAGTGTTGGGCTTGTAACATCCGCACCTTCACCTGCCATAAAATCTGTGAGGTTCACGGCAGATTGCAAACGCGAATGTGTGCCGATCAAATCTGAATCGTTGATATAGGCATCATAGAGATTGCGATTGGTTTGCATTTGGGTTTGCACCGCTTGCACAACTTCGCCTTCACCCAGAATTTGGTGGTTCACTTTGATGCCAGTGATTTCTTCAAAGGCTTTGGTGAGCACTGTCGATTCGTAAGTGTGTGTAGGAATGCCTTCGGAGAGCACATTGATTTCCATGCCCTTGAAAGGTTCAGCAGCTTTAATGAACCACTGCATTTCTTTCATCTGGTCATCTGCTGAAAGTGTCGATGGCTGGAACTCAGCATCGATCCATTTCTTTGCGGCGGCCTCATCCGCATAGCTTGGGCTTGCGAGCACAAACAGTGCGGCAGCAGCCGTGGCCATAAGCTTCAATTTCATTTTTGGTTCTCCCATACGACGGTTTTTTCAGTCCTGTGTTCGGACTTGGCGCAACTTCAAACGAAAGAAAACGAAAGTCAATAGCAAAAATTACGAAAGCATATTGCATTGCAACGAAGATATTGCGGCGCAATGTTGCACTAAACGAAAAAAAGTGAAAGAAGGGCTGAAATAACTTTAACTGGATTTCGTTTTAAATCACTGCCATTAACATCTCAAAATTGATTAGAAAAATGCTCGCACTCAGCCCTCGACAAAATCAAATTCTCAGTCTTGCCCGTCAGTTGGGAACCGTCATCGTCGAAGATTTGGCGGAGCGTTTTGACGTGACACCGCAAACCATTCGCAAAGATTTAAACGAACTTTGCAATGATCGACTTCTTGCACGCACCCACGGTGGGGCCATGCTCACCTCTGGTGTGCAGAACATGGCCTATGATGCGCGCCGGCAAATTTCTGCAATCGAAAAACAAGCCGTGGGCCAACTTGCGGCAAAACTCATTCCAAATAATTGTTCGCTGTTTATCAACATCGGAACGACCACCGAAGAAGTGGCGCGCGCTTTGGTGCATCACGAAGGCCTTTTAGTAATTACCAACAACATTCATGTGGCAACAATTCTGATGCATCTGCCGCAAATTGAAGTGATGATTGTGGGTGGCATGGTGCGCCGGAGTGATGGTGCTGTGCTTGGTGAACAAGCCGTCGATTTGATCAGTCAGTTTAAAGTTGATCATGCGGTGATGGGTGTTTCTGCGATTGATGATGATGGCGCGTTGCTGGATTTTGATTACCGTGAAGTGCGGGCAGCCCAAGCCATTATGCAAAATTCACGCAATGTAATTCTGGTTTCAGACTCCATGAAATTTTCACGCTCGGCACCCATTCGTATGGGGCACTTGTCGCAAGTAGATGTGTTTGTGACAGATAAACTGCCGCCTGAAACAATTATTGAACTCTGCAAACACCAAGGTGTGCAAATTGAAATTGCGGATGTTGGTTCGCAAACAGAACAAGAGGCCGGGCCCGCATTATGATCTATGATTTGTTTATAATTGGTGGCGGTGTGAATGGCTGCGGCATTGCGCGCGATGCAAGCGGACGCGGGCTTTCGGTCTTTCTTGCTGAGCAAAATGATCTAGCTTCAGGCACATCTTCAGCTTCTACCAAATTGATCCATGGTGGTTTGCGTTATCTTGAACATTATGAATTTCGTTTGGTGCGCGAAGCGCTCATTGAACGCGAAGTGCTCTTAAATGCAGCACCCCATATCATTTGGCCATTGCGATTCATTCTGCCACATCATGCTGGGCTTCGCCCACGCTGGATGATCCGTCTTGGATTGTTTATGTATGATCACTTGGGGGGCCGCAAAATTCTGCCGCCCACCCGCAGTGTGGATTTTCGAACTGATGTGACGGGACAGCCAATCAAGGACGAGTTTATTCATGGTTATGAATACTCCGATTGCTGGGTGGAAGATGCGCGGTTGGTGGTTTTGATGGCACGGGATGCGGCTGCCAAAGGGGCAATAATCCGTACACGGACGAAAGTTTTGCACGCTCGACGGATTGAGGGTGGTTGGGAAATTACGATCGATGGTGCTGATGGCAAAGAATATATTATAACTGCAAAAGTTTTGGTAAATTCAGCGGGGCCTTGGGTGAGTGATGTATTGGCGAAGGTTGTTGGTCGCAATGACCCTGACAAAATTCGCATGGTGAAAGGCAGCCACTTGGTTGTCGACAAACTCTACAACCATGATCGGTGCTATATTTTTCAAAATGGTGATGGCCGCATTTGTTTTGCCATTCCTTATGAAACAAACTTCACTTTGATTGGCACAACAGACGAAGACCACAAGGGCGAGCCCGGCAAGCCTGAAATTACCCAAGCGGAGACCGATTATCTTTTGGCTTCGGTGAGTGAGTATCTTAAACTCCCGGTCACGCGCGATATGGTGCGCTGGTCTTATTCTGGCATTCGCCCGCTTTATGATGATGGTGCAAGCAAGGCGCAGGAAGCCACACGAGATTATGTTTTGAAACTTGATCACCCGACGAGTCAAGCACCTATGATTTCAGTTTTTGGTGGAAAGATTACGACGTCGCGGCGATTGGCCGAATCGGTTTTAGAAAAATTGGCTCCGTTTTTCCCAACGGCAAAGAAGCCATGGACGGCGCGGGCCAGCCTGCCTGGAGGAATGGCTTATGCTGAAGTACAAAAATATATTGTTGAACAGCAGAAAACGTTTTCATTCCTGAAGCCGCAAAATGTTTTGCGCCTGTTCCGTGCTTATGGCACCGACATGCAAGAAATTTTAAAAGATGCGCGCTTTGCATCTGATCTTGGCAAAAGTTTTGGCCCCCTGAGTGAGCGCGAAATTGAATACTTGCGCAAAAATGAATGGGTGCAGACAGCCGATGATATTTTATGGCGGCGCTCAAAATTAGGATTGCATATGAAGCCCGAGGAAATCTTGGCGTTACGAGATTACATGGGCGAAGGTGTTAAACCTAGAAAAACCAAAAAGGCTTTGTGATGGCTGACTTTATTTTGGCAATTGACCAAGGCACCACATCCACGCGGGCCATTGTGTTTGACCAGAAACTGAACCCGAAAGCCAGCGGCCAAAAGGAATTCAAGCAGTTCTATCCAGCATCAGGTTGGGTTGAACATGATGCAGAAGAGATTTGGCAATCTGTTCTTTTCACGGTGAAAGCTGCGATTAAAAAAGCCGGCATTAAACCATCTGATATCAAGTCAATTGGCATCACCAATCAGCGTGAGACTACGGTGATTTGGGACCGCAAAACCGGCATACCTATTCACAAAGCGATTGTGTGGCAAGATCGGCGCACAGCGGAAATTTGCAAAGAGCTGAAGGCCAAAGGGCTCGAAGCCATGGTTACACAGAAAACTGGGTTGCTGCTGGACCCTTATTTTTCCGGCACCAAAGTGGCATGGTTGCTTGGCCATGTGAAGGGCGCAAGAGTCCGCGCTGAGAAAGGCGAGTTATGCTTTGGTACCATCGATTCATTTTTAATTTGGAGACTGACAAGCGGGAAGGTTCACGCCACTGACGCCACTAACGCCTGCCGCACATTGCTTTATGATATTCATTCGGGTGCATGGGATGATGAGCTGCTTCAAGCTCTCAATGTGCCGCGTGCGATTTTGCCAGAGATTAAAGATTGCGCTGCTGATTTTGGCGTGACGGATAAAAAACTATTTGGTGCTGCCATTGCCATTGGGGGTGTGGCGGGAGATCAACATGCGGCAGCCATCGGGCAAGCTTGTTTCGAACCTGGCATGATGAAATCAACTTATGGCACAGGGTGCTTTGCCACTATGAACACGGGTGATACGCCTGTTACTTCGCATAACCGCCTTCTCACCACACTGGCTTATCAGCTTGATGGCAAGCGCACCTATGCATTGGAGGGAGCTATTTTTATCGCGGGGGCCGCAGTGCAGTGGCTGCGCGATGGCATTAAAGTTGTGAAGACCGCGAAGGAAACTGGCGCTTTGGCAAAAGCGGCTGATCCCATGCAGCAGGTTTATTTGGTGCCGGCCTTTGTGGGCTTGGGTGCGCCCTATTGGAATGCGGATGCACGGGGAGCCTTATTTGGCCTCACCCGCGGCACCACCAATAAAGAATTGGCGCGGGCTGCACTGGAGTCCGTGTGCTATCAAACGCGAGATTTGCTTGAGGCGATGAAAAAAGATTGGGGGCAAGCGGGCCAGACTGTGCTTCGTGTTGATGGCGGCATGACAGCATCGGATTGGACCATGCAAAATCTTGCTGACATTTTAGATGCGCCTGTTGATCGCCCCAAGGTTTTGGAAACAACGGCCTTGGGTGCGGCTTATCTCGCAGGCTTGCAAGCCGGGCTTTTGCCACCGCCCAAAAAATTTGCAAAAACTTGGAAGCGCGACAAACGCTTTGCACCAAAGATGAAAGCAGCGGAGCGCGATGTAAAATATGCCGGATGGAAAGATGCTGTGCGGAAGTTGCTGGCTTAATAAAGCGCTCTGATCGCATCAAGTTCTTGTGCCAATTTATGCACGCCCTGCTGTTCAACGCCTGCAGCGCCGATTAAAATTGTAGCACGTGACTAGGGCGCTGCTCGACTGCTAACCTAGCATTGGCTTTACATAGGTGTAAAATTCTGGACCACCACGATAAATCATTTCGCCAGCTACATAGACAATAATTGCTAAACCCACATACCCAATCCAACGATGGCGTTGTAAAAGCCCGGCAATAAAGGATGCCGCAAGGCCCATCATAGCAATGGACAATCCTAAACCGAAAATCAAAATTGACGGATGTTCGCGCGCTGCTCCCGCAACGGCCAGAACATTATCAAGTGACATTGAAATATCTGCGATAACAATAAGCCAAGCAGCTTGTGCAAAAGTTTTCTGAGGTGACGAACCGACAATTTTGCCATCCGAATCTAAATCTTCTTGGATAACAGCTTCAACACCTTCGTTGACTGATTTGCTGTGCTCGCGCAGCTCGCGCCACATTTTCCAGCACACCCAAAGCAGCAACAACCCACCAACCAATAGCAATCCTGGAACCTGCAAAAGCTGTGTTGCAACTAAAGCAAAGCCAATGCGTAAAACTGTTGCGGCAATGATGCCTACCAAAATTGCTTTGTTACGCAAATCCTTTGGCAAGCCAGCAGCGGCCATGCCAATTACAATGGCATTGTCTCCAGCCAAAACCAAATCAATCATAATCACCTTGAAAAGGGCTGATAAAGCTTCTGGGGTAAGAAATGATTCAATCACGAATGTTTGGCCTTTGCTGTAATTAATTTATGGTCTCCACATAGGGTGCAGAGCCACCAATAACAAGAGCAGGTTACTTCGCCAACAGAGCTCTAACCTCAGCAAGCTGTGGCATGGAGGGGGCGGTGCCGGACTTAGTTACAGATATTCCAGCCACGGCGCTGCCAAAATGGGCCGCAGCCACTGGGTCTTCTCCGCGCGCTAATGCTGCCGCAAAGCCGCCATTAAATGCATCGCCAGCGCCTGTGGTGTCTACCACTTTGCCTGCGCTATAGATGGGGATGTGAACTGATTGGGTTTTGCTATGCAGCAATGAGCCCTGCCCGCCCAACGTAATAATAACTGTGCCCACACCTTTGGTCAGCAGAGTATCAGCGGCCTTTTTTGCGCTTGCAATATCGGTGACGGCAATGCCCGTGAGCATGGCTGCTTCAGATTCATTGGGCGTTATATAATCGCACAACTTGTAAATGGCATCATCTAAAACGGCGGCAGGTGCTGGATTAAAAATTGTTGTGGTTCCGGCAGAACGCGCAATTTGCAAGGCACGAAAGGCTGCGGGAATGGGTTGTTCCAACTGGGTCATAAAAATTTTGGCATTGGTTATGGCAGCGGCGTTTGCTTCAACATCGGCCACGCCAATGGTGCCAGCCGCACCTGCCACCACGATGATGGCATTACTGCCCGTCCCTTCTTCAAGGAAAATATAGGCAGCACCCGTGGAGTTACTAGGGTCTTGCGGGGCCAGTACTGCAATGCCTTCCTTGGCATACATGGCCAATGCCGCATCGCCAAAATTATCTTTGCCTAGTTTGGTGATGAAGGTGACGGAGGCGCCAGCCCGTGCGGCGGCAACCGATTGGTTAGACCCCTTGCCACCCGGCCCCATGGCGAAGGCAGAGCCCAAAATGGTTTCCCCCATCACTGGTTGGCGCGCCGCTTTAAAGGCCAAGTCAGCCACGTAAATTCCAAGGATGGCAACGCCAGATTTGCTCATAGGTTTAATCAAACTTCACATCAGGCGAGATCACACCCATTTTAAAAATGAAGCAGCCGTAGAAACGGCGCTCGTGGCTTTGGATCACGCAGAAGGCTTCTTTGGCGCGTTCATAAAAAGCAAAACGCTCAATGCTGGCTAATTTAATTTCACCATTTTCAGCGCGATCAATTTCAGCTTGCACATCCTTGTGGACATCAAGAAGCGTGGCAGGTTCGCCCATCACTTCCATGCGGAGTGCAGGATCATCGACAAAACTGTCGAGCGGAAATTGCGAGAGCACCGCGCGAGTGACACGGGCACTATCAGCATCAATTCGCAACAGCTTTCCATAAATGGTTTCCAGCGCCACCGAGTCTGCTGGAAAATTGGTATCGCAAATCACCAATTCATCGCCATGCCCCATGGAGCGCAGCGCATGAAGCACATCGGCATTGAGAAGTGGATCGATAGTTTTGAGCATTGGGATTATGACTTTCTTTTGTTTTCATTGAACATTTAAACCAATGGCAAGCACTTGCGTGTTTGGCTGTTTTAGGTTCAAAGGCACCGACATTTTCTAACGAATGGCTTTCTGGTATTTATAGTATAATTGTATTCAGAAAGTACAAAAGTATTTTTTACGAAGTGGAAAAGACATGACGGCTAAACTTATCCCCACCCATGGCCTTTCGGCTGATTTGGCTAAGCGCTTGGAAAAAACTGGCCGGCCCATTCGGGTTGGGTTGATTGGCTCTGGGGAAATGGGCACCGATATTGTGACCCAGTGCAGCCAAATGACCGGCATTACTGTTGCAGCAATTGCTGAGACCAGATCAGCCAAAGCCAAAGGCGCTTATGCCATTGGCGGGCGCGATGAGGCGGATTTTTATTCAAGCAATAAGAAATCTGATTTTGATGCTGCCATTGCCGCTGGAAAATCTGTGGCCACCGAAGATGCCCAACTGGTGTGTTCGAGTGAACACATAGACGTAATTGTTGATGCAACGGGCAGGCCCGCCGTGGGTGCTGAAATTGGCCTTGCTGCGATGGAACATGGCAAGCATTTGGTGATGATGAATGTGGAAGCTGATGTGTGCATCGGCGCTTATTTGAAGCGCGAGGCCAAGCGGCTTGGTGTGGTTTACACTTTGGGAGCAGGTGATGAACCTTCAAGCTGCATGGAGCTTGTTAATTTTGTGCAGGCATTAGGTTACCCTATTGTGGCGGCGGGCAAGGGCAAAAACAATCCACTCAACATTGCTGCAACGCCTGATGAATATGCTGAAGAAGCAAAACGCCGCAATATGAATGTGCGAATGCTCGTTGAATTTGTTGATGGGTCTAAGACCATGGTGGAGATGGCCGCCATTTCAAACGCCACAGGCTTGGTGCCCGATGTGCCGGGTATGCATGGGCCAGCGGCAACACTCACTGAACTTGAGCATGTGCTCTGCCCCACCGAAGATGGCGGCATTTTATCGCGCAAGGGTGTGGTGGATTTCAGCGTGGGCAAGGGCGTGGCACCAGGCGTTTTTGTGATTGCAGAAATGGCGCATCCGCGCGTGCGCGAACGCATGAATGATTTAAAATTAGGCGCTGGCCCCTATTATCGGTTCTTCCGGCCTTATCATCTCACATCACTCGAAGTGCCGCTGTCTTGCGCGCGTGCTGTTCTTTATGGCGTGCCTGATATGCAGCCCTTGGATGTGCCAACTTCGGAAGTGTGTGCGGTTGCCAAAAAAGATTTGAGTATTGGTGAGCGCTTGGATGCGATTGGTGAATATACTTATCGCGCTTGGATTATGACGGTTGGCGATGCGGTGAAGGCCAATGCTGTTCCTTGTGGGTTGATTGAAAATGGCAAGGTGACCAAGGCGATTAAAAAGGGCGAACTTTTAACTTATGCGAATATCGCCATTGATACATCCGCTAAAATTGTAAGCTTGCGGAAGCGGCAGGATGATGCGCTGCGGGTGGGTTAGAAGTGCCACGCTACGATTACACATCCATGGGGTTTTACACCTATGATTGTTTGGGCTGGCCCTTTACTGAGGTTCCGGCAGACGCTGGCACCAATTTTATTGATGAGATTACACTGGCTGTTTCCGGCGCTGGGGGCACGGCTGCAATTGCGGCTGTAAAAATGGGGTTGAAGACGCTGGCCGTTGCAGGTGTTGGCGAAGACCTGATGGGGGATTGGGTGGTGCAGCGCTTAGCCCATTTTGGCGTGGACACGTGGGGCGTGCAGCGCAAGGCGGTCTGGAAAACATCATCATCAATTGTAACTACGAGGCGTGATGGTTCGCGCCCGGCGCTGCACATGATTGGGGCGACTAAAGATTTCTATGTTGATGATGCCATGATCCCCCGTGTGGTTGATGCCAAGGTGTTTCATATTGGTGGTGTTGGTTTAATGACGGCCATGGACCACGGGCAGAACGCTGTGGTGATGCAGGCGGCGAAGGCGGGTGGTGCTGTGACGACTGTTGACGTGTTTGCCGGGTCGCCCAAGGATCTAGCCGCCATTGCCCAAGTTCTTCCGTATACAGACTATTTTATGCCATCGATTGAAGAAGCTCAGGCGCTTTGTGGATTGAACGAATACGCCGACATTGCAAAATTTTTTATTGATATGGGTGTGAAGGCTTGCGTGCTGACCCTTGGTGGAGATGGCGCCTATTATTGTGACCGCGATGGCTTGATAATTAAAATGTCCGCTTTTGATATTGATGTAAAATGCACCTGCGGTTGTGGCGATGCTTTTAATGCTGGCTTTGCGGTGGGTTTGGTTAAAGGTTTTGATATCGAGACGAGGTTACGGTTTGCTCAAGCAACATCCGCCTTAAATGCAACAGGACTTGGCAGCCAAGCTGGTGTAGAGAGCTTCGAGCACACGTTAAATTTTATGAATTCGTGCCCCACAAAGTGATTGGACTTATGCATGGCTAACGCCAAAATTTCATTGCTGGATTATTTGCGCGAATTCAAACAAAGCCCGCGCTCCATTGGCTCATTTGCAGAAAGTGGCGCGCAACTTTCAGCTGCCATGGCCAAGGCGGCACATGTGAAGCCGGATGAAATTGTTGTGGAGTTTGGGCCGGGCACAGGTGTTATTACCGCGCAACTTCTGGCCCAAGGGGTTTTGCCAAGCCAACTTTTGTTGATTGAGTTCAACGCAAAATTTGCCGCTAATTTGCGGATGCGCTTTCCGCAGCTGAACATTTTGCAGGGTGATGCCTGGCAGATTGAAAAAATTATGGCTGAGCATTTTCCTGGTAAAAAATGCTCTGCAATTGTATCAAGTTTGCCTTTGCTCAATTTTCCAAAGGCCCAGCGAGCCCTGTTAATGGCGGCCGTTGACCGGGTGCTTGACCCTGTGCATGGGCGATTTGTGCAATTTTCCTATGGACTCAAAAGCCCTATTGAATTGGGCAACACGTTCACGCAATCGCGCAGTAAATGGATTGTGAAAAACGTGCCTCCAGCGCGGGTGTGGCTTTATAAGCGGCACATTGCCGCTTAATTTTTTTTTTTAGGTTTTTTGCCAAATATCATTATTTTGCCTTAGCAGTGCCCAAAACATCAGTGTAGTGTTTATTGGATATGGTTTCGGAGAATTCTGCTGTGACGGCCACACCCCTGTTTGATACGATCAATTCGCCCGCTGATTTGCGCCTCGTGAAGTTTGAGGACTTGGCGCAAGTGGCCAGTGAGCTTAGGTCCGACATGATTGAATCCGTTTCCAAAACTGGTGGGCATTTGGGTGCTGGGCTTGGCGTGGTGGAACTGACCATTGCGCTGCATTATGTTTTTAACACGCCAGATGACAGATTGATTTGGGATGTGGGCCATCAAGCTTACCCCCATAAATTGCTCACAGGCAGGCGGTCGCGTTTTGGCACGCTGCGCCAAGAAGGCGGGCTTTCTGGTTTCACACGGCGGGCCGAAAGTGAATACGATCCCTTTGGAGCGGCGCATTCATCCACCTCAATTTCCGCTGGCCTTGGAATGGCCGTGGCACGAGATTTGAAGGGTGAAACGCGCAATGTAATTTCGGTGATCGGTGATGGTGCCATGTCTGCTGGCATGGCTTTTGAAGCGTTGAACAATGCCGGTGCCTTAGATGCGCGGATGATTGTTATTCTTAACGACAATGATATGTCGATTGCGCCACCATCAGGCGCGCTGAGTGCTTATCTGGCGAAATTGGCAACGGGCAAAACTTATCACGATGCGCGCAGTGTTGGTAAAAAACTCACCTCATATTTAGGCAAGAAAGCTGACGCGGCAATCACCAGAGCCGTTGGCCATGCACGCGGCTTTGTGACCGGTGGCACCCTGTTTGAAGAGCTGGGCTTTTATCATATTGGGCCCATAGATGGGCATGACTTTAATTCGCTGGTGCCCGTGCTGCGGAATGTGCGCGACAATGCCAAGGGGCCAGTGCTTATTCATGTGGTCACCAAGAAAGGCAAAGGCTATGCACCTGCTGAGGCTGCTGCCGATAAATATCATGGTGTGAATAAGTTTAATGTGATCACGGGTGCTCAAGCCAAGGCGCCTTCCAACGCGCCGAGTTATACAAAAGTTTTTGGCCAGAGCTTGATTGAAGAAGCAAAGCTTGATGAGCGCATTGTTGCTGTTACGGCAGCCATGCCTTCTGGCACGGGGCTTGATCTTTTTGGGGAAGCGTTTCCAACACGCACTTTTGATGTGGGCATTGCTGAGCAACATGGCGTGACATTTGCGGCAGGCCTCGCTGCCGATGGCATGAAGCCATTTGTTGCAATCTATTCGACATTTTTGCAACGCGCCTATGATCAAATCGTTCACGATGTGGCCATTCAAAAACTTCCCGTGCGCTTTCCGATTGATCGCGCTGGTTATGTGGGGGCCGATGGGCCCACGCATTGTGGCGCATTTGATGTGGGTTATCTTTCCATGCTGCCGGGCTTTGTGGTGATGGCTGCAGCGGATGAGGCAGAACTTAAACATATGGTGCGAACTTCGGCTGCTTATAACGAGGGGCCAATTTCGTTCCGTTATCCACGCGGCGATGGTGTGGGTGTGGATTTGCCAGAGCGCGGTTCAATTTTGGAAATTGGGCGCGGGCGCATTGTTAAAGAAGGGACGAAAGTTGCGTTGCTTTCGTTCGGCACGCGGCTGGCTGATTGTTTGGTGGCGGCACAAGAACTGGATGCCGCGGGACTTTCAACCACCGTGGCGGATGCGCGCTTTGCTAAACCACTTGATACTGACTTGATCACGCGCCTTGCGCGCAACCATGAAATTCTGATTATGGTTGAAGAAGGTGCTTCTGGCGGATTTGGCGCGCAGGTTTTGCACTTTATGGCGCAAGCTGGCTTGCTTGATCATGGCCTTAAAATTAGATCACTCACCTTGCCGGATGAATTTACTGAGCAGGCAAAACCCGAAGTGATGGTTGCTCGCGCTGGGTTGGACCACACAGGAATTGTGGCTACGGCCATGGCCGCCTTAGGGTTAGACGCAGCAATAAGACAAGCCCGCGCTTAATGTGTTAGGTAAATGCTATGCCTGATAAACCTGAGAAACATTTGAGCGAAGAGCTGGGCCAAGACCGTGGGGCTGGCCGCATTGCGCGTAACCGCATGAGAATTGCGTGGATGTATTATGTGGAAGGCCTGACGCAAAATGAAATTGCGGATCGTTTGGGCATTGGCCGCGTGACTGTTGTACGCAATATCAACGAGGCGATTAAACAACGCGAAGTTAAAATTTGGATTGAGGGCGGCGTTGCAGAATGTATAGAAATTGAAAGCCAGTTAAAATCAGCATTCAATTTAAAGGAAGCGGTGGTGGTGCCGGAACCAACATCTGCTCTAGGCATTACCAAAGCCATTGGCAATGCGGCTGGCATGTTCATTTCTGAAACTCTGCGTGATGGCATGAGTGTGGGTGTGGGTTGGGGGGCTACACTTTGTGAGTCCTTGCAAACGCTGGCCGTTAAGCCCCTTGAAAATGTGCAAGTAATTTCTCTGTTGGGTGGCATTGTGCAGGCGCGGCGCTTTAACCCTGCGGAATTTGCCTGGCAATTTGCCAGAGCCATTGGCGCTGATTGTTATTTGCTGCAAGCGCCCGCCGTGGTGGATAGTCCGGCGACGCGCGAAGCCTTGATTGAACGCTGCGGCCTTAATGATGTTTTCAAGCGCGCCGAGAAACTGGATGTGGCCATGTTAAGTGCGGGCAATATGGGCCCAGTTTCAACTGCGTTTAGATTTAATATGTTGAGCGAAGAAGACCGGCTGGCTTTGATTGCCAAAGGTGCGGTCGGCGATGTTCTCTATAATTTTTTTGATATCGACGGCAAACTGATTGATCATCCGGTGAATAGCCGCATTATGTCCATTCCACTTGCTCAATTACGCGATGTGCCATTGCGGGTGATATCGGCGGGTGGTGCAGAAAAAATTGAAGCCTTGATGGGGGCTATAAAATTGATAGATTGCAATGTGCTGATCACCAACGAAGAAACTGCCAAAGCACTGCTGGCTTTAAAAGGAAGATAATATGCGTATTGATGCAATTTCAATTGGCCGCAACCCACCCAAGGAAGTGAACGTTATTGTTGAAGTGCCAGTTGGCGGTGAGCCCATAAAATATGAAATGGACAAGGAAGCTGGTACTTTGGTGGTGGACCGCTTTCTCTATACGTCGATGCGTTACCCTGGCAATTATGGCTTCATTCCGCATACACTTTCGGGTGATGGTGATCCGGTTGATGTGTTGATCGCCAACCAGCGCGGCATTATTCCGGGTGCGGTTATTGCGTGCCGCCCCGTGGGGGTTTTAAAAATGCAGGATGAAGCGGGTGGTGATGAAAAAATTATCGCCGTGCCCGTGCCGCGCCTCACACGGCGTTATGAAAACGTACATAATTACCGCGACCTGCCGGATATTACCATTCAACAGATCGAGCATTTTTTTCAACACTACAAAGATTTGGAACCCGGCAAATGGGTGAAAGTGCTGGGTTGGGGCAATGCCATTGAGGCCGAGCAGATGATTATGGAAGGCATTGAGCGGGCGAAGGCTGCGAAGTAAATCACCGCACCTCAAACTCTTCCCGCATCATCTCCAATTCCAGCCATTGCTCTTCGTAGTTTGATAACTCGGTTGCCGCACTTGAGTGGCGGGTGCTGGTTTTTTCAAATTTTTTGAAATCGCGCGTGAAGAGAGTCGTATCAGCTAAGACGACTTCAAGATTGTGAAGCTCAAGTTTTAACGCTTCCATTTTTGCTGGTAAATTATCGAGCGCGTATTTTTCTTTGAAGCTGAGTTTGCGTTTGGCTTGCGCCACCACGGGTGCTGCCACGGTTTCACTGCGTTCGCGGGCTTCTTCTTTAATTTTTCGTGCCGCAACACCCTGCCCGCGCTGGGCCAGCATATCGGTGTAGCCGCCAGCATATTCTTGCCAGTTGCCATCGCCTTCATACATCAGCACTGAGGTTGCCACGCGATCCAAGAAATCACGGTCGTGGCTGACAAGCAGGATGGTGCCTTTATAATCGGCCAGCATTTCTTGCAGCAGGTCGAGCGTTTCTAAATCAAGATCATTGGTGGGCTCATCGAGGATAAGAAAGTTTGAAGGCTTCGCGAATTCTCGCGCCAAGATGAGCCGTGCGCGTTCGCCGCCGGAGAGAACTGATACGGGGGTTCGCGCTTGATCGGGCTTGAACAAAAAGTCGCGCATGTAACCCACCACATGCTTGGTTTCGCCATTGATGGTGACGGATTGGCCACGGCCACCGGTGATCACATCGGCGAGTAAGGTATCTGGATCAAGGCTGGCGCGGCTCTGATCAAGGGCTACGATTTGCAAATTGGTGCCGAGTTTTATTGAGCCAGAATCAGGTGGCAGCAATCCAGTGATCAACTTGATCAACGTGGTTTTTCCAGCCCCATTGGGGCCGACGATGCCGAGGCGATCACCCCGCAACAATAAAAGATCAAGGTTAGAAACAATCTCACGTTCACCAAAGGCAACCGACATTTTCTTGGCTTCGGCCACCAGCTTGCCAGAAAGATCGCCGCTTGATGCTGAAAGTTTTACATTGCCTTGGCTGCCCACATATTCGCGGCGCTCGCCCCGCAATGTGGAGAGCAAGCCAACACGACGCACATTGCGTTTGCGCCGTGCTGTAACACCATAGCGCATCCAATGTTCTTCAGTGGCAATGCGGGCTGCTAATTTATGTTGCTCAATTTCTTCTTCTTCTAAAACCTGATCGCGCCATTCTTCAAAAAACTCAAAGCCACGGTTCATGCGTTTGGCGGCACCACGATCCAACCAGATGGTACGGTTCGACAAGGCTTCTAAAAATCTACGGTCATGGCTGATGAGGATGAAGGCTGAGCGCAGTGATTTAAGTTCTGCTTCCAGCCATTCGATAGCGGGCAAATCTAAATGGTTGGTGGGCTCATCTAAAAGCAAAATATCAGGTTCAGGTGCTAAGGTTCTGGCTATAGCGGCGCGGCGTGATTCACCGCCAGAGAGCGTGGCCGGATTTTCCTCTCCTGAAAGTCCGAGCTCATTGAGATAGTGTCGGCAGCGATAAGGATTATCAGTGGGGCCTAAGCCTGCTTCCACATAATCCAACACTGTGGTGAAGCCTGTGAAATCGGGCTCTTGCGGCAGATAGCGGATGGTGGTGCCGGGCTGCACCCAACGCGTGCCATTATCCATTTCGACAAGACCGCTGGCGATTTTTAACAGCGTAGATTTTCCAGAGCCATTGCGCCCCACCAAACACATACGGTCATCATTATGCAGCATGAGTTCGGCCCCATCTAAAACGGGTTTGCCGCCGAAGGTGAGATGGATATTTTGGAGATTGAGGAGAAGATTAGCCATTGTAGCGTGGGGTCTAGCCTAAAACACAACGACAGAGCGAATTGATTTTCCATCATGCATCAACTGAAACGCATCATTGATTTTTTCGAGCGGCAGAATGTGGGTGATCATCGGATCAATTTCGATTTTGCCATCCATATACCAATCGACAATTTTAGGCACATCGGTGCGGCCACGCGCACCGCCAAAGGCAGTGCCGCGCCATGAGCGGCCGGTGACCAACTGGAAGGGCCTTGTAGAAATTTCTTGGCCAGCACCTGCAACGCCGATGATGATCGATTGACCCCAGCCTTTGTGGGCTGCTTCCAAAGCAATCCGCATTACCTTCACATTGCCGATGCATTCAAATGTGTAATCAGCGCCGCCGCCCGTGAGTTCAACTAAATGCGCCACCATATCGCCGGAGACTTTGGACGGATTAACAAAATGCGTCATGCCAAATTTGCGGCCCCAGCTTTCCTTATCGTCATTCATATCAACGCCAACGATTTGGCGCGCACCTGCTAAACGGAGGCCTTGAATGACATTGAGGCCAATGCCCCCGAGACCAAAGACGATTGCTGAGGAGCCCACTTCAACTTTCGCAGTGTTAATCACAGCACCAACACCCGTGGTGACGCCGCAACCAATGTAACAAATTTTATCGAAGGGTGCATCTTGCCGCACTTTGGCCAAAGCGATTTCAGGCAGCACTGTGAAGTTCGAAAATGTTGAGCAGCCCATATAGTGGTGGATCGCTTGGCCCTTATAGGAAAAGCGCGACGTGCCATCCGGCATCATGCCTTTGCCTTGGGTCGTTCTAATTTTTTGGCAGAGGTTGGTTTTAGGGTTGAGGCAATATTCGCATTCGCGGCATTCTGGTGTGTA
>JANNBH010000039.1:0-14262 GCA_031385245.1 Hyphomicrobiales bacterium | reverse complement strand
TGTGGCTTTGGGTGTACATGTCAATATCGAGGCGCTTGCCGGGGTTGGTCTTGCGTTCAATGCCATCCATGCCAGCAGCCAGAATTCCGGCGAGCATTAAATAAGGATTGGCTGATGGATCAGGCAAACGGAATTCACAACGGCCAGCATCAGGAATGCGGACCATATGCGTGCGGTTATTGCCGCCGAAGCTGACAGTGTTAGGCGACCAAGTGGCGCCTGAAACTGTGCGCGGCGCATTGATGCGTTTGTAAGAATTTACCGTTGGGTTGGTGATGGCCACCAAAGCATCAGCATGTTCAATCAAACCGCCAATGAAATTATAGGCCAGTGGAGAAAGACCCATTTCATCGGTTGGATTTTCGAATAGGTTCTTTTTACCAGCCTTGTCCCACACAGAAAGATGGGCGTGGCAGCCATTGCCCGACAAGTTGATGAACGGCTTGGGCATGAAGGTGGCGCGCATACCATGCTTTTCAGCAATGGCCTTCACCATGAACTTGAAAAAGGCCAGTTGATCAGCGGTGGTCAACGCATCGCTGAAGTTCCAATTGATTTCGAATTGACCGTTGGCGTCTTCATGGTCGTTTTGATAGGGGCCCCAACCAAGCTTGGTCATTATGTCGCAAATTTCGGTGATCACATCAAGGCGGCGCATAATGGCGGATTGATCGTAACACGGTTTTTCTTGATGATCTTTATCATCAGAAGGGGCGGAGCCATCGGCGTTGATCAAATGGAATTCCGGTTCGCAACCTGCCATCAATTTCATGTTTTGTTTAGCTGCGCGTTCCATGCCACGCTTCAACGCAAGGCGAGGCGCTTGCTCTAAAGGCTTGCCGCTCATATGCGGGTCGCCCGCCATCCACGCGATTTCTGGTTTCCATGGCAGTTGGATTAAGGTGCTCGTATCTGGGTAAACCAGAACATCAGGATGGGCCGGGGTTTGATCTAACCATGTAGCAAAACCAGCAAAACCAGCACCGGCTTTTTGCATTTTGTTGCCCGCTTCAGCGGGCACAAGCTTGGCGCGTTGGGTTCCGAATAAATCTGTGTAGTTGAACAGGAAATATTTTACTTTGTTTTTTTTGGCATATTGAACCAAATCCATCGACATGTCTTTCGTCTCCTCGAATTTTTTTATTTTTAGAATCTAACCTTCCCCGGAATCCAATCTGTACCTGCGAGTGGCACTTGGGCCATGGCTGCGGCTTCGATGGTGAGCGCACAGAGATCTTCTGGTTCCAAATTATGCACATGCGATTTGCCGTTGGCTCTTGCAATAGTTTGCGCTTCCAGAGTGAGCACTTTCAAGAAATTATAAAGCCTGCGGCCAGCTTTTACGGGGTCCAAGCGCTTCGACAATTCTGGGTCTTGCGTGGTGATGCCCGCAGGATCACGGCCTTCATGCCAATCATCATAGGCGCCAGCGGTTGTGCCCAGAGCATTGTATTCAGCTTCGTAATGCGGGTCATTGTCACCCAGAGCCACCAATGCTGCCGTGCCGATGGCCACCGCATCGGCACCCAGCGCCAAGGCCTTGGCTACGTCTGCGCCATTGCGAATGCCGCCCGACACAATAAGCTGTACCTTGCGGTGCATGTTGAGTTCTTGCAGTGCGCGCACTGCTGGACGGATGCAAGCAAGAGTCGGTTGGCCTACATGTTCAATGAACACCTCTTGCGTGGCCGCTGTGCCGCCTTGCATTCCGTCCACCACCACAACATCGGCTCCGGCTTTCACTGCAAGCGCCACATCATAGTAAGGACGAGCGCCACCAATTTTAACATAGATGGGTTTTTCCCAATTGGTGATTTCACGCAGTTCAGCGATTTTAATTTCAAGATCATCAGGGCCAGTCCAATCGGGGTGGCGGCAGGCTGAACGTTGGTCAATTCCCTTGGGTAGACAACGCATAGCGGCCACACGATCGGAAATTTTTTGGCCAAGCAACATGCCACCCCCACCGGGCTTTGCGCCTTGGCCAATCACCACTTCAATGGCATCAGCTTTGCGAAGATCATCGGGGTTCATGCCATAGCGAGACGGCAGATATTGATAGACAAGGTGTTTGGATTGGCCGCGCTCTTCTGGTGTCATGCCACCATCACCAGTAGTGGTTGACGTGCCCGCCGCAGATGCGCCTCGACCCAAGGCTTCTTTGGCGTTGGCAGAGAGTGAGCCAAAGCTCATGCCAGCAATGGTGATTGGAATTTTAAGTTCGATGGGTTTTTTGGCAAAGCGCGTTCCCAGCACCACATCGGTTCCACATTTTTCTCGGTAGCCTTCCAATGGATAGCGCGAGATTGATGCACCTAGAAAAAGTAGATCGTCAAAATGCGGCAGCTTGCGTTTTGCGCCTGCGCCCCGAATGTCATAAATTCCAGTGGATGCTGCGCGGCGGATTTCCGCCAGCGTTGCATCATCAAAAGTTGCCGATTTGCGCGGCGGGGTGCGAGGGGTGCTTTCCATCTTATCCTCAGTAGCTGTCTGCGTGGTCAACGCTGAAATTATAAAGTTTACGGGCCGAGCCATAACGCTTGAAGTCTGATGGCTTTTCGGTGCGGCCAGCGGCTTTGAGTAAGCGCTCTAAATCGGCCAAGTGTTCGGCACGCATTTCTTTTTCGATGCAATCAGCACCAAGGCTCGCCACTTTGCCCTTCACATAAAGGCGGGCTTCATAAATTGAATCGCCCAAAGCATCGCCAGCATCGCCGCAGACAACGAGATTTCCACGTTGACCCATGAAGGCCGACATGTGACCGACTGATCCACCCACCACAATATCAATGCCCTTCATTGAAATGCCGCAGCGCGATGAGGCATCGCCATCAATTACCAGCAACCCGCCATTGCCAGTGGCCCCGGCGGATTCTGATGAATTGCCTTTGACCCACACAAGGCCAGACATCATATTTTCAGCTGTGCCCACGCCTGCATGGCCGTGGATGGTGATTTCAGAATGTTGGTTCATGCCACCGCAATAGAACCCAACATGGCCAAAAATGTTCACTTGCACCGGAGCGCCCAAACCAACGGCGATGTTATGCTGGCCTTTGGGATTTTTTATAACCCAATGGGTTTGGTTGGTGTTGGCTGGTAAAGTTTGCAGCGTGGAATTTATGCCGCGCACGCCCACTTCAGTTTGGTCAAGTTCGTTCATCGCGCAAGCTCCTCATCCTGAGGCGCACTGCACAGCAGTGCCTCGAAGGATAGTTCGAATGTGGACTGGCCCTTCGAGGCTCGCAAGAACTCGCACCTCAGGGTGAGGGGAAAATTCATGCGTGTCCCCAAGTGTAAATCTTGCTTGGCTCTGGTTCCCAAATTCTTGCATCATCAGCGCCCGGCAAATGGGCGATGGCGCGGTATTCAGTGGCCATGGCAACCCAATCATCCGTTTCGGCCATCACCGCGTGTTTACAAGCTATGGGATCACGCACCACGGCAAAGCCATCGGCCGTGCCAACTAAGAATGTGAAAAAACCATCGAGGTCTTTGAGGCCAGATTCCAAGGCTTCCTTGAGTGTTGAGCCGGTACGCAACTTATGGGTCATATAAGCGGCGGCCACTTCAGTGTCGTTCTCAGTTTGAAATTCCATGCCTTCTTTGCGTAGGTTTTCGCGCAGACGATTATGATTTGAAAGTGAGCCATTATGAACCAGACAAAGATCGGCCCCCGTTGCAAAAGGGTGTGAGCCTGCGGTGGTCACGGCACTTTCAGTGGCCATGCGGGTGTGGCCGATGATGTGGGTGCCGCTCGCATTATCCAAATCAAATTTATCATAGACGTTGGCGGGGAGGCCAGTTTCTTTGAAAATTTCAATTGTGTGGCCGGAACCCACGACTCGCACTTCAGGGTGATGCTCTTTCAACCATTTTACTACGGCTGCTTCTTTGCCAGTGGTGACAAGAATACAATGATTGCCAATTTTCTTTATCGTGCAATCGCATTTCAGGGCCTTTTCCAAACCCACATCAATTTTCTTCCAATCATAACTGGCATCATTGTGCGCGAGGGAAAACTTGATTTCGGATTTCTTGGTGGGGTTTCTATAAATGGCAACGCCAGCTGAGTCTGGCCCGCGATTGGTCATTTCAATCAGCATGGGTTTAAACATTTTGCCAAGCTTAGGTTTAAGCTTCGGGTTTTTGAGGTAGAGTCCAACAATGCCACACATAATGTTTCTCCGGGCGTTTGAAGCGAGTCTATCAGGGGTGAAAATGAATATCAACTGCTAGGAAATAATTTTTCACTGAGGGAATGCCTATTTGCGGGGTCTGTCAGCTCCATGGAGCCAGTTCTAAAGCCTCTGCTACACCCCTAGCGCCCTATTGTAGGACTCTATTCCTTGACCCTGTAAGTGGGACTAAACGCCTATTCTTCCTTCCTGTAGCTAATCACGCTCAAATATCTGGCCGGAAGCTTCTTTAACTCGTCAGGACCGTGCGGAGCTTCGGCATCAAAGAACAAGGCGTCACCAGGGTGCATGTCATAGGACTTATCGCCATGGCGATAGACCACGTTGCCTTCAAGCATATAAAGAAACTCCATGCCGGGGTGTTGGAAGGTGGGGAACACATCAGCCTCGCTCACAAGTGTGATAAGATAAGGTTCCACCATCACAGGCCCATGGGTGGAATGGCCGAGCAATTGATACTGATGACCAGCTCTGGTTCCGCGCCGCTCAATGGTGAGGCCCTGCCCTGATTTTACAAATGTGGCATCGCGGATTTCTTCATAGCCTTTGAAGAAAGACGTGAAAGGCACAGCTAAGGCTTTGCTGAGAGCTTGCAAAGACCCCAGCGAAGGTGACGTTGCGCCATTTTCAATTTTAGACAACATGCCCGCCGACATGTTTGCAGCCTTGGCCAATTCAGAAATTGTGAGACCCAGTTTTTCACGGAATCGCTTCACCTCACGGCCAATAGCTTCCTCCAAATAACGCGAGTCGGCGCTAGCATCTTTGTGCGGGTTTTGAAACCCTGCGTCTTTAGTGTCTGTTTTCAAAGTCATAACTTTCGATATTGCAACTGCTCAGCCGCATCCTTGACAATTGGTTAATACAGATGTTTCCTGCCAGATAATAAAGTTGCCCCGTAGCATAAAAATAAACAAGGGGTGGGCTTGCTGGTTGCGGGGAAACAACATCAAGCCTTCCGGGAGGAAACCAAATGTCTGACCTCAATCAGCGGATTGAGGCCATGTACCGCTCTGATGTGCGTGGTGCTTGGCTTATGATCGCAGTGTTATGGGTTACTATCTTGTTCGTTCTCTTCATGTCTTGGCCCTACATTCCAGACAGCGGCGTTCGCCTAGTTGTGGCGCTGGCGGCGGCAGCCGTTTTGATTTTTAACACAGCCTCAATTTCAGCGATGGTGAAAAACTATGCCGAGGACAAGGCATTTATCTATGGCCTCGACATAAAACACCTTGATGAATCCAAAAAGACGGGAGCCTAAATCATGGCTAAATATATTCCACCAGAACAATCTAAAACAATGCAAATTGTTGATATTGCATTTGTTGTTGCTGCGATTTTTCTCGCACTCTGGCTGCCCCTGCAAGCGGGCTGGGCCGGTGTTTCACGCGCCATTGTGAAAATTGAAAACCCAACATGGGAGCTGCTGGGGCAAACGCCTGCACAAGTGACACAGTGGAATGCGCTGGGCTTTGCGGATGCTGCTGCGGCCCATGATATTATTCAAAACAAATTTGATTATTCGATTGATTGGATGCAGCTCATCATCATGTCTGCGGTTCTTATTGGTTATTTCGTTTTTCTCTTCGTGGCTTCTGACAAAGAATACCGCGATGTGATCGACGAAAAATTTAACGATAAATAAGGGAGCAACATTATGTGGACAACTCTCGCAAATCTCGGTTGGGCCCTTTCAGCAGCCTTCGCACTCTGGATGCTTTATGATTGGTACAAAACTGACACCAGCTATTCTGAAGCAACGCTAACTTCATCGCGCGAAGGCGAGATTGAAGCTGTTGCTGAAAAACATAAAGTTTGAGGAGGCGAAAATGGCAAATGCAACAACAGCCGGACAGGCTCCGCAAAAAATATCCCTCTCTCGCGTGCTTGGCCCAGCCCATGTTTGGGCTTTGGGTGTGGGCATTGTATTGGTCGGCGAATATACTGGTTGGAACTTTGCAGCTGATAAAGGTGGCACACTTGCGGCTCTCATTATTTGCTGGGTGGTTGGTCTACTTTACACATCAGTCGCTATGATTGACTCAGAGGTAACCTCCACGGTGGCGGCGGCTGGTGGCCAATATGCCCAAGCCAAACATATTGTTGGGCCACTCATGGCATTCAATGTGGCGCTCTATTTGGTTTTTGCTTACACGATGCTTGAAGTTTCCAACGCCATTTTGATTGCTGATACTATTAAATCCTATGCCGGTGAAGGCTTTGGCGATTGGCATTATAAAGGCATTATTGCCACGGTGATTGTGGTGCTAGCTGCACTTAATTATCGCGGTGTGCTGATGTCTCTCAATGTGAACTTTGTGATTACGGCCATTGCTTATCTGGCCATCATCATTTTGTTCTTCTCGGTTCAACCTTGGAGCCAAGGTGCAGTTCTAAAACTTGGTGACATGGTGACACCAGAAAATGCATTGCCTTATGGCTGGATTGGCGTGGTGGCGGCTTTCCATTGGGGCATTTGGTATTATCTTGGCATTGAAGGCACAACGCAGGCCGCCGAAGAAGTGCGATCACCTTCGCGCTCACTGCCTTATGGCACCATGGCTGGCATGATCACGTTGCTCATTGGCGCCTCGCTCACATGGTATATCTGCGCTTCGCTGATGCCATGGCAATATCTTGGTTTCACTTACTACCCTTTGCTTGATGCGGGCAAATTAACCGGCAGCAAGACTTTGGAAACGATGATGTTCATTGCCACCATTCTTGCTGCCGTGGCTTCGGCCAATGGTTGCATCAATGATGCAGCACGCGCTTGGTTTTCGCTGGGCCGTGACCGCTATCTGCCAACGTGGTTCTCGGCTGTTCATCCGAAATACCGCACACCTTATCGGTCGATTGTGTTTCTGGTACCCATTGCTCTGGCTTTTGCGTTTATTTCAAACTTGGGCCAAGCGATTACGTTCTCTATTCTCTCAGGCGTGCTGCATTACACATTTATGAGCGTCAACATCATCATGTTCCGCAACAAGTGGCCGTTGGGCACGATCCGACGTGGATATACCCATCCGTTCCATCCGTTGCCTGCAATCGTGTTGTTCCTGCTTTGCGTAGTTACTTATTTCGCGATCTTCTTAGGTTATGGCGCGCAACTGACGGCGATGGTGGTGTTCTATCTCATCGTGTCATTGTGGTTCCATTTCTATCGCTACCAATATGTGAAGCGTGGTGATCAATTCACAATGCCGTGGCCAAAACCAAAAGGCTATTGAGCATAAAAGAAAATAAATTGGCCCGCATAGAGCGATTTTGATTTTTTACAAAAATCAAAACGCTTAGGCGGGCCAGTTTTTTTAAGGGCGCGTGATGCAGCAGATCATTGCAATTATTATTGGGTTGGGGCTTTTGATTTTGCTGTGGCGGCAATGGCGCAGCGCCGAAAAAAAGCTTGCAGCTCAACCACAGAAATTATTTGCTGAGGTGCAAAGTCTCTTTGAAAATTCACAAATTGAGCAAGGTGAAACCATTGGCACTTGGAAGCTTACTGGCACTTATGGTGGCCGAGTGTTTCAACTTAAAGCCATCGCCGATACTTTGGCTACGCGAAAGCTGCCAAGCTTGTGGTTGATGGTGACTTTGCCGGAACCGCAACCTGTGAAAGCAACATTAGATTTGATGATGCGGCCGTCGGGGCCAAGCAGTTTTTCTAATTTTGATTTTCTACCTTACACTTTAAAGACGCCAAAAGATTTTCCGGAACACGCAGTTATTCGCACGGACGACCAGGAGCTAACCCCACCACCTGACATATTGCGATTTGCGCTGACACTTTTTGAAACGCGCTATGGCAAAGAGCTTTTGATTTCACCAAAGGGCCTTCGCATTGTGGTGCATGTGGCGGAAGTGGACCGATTACGATATGGAGTTTTCCGTGAGGCAAATTTTGGAGGAACGGTTATTCAACCTGATTTGCTAATTCATTGTTTGGATACACTTCTGAAACTTAATTCAGCGCTGGAAAAAAATGTCTGACAAACCGAAAAATCCTTACCTTGTTTTTCTTGCAGCAGTGATTTTGCCCGGCGCTGGCCATGTGTTGTTGGGGCAAGCGCAGCGGGGCCTGACGTTTTTATTTTTTACTGTCATTTTGGGATGGGCGAGTTTTAAAGTTATGCCTGAGCATATGAGTTTTTTTAGTCGGCATGTGGGTGGGATATTTATCTATGGCATTTCAATTTTGGATGCTTACAAAATTGCGCGTGTTAAATTTTCTGCCGAAAAATAAATCAATCCACCAAAATTACACGGAAATCATTTACGTTGGTGAGCGTGGGTCCGGTGATCACTTGATCACCTAAGCTTTCAAAAAAGCCATGGCCATCATTGTTGCTGAGCGAGGCCCACGGGTCGATGCCCTTGGCTCTTGCTCTTGCTAGTGTTGAGGGTGTGATGATGGCCCCTGCCACTTCGCGAGCACCATCAATGCCATCCGTATCGCCTGCGAGAGCGTGGATGTTTGCGGCACCGTTGAGTTTCAGTGCGAGCGATAAAATATATTCCACATTGCGCCCTCCCGCTCCAGTGCCCTTCACCGTGACTGTGGTTTCACCCCCAGAAATAATGGCGCAAGGCGGTTTGATGGGTTGACCGAAACGTTGCGTTTGAAATGCAATGCCAGCCATGACTATGCCAACATCGCGGGCTTCGCCTTCAATGGCATCGCCTAAAATAACGGCTGCGTAGCCAGCAGCGGAAGCAATTTTGGCTGCGGCTTCTAAAGATTTCTGCGGCGAGGCGATGCAATGGCTTTGCGTGTTGCTGAGGTGTTTTGGGGTTTCATCTAAAGTCTCAGACAAATGGTGCGTGACCGAAGCTGGAACTTCAATTGCATATTTTGCCAGTATTGCACGGGCCTCAGCAAACGTAGTGGGGTCAGGAACTGTTGGACCAGAAGCTACGGCGGCTAAATCATCGCCCGGCACATCTGAGATCACCAAGGAAATTACTTTTGCCGGATAGGCTGCAGCGGCCAATCTTCCACCTTTTATTTTCGACAAATGCTTTCGCACACAATTCATTTCATCAATGGGCGCGCCCGATTTCAAAAGCGCTTTATTCACGGCGCGTTTATCCTCAACGCTCACACCATCCACAGGCAAGCTGAGCAGTGCCGATCCACCACCTGAAATCAATGCAACCACCAAATCATTTTGAGTGAGACCCTGCACCATTTGCAACATACGAGCCGCAGCTTTGGTTCCAGCATCATCAGGCACTGGATGGGAGGCTTCGACGACTTCAATGCGATCACATTTCACCGCGTGGCCATAACGCGTGACGATGAGGCCTTCGATGGGGGCTATATAATTTTTTTCAAAAACCCGCGCCATGGCCGCAGAGCCTTTGCCCGCTCCAACTACGATGGTGCGACCTTTCGGTGGGGATGGAATAAAAAGTGGCAAAGTGGCATCAGGCAATGCAGCTTTCACTGCGGCATCAAACATTTCGCGCATCAGTTTGATTTGCGTTTCACTCATAGGGTCTTCATCCATTTTAATCCGTCTTCAGGTTTCCCAATCGGCTTATACTCACAACCGATCCAATTTTCATATTTCAATTTTCGCAAATGATCGAAGATAAATGGATAATTTATTTCTCCTGTGCCTGGTTCGTGGCGGCCAGGATTATCAGCGATTTGAATGTGGCCGATGATGGGCATTAGTTTTGTGAGGGTGGTGGCAAGCTCACCTTCCATGCGCTGCATGTGATAAATATCATACTGCAGCTTTATGTTGGAGTGGCCACTTGCGGCAATGGCCTTCACGCCATCTGCCGAGGTGTTGAGCACATAACCCGGCATATCAAAATAATTGATGGGCTCCACCAAAAGCGTTATATTTTCGGCAGCAAGTGCTTCTGCTGCGAAGTTCAAATTATCGGTGAGTGTGTTCCACAGATCCGCTTTGCTGGCCCCTTGTGGCGCAATTCCCGCAAGGCAATTTATGCGTGGGCACTTAAGTTCATGGGCATAGTCAATTGCCAGTTTCACGGATTCTCTAAATTCGACTTTGCGATCTGGCAAGCAAGCCATGCCGCGCTCGCCCTTCTCCCAATTACCAGCTGGCAGATTAAACAGAACTTGTTGCAAGCCGTTTTCTCGCAAGCGCATGGTTATTTCACCTGCGGGAAAAGCATAAGGGCCAACATATTCCACAGCTTTAAAGCCAGCTTTGGCTGCGGCGGGAAAGCGATCCAAGAATGGGTGTTCTTGAAACATCATCGAAAGATTAGCCGAGAAATTTAACATCACGGCACTGTACTTGATTGCTAAAATTTGACAATAAGGGCCATGTCAAAATCAATTTCATATCTCGAAAAACTTATTGCCTTTCCAACAGTAAGCCGAGACAGCAACTTGGATCTCATTGCTTATGTGCAAGGGTTTCTCAAAAACCTTGGTGTTGCTTCAACGCTGGTTCATAATGAAGAAGGCACCAAGGCTAATCTTTGGGCGACGATCGGACCCACCGATGTGGCTGGTGTTGCCCTTTCTGCCCACACCGATGTTGTGCCAGTGATCGGCCAGAACTGGTCGAGCGATCCATTTTTGTTGGCTCACCGTGACGGAAATTTATATGGGCGCGGCAGTGCTGATATGAAAGGTTTTATCGCCTGCTGCTTGGCCATGGTCGAGAGTGCAGTGACTCGCAAATTAAAAACACCGATTCATTTTGCATTTTCTTACGATGAAGAAATTGGTTGCATTGGGGTTCGGCGTTTGTTGGATATGCTGAAGAAGCTGCCTGTCGCTCCGCGCTTTTGCATTGTGGGTGAACCCACCATGTTGCAAGTGGTGACAGCACATAAGGGTAAACTTGGCTACCGTGTTACGGCACATGGATTGGAAGCGCATTCATCGCTGGCCCCCATCGGAGTGAATGCCATTTACATGGTGTGCGATTTGATTGCTGAAATTCGCGCCCTGCAGAATGATTTAGCTTTGCACGGTGCGCGTGATGGTGATTATGAAGTGGCTTACACCACTTTGCATGTGGGCAAAATTTCTGGCGGGGTGGCCATGAACATAGTGCCCAATGATGCGAGCTTCGATTTTGAAATTCGCTATTTGCCGAAAGATGATGGCCAGGCCATTGCAACGCGGATTAAAGTGGCTGCCGAGAAAGTAGCCGCTAAATTTCGGGGTGTTTATTCAGATGCTGGATTTACATTTATGGATTTGCAAAGTTATCCGGCTCTCGACACGCCAGTTGATAGCGAGGTTGTTAATTTCGTCCGTACACTGACGGGTGGAAATTCTACTGGGAAAATTACATTTGGCACTGAAGGCGGGTTATTCCAAAAGGAACTCGGCATTCCTGCCGTGGTGTGTGGACCAGGAAACATCGCCGTGGCGCATAAACCCGATGAATATGTTTCAGAAGCGCAAATGGCTTTGTGTGATGAGATGTTGGCGCGGCTGGTGGACCGGCTTTCCGTTTAGACTTTTGTAAATTTGCCAAAGCTGCGGCTGTTATAAACCAAAGGCGATGATCCGCTGTGCATGGCATGAACCACGCGGCCAATGAAAATACGGTGCGTGCCTGCGTCTACATAGGATTCGAGATCGCAGACAAAATTAGCAGGAGCCCCTTGCAACAGAGGTATACCATGGACTTCATCCCATTTTGCTGCAGCAAAATCATAGGAGGCCCCTTGGCTTGGCCGGCCTGCAAATGTTTGCGCCAAAGCTGCTTGGTCACTTGAAAGAAAATTTACGACAAAACGTTGATTCTTTGTGATTGCGGCTTCGATCAAATTCTTGCGATTGATACAGGCCAACAGCAAAGGTGGTTCAGCCGATACTGAAGATACAGCACTCACTGTAAGGCCAAAACGCCCAGCATGTCCATCAGTGGTAACAATGGAAACACCAAATGCTGCCGACGCCATTGCAGCAATAAACGCAGCACTGGACGCTGTGTGTTGATTTGCAGCATTCAAATCACTAACTCGAATTTCCTTGTTCATGGCCCTCCTTCTCACAAAATGGTAGAATATGAAAATGTTAGTTTTAAGTCTCTCAAATATTTTTATATTTTAGCGTTGCTGTTATGCTTAGCTCCAAACAATCGATTTGGGGAACGAGAAAGCTATGCCAACTATAACACCGCAAACAATTTACCTTAAAGATTACAAGCCGGTTCCTTATACAATTGGCAATGTGGAGTTGGATTTTATTTTAGAACCAGAGGCCACGCGCGTGATATCACGGATATATATGGCACCCAATTCTGCGCGCAAGGGCGAGAATGCACCCCTCATTTTCGACGGCGAAAAAATTAAATTTATCTCTGCTTCAATTGATGGGCTGCCCGTTGAACCAGTGCTAACGGACTACAATTTGACAATTGCAAAGGTGCCGCAAAAGCCCTTCGTGCTTTCAATTATCTCCGAATGCGCGCCGATCAAAAACACCGAACTCTCCGGCCTCTATATGTCAAATGGCATGTATTGCACGCAATGCGAAGCGCAAGGGTTTAGGCGGATTACCTATTTTTATGACCGTCCCGATGTGATGGCAACTTTCAAGGTGCATATTGATGCGCCCCGTTCAATGCCGATTCTATTATCAAACGGTAATGCGGGAGAATCTGGCGGGAAAGGCGACCGGCATTTTGTAGTGTGGAATGACCCGCACCCAAAACCCACTTATTTGTTTGCATTGGTGGCTGGAGATTTGGCTGGCGTGCATGATGAATTCACCACGATGAATGGTCGTAAAATCTCGCTGGGCATTTATGTTGAGAAGGGCAAGCAAGACCGTTGCGCTTGGGCGATGGAGGCTTTGAAAGCTTCGATGCGCTGGGATGAAACGGCCTTTGGCCGCGAATATGATTTGGACGTTTTCAACATTGTTGCGGTTTCTGATTTCAACATGGGAGCCATGGAAAACAAAGGTCTCAACATATTCAACGATAAATATATTTTGGCATTACCAGAAACGGCGACTGATACAGATTTTGTTTTGATCGAAGCGATCATCGCGCATGAGTATTTTCACAATTGGACCGGCAACCGCATCACATGCCGCGATTGGTTTCAACTGTGTTTGAAGGAAGGGCTTACGGTTTTCCGCGATCAAGAGTTTACATCCGATTTACGTTCACGAGCAGTAAAACGTATTCAAGATGTGAAAACTTTGCGGGCGCGGCAGTTCCCAGAAGATCAAGGGCCATTGCAGCACCCCCCTCGCCCATCCTCCTATATCGAAATCAATAATTTCTACACGACCACAGTTTATGAGAAAGGTGCTGAAATTTGCCGCATGATGAAAACGCTGATTGGCGCTGTGGCGTTTCGCAATGCCATGGATTTGTATTTCGAACGGCACGATGGGCAAGCAGCGACGGTGGAAGACTTTGTTTCCTGCATGGCGGATGCTTCAGGGCGTGATCTCAAACAATTCTTCACGTGGTATCAGCAAGCGGGCACGCCGCATTTAAATGTGCGCTGCACTTATGATGCGATGGCAAAAACATTTACTGTTTCAATCGCACAAACAACACCGCGCCTTGATGGCCAGAAGAAAAAAATCCCAATGCACATGCCATTGGCCTTGGGGCTGGTGGGGCCAGACGGCAAAGATATGCCTTTAAATCTTGCAGGCGTTGGCCGGCTTAACGCGCCAATTATTGAAATTACAAAAGCAAAACAAGTGTTCACATTCACAGGCGTTGCGGCAAAGCCCGTGTTGTCAATCAATCGCGGCTTTACGGCTCCCGTTGTGATAAAGACGAATATAACTGCTGCTGAACTTTTGTTTTTGATGGGACATGATTCTGATAGTTTTAACCGCTGGGAAGCGGCACAGGTTTTGGCTAAAAACTTGATTGTTAAAACAGTTGTGGCGCTCACAGCAAACAAAGCAGCGCCCAGCGTTTTGGGCTTCGCCAAGGCTTTAGGTTTAATTCTGGCTGATGCAAAATTAGATGACACATTTAAAGCCTTGATGTTGGTGTTGCCTTCGGAGGCGGAGATTGCTGCAATCATCGGCAAGGATGTAAACAGTGAGATTGTGCATCACGCACGCGAGCTTGTTCGCAAG
>JANNBH010000018.1:0-33616 GCA_031385245.1 Hyphomicrobiales bacterium | reverse complement strand
ACAATTCTATTTTTAAGTCAAGATAGAATGTTTGTTCTGTTTCAAGTTTTGGAGTTGCTGCGGCGTTCTGCAACAGCAACCGTGAGGGTCATGGCTAATGACAGAGTAGCTGCCATTGACCTGAAGCCTTCAAAATTGGCTTCCGTTACCTCAAACCAAGTTTTGGCGAGCGGAGCCAATGGCGAAAACGGCGAATCGGTGATGGCGATGATCGGAACCTGCTTTGCAGAGGCTGCTTGGGTGAGGGAGATAGTTTCAGACGCATAGGGGGTGAAACTAATGGCCAGCACCACATCTTTTGGGCTGGCGAAACTTACATCTTCTTGAGCAAGACCACCCATGGCGCCCACCAAATGATTGCGAATGCCAAGTTTGCCAAAAGCATAAGACATGTAAGATGTGATGGGAAAGGAACGGCGCAGGCCAATGAGGTAGATGGTATCAGCACGGGCCAGCGTTTCTACGGCTTCTTCAAGTTTGGCGGGATCAAGCTTTTCGCGCAAATCAGCCAATGATTTTTCAGCTGCTTCGCTGAATCCGCCAAAGATTACTGTGGCTTTGGTGGCATTGATATCGTGCTGGCGCAAATGTTCAAGGCGCTCGTCATAGTTCAAAATCCGGTCGCGCAATCTAGAACGAAACACATCCTGCAAATCTGAAAAGCCTTGATAGCCAAGGCTTTGGGCAAAACGCACAAGTGTTGAAGGCTGCACTGTGGCGGCAAGAGCGATGGAGGCCACCGTGCCAAACGCAATTTCATCGGGGTGTTCCAAGGAATAACTTGCCACTTGGGTGAGCCGGCGCGGTAAATCAGCCGCCCGTTCCATAATGCGGATTTTTAAACTGGCAAAATCTCTGGGTGCCTCTTGAGTGTTCATCATAGCACTAAAACACAGAGTTGTTCCTGTGCCAAGAGAAATGGAATAGATATTCTATGGTGAAATAAGAGGGATCAACTTTCGTCAAAGCCTCTGGCGCGAAAGGGTCTGCGTCTTGCGGTGTTGATGGCGGGCAGCCCGCTTTCATCGGGGCCTGCAAGTGCGCGCTTTAACTTTCGCAAAATTGCGGCACGATCTTTATCGGAGGCGGCGTTTTTAAGGGTGTCTTGCAAATCCATGATCAGACTTTGTGTGTCATTGTGCCAATCGGGCGTTGCCACTGCATCAAGTTCAATTCGGGGTTTGGATTCTCCAGCGATCAAAGTGGCCGTATCACCTGCCAAGTCATAGGTTTCATCCAAAGCCGGGCGGATGATTTTAGCTTGCGGCACCACATCACGCAAATCTTGGATCATGGCTATTTGGCCCTCTTCTTCGCCATGGGTGAGAAAGAGATTTTTGATGATAGGCAAACGCTCTTTCACCCATTGCACCAATTCTGGTCCGTCAGCATGGCCGGAATAATCTTCGATGCGGCGGATGGTTGCGGCAACGGCCACTTGTTGACCCATGATGCGCACATTCTTTTCGCCTTGCTCTAACATGGCACCCAGCGAGCCACCGGCCTGAAAGCCTACCAACAAAACTGTCGTGGATTTTTGCCAGAGATGGTTCAGCAGATGGTTGCGAATGCGGCCCGCTTCACACATGCCCGAAGCTGCGATGATGATATGAAAGCCTGACTGATATCGAAGTGCTTTGCTCTCATCAACACTCTCGGTGGCTTTGACCAAAGGTGAGGCAAAGGCTTTGGCAAGGTCTGAGCCATTTTCTATTTCTCCTGCATGTTTGCGGAAAATTGCCGTGGCTTTATTGGCCAGTGGAGAATCGATGTAGATATGGGCTTCAGGGGCTAATTTATGGTCCATCAAGTAAACCAGATCAGTGACCACTTCTTGCGTACGTTCTACAGCGAAGGACGGAATGAGCATCACGCCGCCACGGGCGCTTGCATCTTTTAATTCGTTGGCGAGAATTTCGCGGCGCTTTTCTAAGCTGCGTTCAAAACGATCACGACCGCCATATGTGGATTCGCAAATCACATAATCCCACGCAGTTGGCGCTTCAGGGTCTTGTTCCAACAATTTATTGTCAGGGCCAATATCGCCAGAGAATAAAATGCGGGTGGGTTTGCCACCTGCTTGTTCGATTTCAACTTCGATTGAAGCTGACCCCAGCAAATGACCGGCATTCCAAAACTTAGCGCGAACGCCTTTGGCCGGGCTCATCCATGTTTCATAAGGCACAGGTGAAAAATGTTTGAGGGCAGCTTCTGCATCTAGAAGAGTGTAGATCGGTTCAACCGGATCGCGCCCACGCTTGGCATTGCGCTTGTTGAGCAGTTCAACTTCTGACTCTTGGATGTGGCCAGAGTCTGGCAGCATGATTTGGCAGAGATCAACAGTTGAGGCCGTGCAATGGATTTTGCCTTTGAAACCGCGCTTGGTGAGTTTTGGAATGACACCTGTGTGGTCAATATGCGCGTGAGTGAGCAACATGGCATCAATTGTGGTGGGATCAAATGGGAACTCACGATAATTGAGCACGCTCATGGTTTTTGAGCCTTGGAACATGCCGCAATCGACGATGACTTTGGCCTCATCGGTTTCAATTAAATAGCAGGAGCCAGTGACCGTGCGGGCCGCACCGCAGAATTTTATTTTGAGCATTATATTACTCCTGTGGAATGACGAGGCCGCGCTCCACGAGGGCGCTCCATGCTTGTTCGGGGGTATCGGCGAATGTGAAGAGTTTAAGATCGTTCGGGTTGATCAATTTTTCTTTAGCAAAATGATCAAAATTGATGGCAGATGTCCAGAAATTTTTATCAAACAAAACAACAGGCAAGGGTTTGGTCATTTTTCCAGTTTGACGCAGTGTAAGAAGTTCAAAGAGTTCATCTAAAGTGCCAAAGCCACCGGGGAACACAACCAAGGCAGCTGCCCTCATGGCAAAGTGCATTTTACGCATGGCGAAATAATGAAAGCGGAAGGTGAGCTCCGGGGTGGAAAAGGGGTTTGGCTCTTGCTCCATAGGCAAAGTGATATTGTAGCCAATAGATTTTGCAGCAGCATCATAAGCGCCGCGATTTGCCGCCTCCATAATGCCGGGGCCACCGCCTGTGGCAATCACATTATAACGTGCTGTCTTATTATTGAGCTTTGCGCCACTTTGTTCGGATGAGAGTTTGGCAAAAGCTCTGGCCTTTTCATACCAGCCATTGGCATCACCTTCTTTCACACGGGCTGAACCAAACACCACGATGGTTGATTCAATTTGCAAGCTCCGCAGGGATTCTTCGGCCTTCTGATATTCCATTTGAAAGCGCAAGCCACGGGTGGAATCGCCGAGGAGAAAGTCTCGATCCAAGGCCGGAAGGCGAAAGGCACTGGCTGCCATTTGCGGTTTATTTGATGGACGGTCGGACAATCGCGAATCCTCGTTTTTAACTGTAAAGCAGGGGTAAGCTTAACATCTCTTGCAATCAAGTGAAGTCTGCTTAACCTTAATGTGGATGAGGAATTTGAAAATGGCGTTTGCAGAAAACTATGTGGTGAAGCCCGGCAAGGCGGTTGAACTTATAAAGTATGACCCGCGCGATGTGGGTGACTTCAAGGATAAGGACAAAACCAAAGAGCAAACCCAGAAAGACGCTGAAGCCATCGATGCGCTTCAGAACATTCTTTATGCTGAAGGCAAGCGCGCTTTGCTGGTGGTGATTCAAGGTATCGATGGTTCAGGCAAGGATGGCACGGTGCGGGCAGTGTTTAACACCTGCGGGCCGATTGGCGTGGTGATGACCTCTTACAAAGCTCCAACGCCTGATGAGCTGGCCCATGATTATTTGTGGCGCATCCACAAGGCTTGCCCGCCACGGGGCATGATTGGGATTTTCAATCGCTCACATTATGAAGATGTTTTAGTGGCCAAGGTGAAGAAATTTGTAACGCCTGAAGTGATTGAACAGCGCTATGAGCAGATCAATCAATTTGAAAAAACGCTCAGCGAAAATGGCACAACGGTTTTAAAATTTATGCTCAATCTTTCAAAGGATGAGCAAGCCGTGCGGCTGCAAGAGCGCGTGAATGACCCCACAAAGCGCTGGAAATTTAACCCCAGTGATTTGGATGACCGGGCTTTGTGGGATGATTATATGAAGACCTATGAAACGGCGTTAACAAAGTGTTCCACCAATCATGCGCCATGGCATGTTATTCCAGCTGACCGAAACTGGGTTCGGAACGGAGCCATAGCGCGGATTGTGCGCGAAACTTTAGAAGAGATGGATCCAAAATTTCCTGTGCCAAAAGGCTGGGACCCCAAGACTATCAAGATAATTTGAGCCCAGTCTTCCGCACTCCTGAGTTGAAAGGATGCGAGCGCTCCTAGATTCTTGACATAATATGAGCATTTGACCCACAAATAGGGTCGTGGTGGCTCGTTTTAGCAAATAAATTAAGAGGTCTTTAAGTGATCTCGCATGAATGTGTGCTGTAACTGTCACAGGTTCTATTTGGGCATTATGGGCACGAAGTGTATTTATTTTCCATTGGTCGTTTTAGGTTTGGCAGTTTCGCCAGCCCTATCGGCTGAGCCAATAGCCCAGGTAACTGCTGTGCAAGGCAAAGTTCTGCTCAATCAAGGTGATGGATTTCAAACTGTTGAAAAAATGGCAACCATTGATGTGGGAGATCAATTGCTGGTGAGCAAGGATGCGAGCGTGAGCTTGGGTTATACTGCGGCAGACTGTGCCGCAACATTTAGCGATCCTTCCTTGGTTACAGTAAGCACTGCAGCACCTTGCGCCAACCAACCAGACGCAAGCAAATCACTGTCATCAGGCGGGGGTGGTGCAGCTGTTTCAGGTGCCGCACAACGTGGCACGTCTTCGTTTTCAGTGCCGTCTCTTGGTGGCGGAACATCGGGCACAACGACAACAGTTGCTCCTAATCCTGTGAGCTTACCTTAAAATTTTTTAAATAAAAATCGACCAAGCGGAAGAATTTGCCGAAATATATAAAAGTTAGTTCAATTTATTGGAGTTAGATTTTGGGGAGTAAAAGATGAGAAAGCCTCCCAATTTTGTTAAAAGATGATGAAGGATGTGTATTGGGTTTTTGTGGTCTGTGGCTTTCTTGCGATCGTGGTGATAGCAGGTGGAAGCTCGATGCTGAGTCGTGACTATTTTCTTTTTATCACATCTCTCAGTATTGCTGTTTTAAGTGCAGCAGTGTTGCGTTTGCGCTGCGCTGAATTAGCTCAGCTTGAAATCAATGCTTTGATTTTACTGACCCTTTGTTTTGGTTTGATGTTTCTGCAGTTACTACCCTTGCCGCAAAGCGTGTGGGCTGTGATGGGGGGGCGTTCGTTTGTTGTTGAAGGATTGGCAGCAGCGCAGATATCTGATTCTTGGCACGGTCTTTCACTCAGCCCCGAAGCTACCCGTCAAGATATTCTTGCACTCTTGCCTGGGGCTGCAACATTCATTGCGATGCTCACAGTTCCACGGGAAGCCAGTGCGCCAATTGTCTTTAGCATAATTGGCCTGGCGATTGTTGGGTTGTTGTTAAGCGCTGTGCATATTGGTGCGTCAACAGCAACTGGAGTTTTTATAAATCCAAACTTCTTTGCAGCCCAACTCTATATAACTATACCATTTGCTATTTATCTTGCAGCCCATAGCTCTCATAAGGCCATCACGTTATTTGTCTGTGCCTTTGGGCTTGTTTGTGTGGCTGGCATTGGTCAATCAGGGTCAAGATTTGGGTTGATTATTGCTGCTGCTGTTACAATAGCCAGTATTTTTAACTCGAGCCGGATTAGCCGAAGCTTTGCTACTTATGGACTTATCGTAATTACATCATTGACTGTTGTGATTTTGCTATTTGGTGGTTCGGGATTGGAGCGGTTTATTGGATTTCAAACGGCGATTTCACTCCGTGCTCAAATGTTCAACACAAGCTTGGAGGCTATGTTTAGTTTTTTGCCAGCCGGCAGTGGATTTGGCAGCTTTGTTCCAGTCTATCAACTTTTCGAAGCGCCAGCTGCTGTTACGCCCCAATTTGTAAATCACGCCCATAATGATTGGTTGGAACTGTTAATTGAAGGTGGGCTGTTGGCGGCTGTGTTGATGGTGGCCTTTCTGCGCTGGTTTGGTCAGATTCTCCATGCCAATTGGTTTAGCAATTCAGAACTTGGCAAAAGCGCAGCCATTTCAGCACTCGCTGTGCTGTTGCATTCCCTAGCCGATTACCCGCTGCGTACACCGGCTTTGTTGGTGTTGTTTGCCTGCTGCTGTGGATTGATGGCCCGCGCACATGTGCTTCATATTCAAGATGTGAAAGCCATACCTCAGTGGAAATTAGAACCTAAAACCTCTCACGCAAAGGCCATGCTGGGATGATTGACCTTCACTCACATATTCTTCCTGGGATTGATGATGGTTCGCCAGACATGGCAACGTCCATTGCTATGGCGCGCATGGCAATTGATGATGGCATCAAGGTTATGGCGTGTACCCCACATTTTCTGCCAGGACTTTATGACAACATTGCCTCCGATGTACTTTTACGCATCGAGGCGCTGTCGCATGGTTTATCCGAACAGAGCATTGATTTGGTTTTGGTTGCTGGTGGCGATATTCATGTGCGCCCAGATTTTGTTGAAGCGATAAAAACCAAGCGTGTTTTGACATTGAATGGCTCGCGTTATGTTTTGTTAGAGCCTCCGCATGTCATTATGCCTTTGCGGTTGGAAGACTTGATTTCAAGTTTGATTGCGGGTGGTATTGTTCCAGTTATTACTCATCCTGAACGGCTAGGCTGGATTGAGCAAAATTATGCTGCAGTGGCACGCATGGTTCAATCAGGTGCTTGGCTACAAATTACGGCCGGATCGGTCACTGGCCGGTTTGGTAAACGCGCACAGTATTGGACGCAAAAACTACTCGAGGATGGCTTGGTTCACATCATGGCAAGTGACGCACATAATTTGGGTTCGCGTCCACCGAGGCTTTCACATGCGGTTGCTTTGGTGGCCCAGCAAATTGGACCCTTGGAGGCGCAGAAATTGGTATTCGATCGGCCCCTTGCAGTGCTCCACAATCAAGCAGTTGAAATTGCACCAACTCATTTGCAGTCAAACACCCATTGGAAGCGAGCTTGACCGTTATGACCCGCACGCAATTTTTAGGATTGGTAATGTTGGTGGTTTCGATGAGTGGCTGCGCTCAGCACACCAACATGGACTATATTACGCCAGCAGGATTTGGCACAAGATCAAATGATCGTGCCCAGGTTATCAGAGGCATTGCAGCTCAAGATGCAGCGCAAGTTTTTGCCTCACGCGAGCAAAACCCAACTGCCGCCAGCCCTGACGACTACCGCATTACTCCACTAGATGTTTTAGAAGTGAATGTGCTGGGCGCACAAGATTTGAACCGCACGGTGCAAGTGAGTTCAAGCGGCAACATTACCTTGCCGCTCATTAAAACTGTGCAAGCAGGTGGGCTTACACCAAGCCAGCTTGAAAACACCATCGCCAGTAAATTGCAAGTCAACTACATGCAATCGCCGCAGGTTTCAATTTTTGTAAAAGAATTTAATAGTCAACGCGTGACCGTTGATGGTGCGGTTATTAAACCCGGTATTTTTCCGTTCAGTGGGCAGCTTTCATTGATGCAGGCAATCGCGCTATCGCAAGGTGTTACAACTGTTGCTGATGTGAGTGCTGTGCTGGTGTTCCGAACCGTAAATGGCGAACGTAGCGCCGCGAAATTTGATTTAAGACAAATTCGTACGGGTCAAACGGCTGATCCATTTTTGAAAGCTGGCGATATTGTCATGGTGGACGAGTCAGCATCCAAAACCACATTGCGTAGTATCAAAGAAGCCTTGCCCTTACTGGGCCTCTTCCAATTGTTTAGTCTGTAGAGAATAGTAACGTGAACAACCAAACAAACCTGAGCAACGAACACGCCTATCCCTATTTTGCACAAGCAGGGGATGACCAAACTGTTGCTGGTAAAATTGATCTGCAAAGGTTGTTCTTTACAGCGCAGAAATATCGCGTTTGGGTTTTAAGCATAGCCTCCGCCACAGTTTTAATTGCAGCGGCACTGACTATTTTGATGACGCCGATTTACCGTGCCACATCAAGCATTCAAATTGATCGTGAAACGGTTGATGTGGTCAATCTAAAAGGTGTGCAGGCCGAACAAGATCCATTTGCTGATGACTTCTATCAAACCAAGTATGAGTTGTTAGCGAGCCGTTCATTGGCTGAACGTGTGGTGCAGTCATTAAATTTGTCGGAAAATAAATCGTTTCAAACTGCAATGCCTGGAATACGGGGTAATGTTGAAAAACTTATTTTTGGCGAACAAAAAATTGAGATTGCCACCGATGCTGATCAACGCCGCTTGAGCGATGTTGATGCCTTGTTGCGAGGCGTTACAATTGCGCCTGTTCGCGGCAGCCGTATTGTGCGGATTAGTTTTGATCACGCCAATTCTGCATTGGCAATGAAGATTGCCAATACTTACGCTCAGGTTTTTATCACCGATAATCTTGACCGCCGTTATGAAGCAACATCTTATGCAAGGAGTTTTCTTGAAGACCGCTTGAAGCAGCTTAAGGTGAAGCTGGAAGATTCAGAAAAGCAATTGGTTCGCTATGCTGAGAAAGAAGGTATTATCAATATTGGCGAGGATAAAAACTTGGCATTGGTTGATCTTGAATCAATCAATGCTAAGTTGGCTGAAGTTCATGCGGCGCGGGTAAAAGCGGAACTTCTGTGGAAGCGTGCCCAAGCTACGGATGGCTTTGGCCTTAAAGAAATTTTGAGTAGCCCAACAATTCAAGATAACCGCAAACAACGCGCTAATCTTTCAGCACAATATCAACAGAAGTTGGCAATTTTTAAACCAGCATTTCCTGATATGGTGCAATTGCGGAATCAAATTCAGGAATTGGACTCCCAAGCTGAAACTGAAATCTATTCAATTAAATCAGCAATTGAATCAACATATCTTGCAACATTGCAGGAAGAAAAGTCATTACAAGCACAGCTGGTGCAGACAAAAATCGATGTAACCTCACAGCGTAATAGCAGCATCGATTATACAATTCTGAAACGCGAAACAGATACGAATAGAACTCTCTATGATGGCTTGTTGCAGCGCTATAAAGAAATTGGCGTGGCTGGAGCCGTTGGCAACAATAACATTTCGATTGTGGATTCCGCAATTCTCCCAACAATTCCACAATCTCCTAATATGGCAAAAAACCTCGGACTGGGCTTCGTACTCGGAATGATGCTTGGGTTGGGAGCTGCCTTTGCTCGTGACTATTTTGACGACAGCTTCAAATCGCCTGCGGATATTGAGCGCAGCATTGGTCTAAATGTTTTAGGTGTCGTGCCAAAACCGTCGCATGGATTTGAAGTGGATGATGAACTGCTCAATGCTCGGTCGGGCATGTCGGAAGCCATAAGATCGCTTCGTACTGGACTTCAATTTGCCACCAGCGACGGTTTACCTAAAACCATGTTGGTGACCAGCAGTAAAGCTTCTGAAGGCAAAACGACGACCTCTATTGCTCTGGCAAAATCATTGGCCAGTATTGGTATGAATGTGTTGTTGATTGATGCTGATTTACGCAGCTCTTCAGTTCACCGCAAGTTGGGCTGCAGTAATCAGGTTGGTTTGAGCAATTATTTAGCAGGCAAGAAAACCGCACAAGAAGTGGTGCAAACCACAGATGTAAAAGGTCTCTATGTTATGCCGTCAGGGCCAACGCCTGGAAATCCAGCAGAATTGCTGTCCGGCTCTGGCATGACATCACTGCTTAAGATTTGCATGAAGTCATTTAATTTTATAATCATTGATGGCCCACCCATACTTGGCCTTGCGGATGCGCCTTTACTTGCCAGTGTTGCGCGAGCCACATTGCTTGTGGTTGCAGCAAGTGAAACTCGCCGCAACACAACACGCATTGCGTTAAGGCGTTTGCAGATGGCGAGAGGCAATGTGATTGGTGCCTTGCTAAGCAAGTTTGATGCCCACCAAGCGGGTGATGGTTACGGCTATGGATATAGTGGCTATGATTATTATAGCTATGGCGCACAAGATGCCAAGCATGAAGCCGCTTAATTCGGTTGCCTTAGCGCACCCATCATCGGTAACTGGTCTCCTGCTGATTTGGGTTGGTATAATTCTTGTTTGCCTAACTTGGATATTGTCACCGCCCAACACACCAAGTCCAACTTTAAATCTTGACGCGGTGAACAAGCTTACCAAAGGTGAACGACAAACCCTTGCGAATTCCGAAAAGCAGACTCTTCTCACTGAACCACTGTCAGAAAACGCTTTGAGTAATATCGCAGTTTTGGCGCTTGGGGATGGCGACAAAATTTTAGCGGATAGAATTTTTAGACTGGCTGCTGCACAAAATGTGCGGAATTTTGTCACGAACGCATTCGTGATTGATGCGTTGTTTGCGAAAGAACAGTTTTCTGAGGCATTGCTACATATTGATGGTTTGTTGCGAACACAGCCTTTGCAAAGCGATAGGCTGTTTTCAACTTTAGGTGCTGTGGCGCGAACTGAAGCTGGAATGATGCCACTTCTTGATATGCTTGCAAACACACCACCGTGGCGGCGCAATTTTATTAATTTTGCTGGCTCAGATGCAACTAACCCAGATGTGCTCTATTCAATTTTTGTAGAAATGCGGGCAAAAAAATTCTCCATTTCTGATGATGAAATTCGCACATATCTAAAAAAATATATTGATCAAAAAAGATTTGATAAAGCTTATTTTGTTTGGCTGGACTTATTGAATGAAAAGCAACTCACAAAAGTGAAGCTGCTCTATGATGGTGAGTTTGATACACAGTTTCAGAACCTATTTTTTGATTGGACTATTAAAGAGCTCCCCGGTGTTAGTATTACGCGGGTTATGCGGCCTGGTGGACGAGATGACCATGCCTTGTTTGTTGATTTGACAATGGCAAAACCAAATTTGAATCTTGTCGAACAGATTTTGCTCTTGCCCATGGGCAACTATCATTTGACGAGCGAAGTAAAATCCAAGAGCTATAAATCGAATTCTGAACTACAATGGCAAATCCGGTGTGCCGATAAAACAACGGCCATGGCGGTGCTTTCAAGCACAGTGGGATCTGGTAACTGGGTTAAGTTGGAAGCAGATTTCACTTTGCCTGCACAAGATTGCTTACATCAAAAACTTGTGCTGCGCGCTATTGGATCAAATTTGGAATCAGAAACAATGTCGGGACAAATCTATTTCGACAAGTTGCGTATTGTGAGGAGGCATTAATATGTCACTAGCTGCTTCACAGCAACCGCAAAGCCGAGAGCTGTTGATTGGGTCATTGACACCTGTGCGGCGCTCGCTGTTGAGTTATTTGCGAGTTCAAGTCGTTATTTTACTAATCGTGCAATTACTTGGAATCTATTTGCCTCTGCTGGTTGCCTTGCCAGTAACAATGCTACGCTGGGACAGTGCTTGGATTCCTTTGATTTATGAAACTGTGGTGTGGGCTTCAGTGGCTGCGGTTTTTGGCTTCATATTGATGCGCCAACTCACCATCTATCCCGGCAAACACAGCATTTCATATATTCTGCCTTGCCTGTTGTTTTCTTATAGCGTTGTTGCATTTATCATGTTTTTGTTGCGAACAGATTATTCAAGGTATGTAATTGTTGCCAGTTTCATAACGGTTTTAATTTGGTTGCATATTGAATATCGATTGCGCGAGCATCATTTTTTACCACTTCTTGCCATTGTACCGAGCGGCAATCAAAGAGGCATTACCGACATTGCCACGGCGCGATGGATTTTGTTGGAAAATCCATCAATTCAATTGCGTGGTGTTGAAGGTGTTGTGGCGGATCTTTCTGCACATATGGGAAAATCTTGGGAGCGTTTCATCGCCAAATGTGTGCTCGCTGGAATACCTGTCTATGATATAAAAGGTGTTATGGAATCCTTGACTGGGCGCGTGGATATTGAGCACTTGTCAGAAAATAGTTTTGGGTCAATCTTGCCATCCAGCATCTATTTGCGAATGCAACGGGCACTCGATATTTTTTTAGTATTTATATTGTTGCCATTCTTTGTGTTCATTATTTTAGGAGCAGCCGTGGCGATTAAATTAGAAAGTTCTGGGCCGGTATTTTTCACACAACCGCGCATGGGCTATCGCGCTCGTGTATTTACGATTTACAAATTACGCAGTATGCGAACTGATGTTGTGAAGGGAAAAGATTTTACCGAAGAAGATGATCCGCGCATTACCAAAGTGGGTCGTTTCATTCGTAAATATAGAATTGATGAGTTGCCGCAAATTTTCAACATTCTAAAAGGCGAGATGAGTTGGATCGGGCCAAGGCCTGAATCATTAAGGCTGGCAGATTGGTATGCCAATGATATTCCATTTTATATTTACCGCCATGCCGTGCGGCCTGGGCTTTCTGGCTGGGCACAAGTGATGCAAGGTAATGTGGCGCAAGTCGATGCTGCAACTGTGAAGCTACAATTTGATTTTTACTATATTAAACATTTTTCACCTTGGTTGGACCTTTTGATTGTATTGAAGACAATTCAAACCATGTTATCGGGGTTCGGATCGCGATAACTTATGAGCAGTTGTAATAGGTATGAAATTAGCAGTTATTGGCACGGGCTATGTGGGCCTCGTTTCGGGTGCGTGTTTTTCGCATTTTGGATTTGAAGTTGCTTGCGTTGATCAAGACGTAGCAAAAATTGCGGCACTGGAATCTGGAATCATTCCAATTTATGAACCAGGCTTAGAAAGTGTTGTGGCGCGTAGCCGCCGCAATGGAAATTTAAGCTTTACCACTGATCTCGCGTCTGCGGTCAAAGGTGCTGAGGCTGTGTTCATCGCTGTGGGCACGCCAACCAAGGCAGGCGAAGACCAAGCCGATCTTACTTATGTTTTTGAAGCCGCCAAACAAGTGGCAAAGTTGATTACTTCTTATACTGTGGTGGTGATTAAATCGACGGTGCCAGTTGGGACTGCCGCCACTTTGCGGAGTATTATCCAAGAAGCAAACCCATCGGCACAATTTGATGTGGCGTCGAACCCAGAGTTTTTGCGTGAAGGCAGTGCCGTTGATGATTTTCTGCGTCCTGACCGCGTGGTGATTGGTGTCAGTTCGCCAGAGGCTGAAAAAGTGATGCGGAATTTATATCAACCGCTTTCTGCCAGTTCCGTGCCTTTGGTTATCACATCATCGGCTTCTGCTGAGCTGATTAAGTATACGGCCAACTGTTATCTTGCGATGCGGATTGGCTTTGTCAATCAAGTGGCGGATCTTTGCGAAGCGGTTGGGGCTGATATTCGTGAGGTGGCATTGGGTGCAGGGTTGGATAAGCGCATTGGCCTTCATTATTTTGCACCTGGGCCTGGATTTGGAGGGTCATGTTTTCCGAAAGATACTCGCGCGATGATTGCCATAGCGCGTGAACACAATGCGCCCATATCGATTATAGAAGATGTGGTTGATGCCAATGAACGCCGCCGCGTTTCAGTGGCAAAGCGTGTTGCTGCGGTGTTGGGCAATGCTGTGAATGGCAGTAAAATCGCAATTCTCGGAATTGCCTTCAAGGCAGATACCGATGACATTCGCGATGCAGCTGCGCTTGAAGTTATTCCAGCTTTGCAAAGACTTGGTGCTAGAATTTCAGCTTTTGATCCTGCCGCCATGGAGCATGGGCGAAAAGCATTCACTGATGTTGAATGGTGTAACGATATTTACAGCGCTACTAAGGATGCTGATGCTGTTGTGGTTCTGACGGAATGGAACGAATTTCGTGGTGTTGATTTTGTTAAACTAAAAAATACTGTGCGCGGGGCAGTAATTTTTGATTTTCGTAATCTCTATCAGCCAGACGAAGTTGTGAATGCTGGTTTTTCATATCATTCATTGGGGCGCACTGGCCGCTCTGCAGTTTAAGGATTTTAGATTTGTCTGAACATCACCATATTCTTGTCACAGGCGGCGCTGGATTTTTAGGATCGCATTTGGTGGACCGCTTGCTGGCTGATGGTCATTCAGTCGTATGCCTCGATAATCTTTTCACCGGCAGTGCTGCTAACCTTGCACATCATAAAGATAATCCACGTTTGCATTTCATTGAGCATGATGTGACCACGCCGTTAAATCTCAAAGTGGATATGATTTACAATTTAGCCTGCCCAGCATCGCCAGTACATTATCAAGCTGACGCAGTGCGAACTTTGAAGACCAGTGTGCTGGGCGCACTCAATATGTTGGATTTGGCGCGTGAAAATGGCGCACGTATTTTTCAAGCTTCAACCAGTGAAGTTTATGGTGATCCTGATATTCACCCGCAACCTGAAACCTATTGGGGCAATGTGAACCCACATGGCATCAGGTCTTGCTATGATGAAGGCAAGCGCTGTGCCGAATCATTGTTCTTTGACTATCACCGCCAGTATGGTGTTGAGATTAAAGTGGCGCGAATTTTTAACACCTATGGTTCGCGGATGCACCCGCAAGATGGGCGCGTTGTTTCCAATTTCATCGTGCAAGCCCTGCGCGGTGATGACCTGACAATCTATGGCCATGGCCAACAAACCAGATCATTTTGTTATGTTGATGATTTGATCGAAGGCTTTGTAAGGTTAATGAATAGTAAAGCTGAAATTACTGGACCCATAAACCTTGGCAATCCAAATGAATTTACAATGTTAGAGTTGGCGACAAAAGTGCTGCATTTAACCAGCTCAAATTCAAAGCTGATACATTTGCCTTTACCACTCGATGATCCAAAGCAACGTTGCCCTGATATTTCGCTCGCAAAAACTGTCCTAAATTGGGAACCGAAAGTTCAACTTGAAAACGGTTTGGTAAAGACTATCGCCTATTTTCAATCCTTGAAGGGTTGAGGCGCTGTTTCAGCAGCACCTCTTTTAGGGATGTTGTTGATGACTGTTATACCGCGCCAGGATTTGGTCGCTAATACACTTGTCTATGAGCAGTTGCCCTTGGTGAAGGCCACGGGTTTTCGTGAGTATGATGCGCGTTGGGTGTTTGAGAAAGATGTCAATCTTTATGGCATTCAGGCAATAGGTTTAGGCCTTGCCACGCTGCTGCATGAGCGCGGTGTTTCCCCGCATATTGTAGTTGGGCATGATTTTCGCAGTTATTCAGCGGCAATAAAACAGGCTCTTATTGTTGGTTTAATGAGTGGTGGTTGCACGGTGCATGACATTGGCATGGCAATGACGCCGATGGCCTATTTCGCGCAATTTGCTTTAGATTTGCCTGCTGTTGCCATGGTGACGGCCTCGCATAATGATAATGGCTGGACCGGAATTAAGATGGGCATGAATCGCCCACTCACATTCGGGCCAGATGAAATGCTGGCTCTCAAAACCATTGTGATGGAAGGGCGTGGTGTTGTTCGTGGTGGTGGCGCGTTGGTTCGCGTTGAGGGTCTGTTTGAAAAATACAAAGCTGATTTGATCAAGAGCGGAAAAATATCGCGCAAACTTAAGGTGATTGCGGCCTGCGGCAATGGCACTGCAGGGGCCTTCGCGCCTGAAGTTCTGCGCGCCATTGGCTGCGAAGTCATCGAAGTGGATTGTGCTTTAGATCACAGTTTTCCAAATTATAATCCCAACCCTGAAGATATGAAAATGCTTCATGCCATGGGTGATGCGGTGAAGGCACATGGCGCTGACATGGCCTTGGGCTTTGATGGTGATGGCGACCGCTGCGGTGTGGTTGATAATGAAGCCCATGAAATTTTCGCTGATAAAGTGGGAGTGATGTTGGCGCGTGATATTGCAGGCCAAATTCAAAATGCGAAATTTGTAGTGGATGTGAAATCGACGGGATTGTTTAAATCCGATGCAGTTTTGAAAAGGCTTGGCGCATCGGTTGATTATTGGAAAACTGGGCATTCTTATATCAAGCAGCGCACCACCGAACTTGGAGCTGTTGCGGGCTTTGAAAAATCGGGGCACTTCTTTTTCCGTGCGCCTTACGGCCATGGTTATGATGATGGGTTGGTATCAGCCATTGCAATTGCCCGCATGTTGGACCGCGCACCCGATAAAACCATGGCTGATCTCTACCGCGCACTGCCACACACATTTGCCACGCCTACCATGTCTCCGCATTGCGCCGATGAAGTTAAATATGGTGTGGTCAAAGATTTGATTGCCCGCATTGAAGCCCATGCGGCTTCAGGCTTGACCATTGCTGGACAGGCTATTTCTGAAATCAATAAAGTGAATGGCGTGCGCTTTGGTTTTGCGGATGGTAGTTGGGGCTTGATCCGCGCCTCATCCAATAAACCTGAATTGGTGATTGTGTGTGAAAGTGTTTCGTCCGATCAGCACATGCGTGATATTTTCCGCTATATTGAATCTGAACTGGCACGTTTTCCGGCCATTGGTGAGTTTAACCAGAAGATTTGATGATGGCACAAAACCTAATCATTCCAGTTATTTTGAGCGGGGGAGCAGGCACAAGGCTGTGGCCCTTGTCGCGCAATGCCAAGCCAAAGCAGTTTTTGCGTTTTGGCTCTGAAAATTCTTTGATGCAAGAAACTATTCTGCGCTGCTCCAGCAAGGTATTTGACAAACGACCAATTATTGTTTCGGGTGAAAGTCAGAGATTTTTGATTGCTGAAGATTTGCGCGAGATTTCTGTTGATGCTGATATTATCTTAGAACCCATGCGCCGCGATTCTTGTGCGGCAATTGCTGCTGGCTGTTTACAGGCTTTGCAACGTTCACCTGACGCGATGGTATTCATTCTGGCGGCTGATCATAAAGTTCCAGATGCCGCCGCATTTTCTGCTGCGGTGACCCAAGCCAAGACTGATGCAGAAGCAGGCAAGCTGACAACATTTGGCATAAAGCCCACTCATGCTGCGACGGGATATGGCTATATTAAACCAGGCAAGTCATTGCGCGTTGGCGGCAGTTGTGTTCTCGAAAAATTTGTCGAGAAGCCAGATGCTGTGACGGCTGCGACTTGTGTTCAATCAGGTTATCTGTGGAATAGTGGAAACTTTTTATTTTCGGCAAAAGTGTTTTTAGATGAATTGCAAAAATATGCGCCCCACGTTTTGAGTGCTGTGCAGGGTTCATTTTTAAATGCCCGCCGCGAGACTGATTTTGTGCGGCTGGAAAGTGAAGCCTTTGCGCGCTCACCACAAATTTCCGTCGATTATGCGGTGATGGAAAAAACTGATCGAGCGGCGGTTTTCGCAGTTGACTATTCTTGGAATGATATTGGTTCTTGGGACGCTGTGCATGACCTGCTTTCTAAAGATCAAACAGGAAATTCCATACAGGGCCATGGTCTCGTTTTGCAGGGTCAAAATAACTTTTTATATAACGATGGAATTTTGACGGCACTGATTGGCGTTGATGATCTTGTGGTGGTGACAACTGCTGATGCAGTTCTGATTACCAAGCGCGGCCATAGCGAAAATGTAAAAAATCTCGTGGGCGAACTCAAAGCCCGTAATTTTAAGGAAGCTGACTAAAATGACAAAGACTGGTGTGGGCAAAACGGCATTGATTACAGGCATAACTGGACAAGACGGCGCTTATCTCGCTGATCTTCTGTTGGCCAAAGGCTATGCAGTGCATGGTGTAAAGCGGCGGTCATCGTCGTTTAACTCGGGGCGCATTGATCATATTTATCAAGACCCGCACGAGAACAATGTGCATTTCAAATTGCATTATGGCGACATGACAGATTCAACCAATCTCATTCGCATTGTGCAGGAAACTCAGCCTGATGAGATTTATAATCTTGCAGCACAAAGTCATGTGCAAGTGAGTTTTGAAACAGCTGAATATACCGCCAACGCGGACGGCATTGGCACGTTGCGTTTGTTGGAAGCTATTCGTCTTCTCGGCCTTGTGAAGAAGACGCGGTTTTATCAAGCCTCTACATCTGAGCTTTATGGCTTGGTGCAGGAAGTGCCACAGCGCGAAACCACACCATTTTATCCACGTTCACCCTATGCGGCGGCTAAACTTTATGCCTATTGGATCACGGTGAATTACCGTGAGGCTTATGGAATGCACGCGTCGAATGGTATTTTGTTCAACCATGAAAGTCCAATCCGTGGTGAAACTTTTGTCACGCGCAAAATTACACGCGCCGTTGCAGCCATTAAACTTGGCCTTCAGGAAAAACTTTATCTGGGCAATATGGATGCCAAACGCGACTGGGGCCATGCGCGCGATTATGTCGAAGGCATGTGGCGCATGGTGCAGCAAGATGCTGGCGATGATTATGTGTTGGCCACTGGTGAAACCCATCCGGTGCGCGAATTTGTGGAAAAGGCTTTTGCCGAAGCCGGCATTGCAATTGAATGGAGCGGTGTAGGCGTTGCTGAAAAAGGCCGCGACAAAGAGACGGGCAAAATTTTAGTTGAAGTTGATCCGCGGTATTTCCGCCCCACTGAAGTTGAACTTCTAATTGGTGACCCGGCCAAGGCCAAAGCAAAATTAGGTTGGACGCCGACCACAACATTTGAAGCATTGGTGCGTGAAATGGTGCGGGCCGATTTGAAATTGGTGGCGCATGAGGCAGGCACGCGCCGGCCCGATGAAGACCGGGCAAAGTAAAATGAAAATCTCGGTGCTCACTGTGTGCTACAATGCCCAAGATACAATTCGGCAGACGCTGGATAGTTTCTGCATACAAAGCCATGAGAACCGCGAGATGATTGTGATTGATGGCGCATCGCGTGACAACACTGTTGCAATAGCCCGCGAATATCAAAATGATTTTATTCGGGTGATTTCGGAACCTGACAAGGGCATGTATGATGCGCTTAACAAAGGTCTGAAACTCTATTCAGGCGATGCCTTTGGGGTGCTAAATGCTGATGATGCTTACCATCATACTGACGTGTTGGCGCAAATTGCAGAAGGGTTGCAACACGCGCCAATTGTGCAAGGGCATTTGGATTTTGTCCAAGATCACGATGTCAAAAATATAGTTCGGCATTGGCAAGGCAAGCTGCGGCCGCCGAGCGGATTTAAATCTGGCTGGATGCCTGCTCACCCCACATTCTATGTGCGGCGTGAAGTGGCTGATGTTGTGGGTGAGTTTGATACTATTCTTGATTGTGCAGCCGATTATGATTGGATGCTGCGGGCCATTGATGTGTTTGGCTTTGAAGTCGTTCTGCTCGATTCAGTTTTAGTCGATATGAAAATGGGCGGTAAGAGCACCAAGGATGTGCTGGCGCAAATCAGGCATAATCTGGAAGCCCTCTCGGTGCGGCAGCGCTGGCTGGATGCCGGGCTAATTGACTATGCTTTGTTGGCAAAACCTTTGCGGAAGATTGGGCAGTTTATGCAGCCTGCAAAATATAAAGTGAACGGATGATATGATGTTTGAGTTGAGGTCAAAGCGTGTGTGGGTTGCTGGGCACCGTGGCATGGTGGGTTCAGCTTTGGTGCGGCGCTTGGCAGCAGAGCATTGTTCGGTTCTCACAGTGGGCCGTGATGTGATTGATATGCGGAGGCAGGTTGATGTTGAAAATTGGATGGCAGCTAACAAGCCGGAGGTGGTTTTTTTGGCGGCGGCAAAAGTGGGCGGCATCAATGCCAATAATATTTATCCAGCCGAATTTCTCTATGAGAACTTGATGATTGAGGCCAACATTATTCACTCCGCTTATAAAGTAGGCGTGGAGAAATTGGTGTTTCTGGGTTCCACTTGCATTTATCCCAAAATGGCACCGCAACCGATTGCTGAAGAGTCTCTTCTCACCGGATCGTTAGAGCCTACGAATGAATGGTATGCGATTGCCAAGATTGCCGGCATAAAATTATGTCAAGCTTATCGCCGCCAATATGGTTGCAATTTTATTGCTGCTCAGCCCACTAATCTTTATGGCCCAGGCGATAATTATGATTTGGCCAACAGCCATGTGTTGCCGGCGCTTTTGCGTAAAGCTCACGAAGCGAAAACCCGCGATGATGCAACTTTCACAGTGTGGGGTTCGGGCACGCCCCTTCGTGAGTTTTTGCATGTTGATGATCTGGCAGATGCTGTTGTACATTTGGCCAAGTATTTCAGTGGTGAGGGCCATATCAATGTGGGGTCGGGACAAGAAGTTTCAATTCGCCACCTTGCCGAAATGATTTGTGCGGAAGTTGGTTTTAACGGCGAATTGGTTTTTGATGCGAGCAAACCTGATGGCACACCGCGCAAGCTTTGTGATGTGAGCAAATTGAAGGCGCTTGGCTGGGATAGAGCGCGGGATTTAGAAACGGGTCTGGCGCAAACCTATGCCAATTTTTTGACACGCGCTGAGAGTTCAGAATGACCGACGCCCTCCGCATTGTGCAAATTGGATTTAACCGAGCTGGCACCAGTTCCATTTCCGACTTTTTGCGTCGCGCTGGTTTTAACTGTGTTGATCATACATTTGATAGCGGCTCACATAAGGGCGACAACTTAGCGGCTTTGATTGAAGATAACATTGCAATGGGCCGCAAACCTTTGGCTGGCCTGGATGCATGGCAGGCCTTCACCGACATGGAACATGTGACTGAAGATGCGGCGATTTACGCGCAGAAAAGATTTCGTGAAATTGCGGAAGCACATTCAGAAGTTAAATTCATTTTGAACATACGCAACAAACAAGATTGGTTGCAAAGCCGCGCAAAATTTGGGGGCTATCTATCTACATGTGCCGCCGCTGCAAAAGTTTCAGAGTCTGAAATGTTGGAAATGTGGTCGATGGATTGGGACGCGCATATTGCTGCTGTTAGAACGTATTTCACTTCGGATCGTTTGCTGGTGTTGGATATTGATCAGCCAGATGAAGTGGCATTATGCAAATTTGTGGAGCTAACTCATGTGATTGCGTTACGACAAAAAAACAAAGCGCCGCGCGGGCTTTTGTCTAGGTATCTACAAAGTTTTTCTTCAAAATCTGTAGCGTCACTTTTTCCGCAACGATTCAAAAATTGGATCAAGAACTATTGAGCTTCTTCATCACCAAAATTGCTGCGGTTGCTAAGTTAGCGACCAGCTTAATAGGCACGAAGTATTTTGTGGTGATTGCTGAAGTTTTTTTGATGACGGTTTTAACGCTGTCGTCATTCTCAATTCTGGTGCGCCTCACTGATGTTAAAACCATTGGCCTTTGGGTGTTGCTCAATTCACTTTTAAGTTTTTCAAAAATAGCAGATTTTTGGTCGGCCGGACTTGTAACTTTTGTAGCGGAAGATGTTGAACGTGGGGACATGAAAAAAGCCAGTCAGCTGGTGTCAACATCAATGCTCACGGCTGCAACTGGGTTTTTTGGGATTGTTTTAGTTGTTAGTTTTGGGCTCAGTTTTTTTGCCAATTCTATTCCAGGTGTTGAAGATGAAGCACTGGTGCGAAATGTTTTGCCGCTTATGGGCATCACTTTCTGGCTCATTACTGTGGCTGCAACATATCAAGTTGGGTTTTTAGGTTTCAATAAACCACTTTTGAAACTTTTCCAAAATGTTGGCGGCAGTTTGGTGTTCCTCATTCTGTCGATTGTTCTGGTGCCACATTATGGGCTGTGGGGCATATTGTTGGCACAAACTGTGCAGGGCTGTTTGATGCTGTTATTTGGAGTTTTGGTGTTTCATGGTTTTATGGCCAAATCTTCGCCGCTCGCTTGGAGCAAAACAGATTTCAAACGGTTGACGCGCTATGGCAGCAAAGCATCCGCAGTTGGCTTCCTACAACTGGCTTGCGATCCGTTAATCAGATTGCTTGCTAGCCATTTTGGTGGCTTGGCTGCGGTCACACTTATTGAGCTGGCCACACGCATGATTGTTGCGGTGCGCGGACTCATAATGTCTGTTGGGCAATTGTTGGTTCCAGCCTTTGCGCGCGCCTCCCTGCAAGATGACAAAGCGACTGCAAGACTTTATGCCAATGCGCGACAGGTTTTTGTGCTGGTGACAATTCCTGTGCTTTCCAGTTTGCTTTGCGTTGCCCCGGTGTTGGAGTGGATAATGTTGGGGACAGCCACGCCTGAGTTTTTGCCAATGGTGTGGATGTTAAGTTTGGGCTGGGGTATGAATATCATAACTGCCCCTGCATTCTTCTTGCTGACGGGACGTAGGCGTTTGCGCCCCTTGTTTTGGAATAGGCTTGTTATGCTTTTGGCGGTTTTTATATTTGGATTTTTAGGAGGCCAATTTTTCGGAATTTTAGGTGTAACGCTTGGGGTCACAGTCGGATTGATAGCGGCTTCACTTTTGGTGTTTAGGGCAGCGCGCGAATTTGAGTTGGGTGGTGACGCAAGCTCTAGTTTAAGCTTTAGTTTCTCATCGCTCATCCCTTTGGCTGCGGCAGCCGTGAGCACAGCAAGTTTTTTATTGTTTTCTCGCCAAGGGTATTCGCAATTTAGTTTGACCCTGCTGTCAGGCGTTGGTGTGCTTTTAACCTTGGGTTCCGCCCTCGCTACAACATCACTTGATCTCTTTAGCCGTGGTGGAGTTGTTAACACGAAATAGCAAAGAGCTGATATAAACCCTGTGATTATTTGATTCGGGGAAACTGCAACTGAGCATGGTTTTTCATTCACCCACAATTTCAGCACCGCATAGCCGCAGCCCTGCTAAGGCGCAGGCAGCCGATGTGAGCCTAGGGTTTCTCCTGTTTTTGTTTGTGCTGTTTGCAGCATATGGCCCGGCTTTTGGCTTTGCCGGCCAAATGCGTTACGTCGAAGCGGCCCTTTTGGGTGTTGGGCTGTTCTATTATGATAAATTTCTTGCCCGAGTTGACTCCTTAGAGTGGAAGCTAAGCGGATTATTTTTGCTCACTGCAATGGCCCAATTGATTTCGAACGCGGTCAATCATGCGCCTATGGCATCTTCGATTGCACGCATTGGAACTTATGTTTTGCTTGCAGCGCTTATTCCGATTGTTGCGGTTTTAGTAAACCGTGATTGGCGGCGCATGTTGGTGGTTATTTTTGGATATGGTGCGTCTTATATTGTTGTGTGGTATAGCGGCAGCGCTGTTTCAGATACATTTGAACAATTGCCTTGGCGGCTTGGCCTTGGAGCTGCCGTCACCCTCATTGTTGTTACCCTTTTTGGGGTGATGCCACGCGGGAGGCTGGCTCTCACATTGGCCATGTTCGGCCTTTCAGCATTGCACCTCTATCTTAGTAGCCGCTCATTAGCGGCGATCACGGTATTGGTTGCGCTGTTTTGTTTGGTGTCTACTTTTTGGGGACGGTCAAGCCCTTCAGAATTTAAGGCACAATCACTTGTTGCTGTTATTTCTTCACTGAGTCTGTTTGCATATATTGGCCCATTTGCAATAGGCTGGATGGCGAGCGCACAACTGTTGCCAGATAATTTGGTTACCAAAAACCAACTACAGGCCACAAATAGCTATGGGTTTTTGGCAGCGGCACGGCCAGACACTTTCACAGCGCTCTATGCCATAAATAAGCGACCCCTGCTTGGTTATGGGTCTGGTGTGTTTGATGCCGAAGTGTTTTCATTTTATGCTGAGGTGAATGCTGCGAGCTATCGTGATGCCCATTTGTCTCGCAATGTATTTAAAAATATTTACACTCAGGATTGGTCACAAGGTATTCCAAGCCATAGTCATGTGTTTGGGGCTTGGGCCGATGCCGGAATTTTTGCGGCACTCAGTTGGGTGTTTGTGTTGTGGATAGATTTGAAAATGTTGGCAAGGCTGTGGCGCTGGGGCCATCCTTTGGCGCCACTTTTTGCATTTGTAGGGATTGCAAACTTATGGGATATCTTGTTTTCACCTGGTCCAATTCGCCTCGACATGGCAATTCGCTTAGTTATTATGGCAACGGCTTTTCGCTATTTTGCTCAGCATGATGAAAAGTCGAGGCGCGTCATACGATGACTAAACCACTTATTTCTGTTGTTACAATTTCATTTAACCAAAGACAGTTTTTGCGTCAGACAATCGATTCAGTCCTATCTCAGAAAACTGATGATATAGAATATATTATTGTTGATGCCGGATCGCGCGATGGCAGCTTGGAATTGATTGCGGAATATGGCGCTAGAATTGATCATGTGATGTCGGGGCCAGATGAAGGGCCGGCCGATGGGCTGAACAAGGGATTTACAAAAGCTTCTGGCGCAGTTGGCTATTTTTTAAATTCGGATGATTTTCTAATGCCGCATGGTTTGCATGTGATGCGGCAGTATTGGACGCAGCCTCAAACGTCCAATGTGTTGTTATGTGGCGCTTGGATGGTTGATCAAAAGGGATTGCCGTTGCGTGAATTAACGCCATCAGCGCAGAATGTACGAACCCTCCTTAACGGTGCTGGCCAGATGGTGCAGCAGGGCATGAGTTTTAAACTTGATGTCTTTCGAAAGATCGGTGGTTTCAATATGCAAAATCGCAGTTGTTGGGATTTGGAATTGCTTTGCGGGTTTTTGCGTGGTGGTGCTGAAGCTGCACTATTGCCGCATAGAATTGCTGCCTTTAGATTGCATGGTGAAAGTTTCACGGGTGGAGCAGCAGGGGCCAAACATGTGGCCAGATACCGTGCAGATATTGCGCGGCTGCAGCACGAATTTAATGTAGAGCCATTGCAGCACTCGCGGTTATTGCGAAATTTAAAGTCACCACAGAAATTAGTTGATCTGCTTTTGCCTTCGCGCATGGCAAAACGGTTTGCTGCTGATTGCGAAATAAATGAAAGCTAAACCGATTGTGGTTTTCATGTGGGCGGGCCTGCCGGACTATGGTGCGCGGTTGATCCGAGGCTTTATCGAAAGTGGCACCGCAGAAGTTCATATAGTCGCCACTAGGCCCACTGTTCCAATTCAAGGTATGGAGCAATCTTTAGGGCAGGTGGTTCATTGGGTGGACGATGCGAGCGAAATCACATGGCAGAGTTTGGGCATACGCGTTCCTGAAGTTTTGTTTCAGGGCGGATGGGCGCAAACCAGTTTTAGATCATTAGCGGCTGATGCGCGCCAGCAAGGTGCAAAAGTTATTTTGATGAATGATCAAAATTGGCAGGGCGGGTTAAGGCATCTGGTGGTAGACCCGGTGCTTTACCGTGCCAAATATCTAAAACAGTTTGAGGCGGCATTTGTGCCAGGAAAAAGTGGCGCGCGTTATGCCCGGGCCATGGGTTTTAAATCGTCAAGAATTGCGGTTGGGCTCTATGGTGCGGACCCTGCGGTGTTTCATGGCGGTTCCGATTTGATGCTGCGGCCAAAGACATTTCTGTTTGTGGGCCAATTGATTGCGCGCAAAAATATTTTGAATTTGGTGCAAGCGTTTTTAAATATGGCATTGGATTTTCCGGATTGGAAATTGATCATATGCGGAAGCGGAGAGCTTCAGCCGAAAATTCTGATCCACTGGCAAATTCAGATGCAAGGGTTTATGCAACCACAAGAGCTTGCCGAAAAATTGCGCCAAAGTCGGTGTTTGATTTTGCCATCACTTGAAGAGCATTGGGGTTTGGTGGTGCATGAGGCAGCTTCCTGTGGCTGTGCTTTGGCACTTTCAGACACTGTTGGCAGCCGTGATGATTTCGTGGCCGAGACATTTAATCCCTGCGATGTGAAGTCGATGGAAAATGTTTTGCGGCGAATTGCTTCATGGCCTGATGAGCAATGGAATAAAACAGAGGATGCGTCGCGGCAGGCTGCGCTTAAATTTGGACCAACCGAATTTGCAAACTCTGTTCAAATGCTCATCGATGGAATTTTGCAATGAAGATTATTCATGTTGCGTCATCTTTGGAAGACCTCGCCTCCGGCACCGCCACAGTTGTTCCGGAATTTGCCAAGGCATCATGTGGAGCGGACAATAGTATTGAATTATTTTCGATAGGGCCACGCGGCACCGAGGTTAGGCATGGTTTTACCCAGCGCAAATTTGAAGTGGATTGGCCTCAAGTGCCTGTGCTCAACAAGTTGCAATCATCAACACTGATGCAGGTTACTGTTATGTCTACGACTTGCGACGTTATTCATGCTCATGGATTGTGGGGCATGACTGGTATCTATGCAGCGCGCGCCAAGGTGGCACATCAAAGCAAATTGGTTGTCTCTCCGCATGGTATGCTGGCAACAGATGCGTTGCGCTATTCATCCTTGCGGAAAAAACTTTTTGCCAAGATTTTGCAAAATCGGGCCTTGGTTGCGGCTGATTTGTTTCATGCGACGAGTGCCGCGGAGGTGGAAGATATTCGTCGAGCAGGATGGACGCAGCCTGTGGCCCTCATTGCTCCAGGAATTGACGTGGCTGAAGGATCAGTCACCAGCCCGCAAAAACTCCGTACAATCCTTTATGTGGGCCGCATTCATCCGATCAAGCGTTTGGGTGATGTGCTGGATGCGTGGCACGAATTGTCTATTCTGCACCCACTGTGGCGCATTCGGATTGTGGGGCCAGATGACACTGCGGAAGCGGTTCACCTGAAGCAGCGCATAGCGTCGGAAAAGCTGGAACGGATTAGCATTGAGCCAGCACTGTTTGGTTTAGATAAAGCACTGGCTTATGCCGAGGCCGATGTTTTTGTCTTGCCCACTCAGTCTGAAAATTTTGCCATGGTTGTGGCTGAAGCTTTGGCACATGGTGTTCCGGTGATCTGTTCTAAGGGTGCGCCATGGGCTGGCCTTGAAACTGAACGCTGTGGCTGGTGGACTGACATTGGACCAGAGCCTTTGCGTGTAGCATTAAACACAGCTTTGCAATTGCCGCGTCCGATCTTGCGCCAGATGGGCGCACGCGGGCGCAACTGGATGGCGCGTGATTTTTCGTGGGGCGCAGTGGCGCAGAAATTAAACCACACTTATCGCTGGATGATTGAGGGTGGGGAGCGCCCAGATTTTGTCAAGGAGACAGTCAGGTGATTGATGTGACGCAAAATCGTGCCGCGCAGAAATGGACTCGGCGTGAAAAATTGGGCCGTATTTTATGGGCTATGGCGCAGCTGGTGTTTCGATTGATTCCGCGCCCGCTTTGGAGTTTCCGGGTTTGGGTGCTCCGATTATTTGGTGCCAAAATTGGCAACCAAGTTCACATTTACCCTACGGTTCGCATTAGCATTCCGTGGAATTTAAACATTGGTGATCAAGTGGCAATTGGCGAGCGCGCAATTCTCTATGCTCTGGGCCCTATCACGATAGGTCCACGCACAGTGATCTCGCAATATAGCCATCTCTGCGCTGGCACCCATGATTATCGTGATCCGGCTTTTCCACTTTTGAAAACACCAATTGGAATCGGTGCCGATGTGTGGGTGTGCGCGCAAAGTTTTATTGGCCCAGGTGTTGAGATTGGGGGGGGTGCCATTATTGGGGCCTGTTCGGTAGTAATGAAAAATGTGCCCCCACGCGCTGTCGGCAGTGGCAATCCGTTTCATATTAGAAAATCGCGTTAGCTGACTTTCAATCCACGCAGCAGAATTTCAACCACCGCGGCTTTGATTGTGGCTGGCTTTTCGGCAGGTTTGAGCAAAGCTTCAACCTGCACTGAAAAATCAGCATAGTGCTGCGTGATGGCCCAAATGGCGAAAATGAAATGTCTGGGATCAACGGATCTAATTTTGCCTTCAGTAATCCACTGGCGCAGCACTGCATTTTTTGCTTCAACCAAATCTTTCAACGGACCTTTGAGATATTTTGCAACATGGGGTGCCCCATGCAGAATTTCATTAGCAAATAATTTTGAAGCAGCAGGGTTAGCAAATGACATATCAAGTTTTGCTTCAATATAGCGCGTGAGTTCGGCAATGGGATCATTGTTCACATCAAGCATCCGCAAAGGGGCCAGCCACTCGGTGAGAGTTTGCTCCAGCACGGCGGCATAAAGGTCTTCCTTACGTCGGAAATAATAGAGTAAGTTGGGTTTTGAGAGGCCACATTTCACCGCAATCTGATCGACAGTAGCTCCACGAAAGCCATAGGTTGAAAACACATCAAGGGCGGCTTTCAGGATTAAATCCTGATTTTCACTCTGGATGCGCGTTTTAGCAGCAGTCTTTGCCTTGGTTTTAAGCATGACGCAGTGTGTTCATTCTTGATCAAATGGTCAAGACGCGTTAGCTTGCTTTTAACAAAAAAGAATTCAGGGAGTTTTTGGTGGCTGCAAGCGTTGTTGAAGCGAAAGATTTAGAGCTGACGTTTCAAACGGCGGATGGGCCAGTTTTTGCTTTGTCTAAAGTTAATCTCTCTGTCGAAGAGGGTGATTTTATCTCGTTCATTGGGCCATCAGGTTGTGGCAAGACTACGTTGCTAAGGGCAATTGCTGATCTGGAACAAGCCACTGAAGGCAGCCTTACTGTGAATGGCATGACGCCAGAAAATGCGCGACTTGCCCGCAGCTATGGCTATGTGTTTCAAGCGCCAGCTCTTTATCCATGGCGCACCGTTGCGCGCAATGTTGGGCTGCCCTTAGAAATTATGGGGCTGGATGATGTTGCTGGCCGCGTGCAGCGCAATCTTGATCTGGTTAATCTCAACGGATTTGAAAATAAATTTCCGTGGCAATTATCTGGCGGAATGCAACAGCGGGTTTCAATTGCGCGGGCACTAGCGTTTGATCCGAAACTTCTGTTGATGGATGAGCCGTTTGGGGCGCTTGATGAAATTGTGCGCGATAAGCTTAATCAACAGCTTTTAGAATTGTGGGATCGTACGAAAAAGACTGTGGTGTTTGTAACCCACTCAATTCCCGAGGCGGTGTTTCTGTCCACTAAAATTGTGGTGATGAGCCCGCGCCCCGGGCGCATTATCGATGTGATTGAAACGAAATTTCCGCGCCAACGCAATTTGGATATTCGCGAGACGCCGGCATTCGTGAAAATTGCACAGCGCGTGCGTGAAGGCCTGAAGGCTGGGCATTCTTATGAGGACTAGATGAGCACTGACCTTAAAATTCGCATTGCCCGCAGCCAAGATGTGAGCATTTGTTCAGCAATCCTCAACCGTTGGATTGATGCGACCGATTGGATGCCGCGTGTTCACAGCGAAAAACAAGTTGTCGATTTTTATAACAATGTGGTTTTTCAGAGCCACAAATTATTTGTGGCTGAAACGGCTGGCAAAGTTGGTGGTTTCGTGGCGCTGGGCGATGATGGGCTGGTGAATGCGCTCTATGTGGGTGATGGCTTTAGGCGGCGCGGCATTGGTGGGCATTTAATAGCACATGCTAAAAAAGTGCTGGGTGAGCAGGTTCAGCTTTGGACATTTCAGGCCAATAAAGACGCGCAAAGATTTTATGAACGCCACGGCTTTATGGAAATAAACCGCACCGATGGTGACAATGAAGAAGGCTTGCCGGATGTGCTGATGGAATGGCGCGAACCATGAAGCAGCGCTCGGACTTTGCCCCCATTCTTGTGATCAGCCTAGCTCTGCTGGTGGTTTGGTATGTGGCGGCGGTTCCGATGAATGCTGTGGTGGCCCAGTCTAAAATTGAAGCTGTAGGGGGTGGACTTTTAAACACGCTGGCAATCTCGTGGAATTTTGAGCGACCCGTGATGCCAGCACCCCATCAAATTCTGAAAGAAATTTGGAATACGGTGTTTTTAATTGCGCCATGGAAAGTGAAATCACTTTTGTTTCATTGTTGGGTCACATTGTCCTCAACATTGTTGGGCTTTGTGCTGGGTGTTATCTTGGGCGTGGGGCTGGCGATTGCGATAGTGCATTCCAAAATTTTGAACAAAGCCTTGATGCCATGGATCATTATTTCGCAAACCATTCCCATCCTCGCTATTGCACCGATGATTATTGTGGTGCTGGGTTCACAAGGCATCACTGGGCTTTTGCCTAAAGCACTGATCTCGATGTATCTCTGCTTTTTTCCCGTCACCATTGGCATGGTGAAGGGGCTCACATCACCGGATGTTTATTTGCTCGATTTAATGCAGACATATAATGCCAGCAAATCTGAAATTCTGTGGAAGCTGCGCCTGCCTGCTGCGGTGCCATTCTTGTATACATCGTTGAAGGTTGCGATTGCGATTGCACTGACGGGCGCGATTGTAGGTGAACTGCCAACAGGCGCGCAAGGCGGGCTGGGTTCTCGCATGTTGGTTGGATTTAATTTTGGACAGACGATGCAGGTGTGGGCAGCACTTTTTGCAGGCTCCATTCTGGCAGCTGTGTTGGTTTACATCGTAGGTCGCAGTGAAAAAATTGTTCTGACAAAAATGGGGAGTGCGCCATGACCAAGCATTCTCTGCGCGATTATTTTCCAGCTCTGCTTCTCGGTGTTGCAGTAATTTTGGTGTGGGAATTTATAGTGAGGGCTTTTGCCATTTCACCCATTCTATTACCTCCACCATCGGCAGTGTGGGCGAGGTTCATGGCTTCACTGCCAATTCTCGGCGAAGATTTTTACGCCACAATTATTTTGGCCATGGTGCCGGGCTGGGTGATTGGCTGTGCGGCTGGATTGTGTGCGGCGGTAATTTGCGACCGTATGCCCTATCTACGGCGTGGGCTTTTGCCTTTGGGAAATCTGGTATCGGTGTTGCCGCTGGTTGGCATTGCCCCCATTATGGTGATGTGGTTTGGGCCGGGTGTGGCGCCGAAAATCGCAGTGATTGTGATTATGACTTTCTTTCCCATGTTGGTGAATGCCACCGCGGGTTTGCAAGCCTCTGGGCATTTGGAGCGTGATTTGATGCGGAGTTATGGCTCAAACTGGCTGCAAACACTTTTCAAATTGCGGCTGCCTTCCGCCATGCCGTTTATTTTCAATGCGCTTAAAATCAATTCAACTCTGGCTCTTATTGGCGCCATTGTTTCTGAGTATTTTGGAACCTTAGTGGTTGGCATGGGGTTTCGCATTCAAACAGGGTCAGGCAGTCAATCGCTTGATTTAGTGTGGGCTGAAATTGTGGTGGCTGCCATCACAGGGTCAGCGTTTTACGGGTTGCTCACGCTCCTCGAGCGGAAGGCAACTTTTTGGCATCCGTCTTACCGAAGGTAATGCGGCAATTTTAACAGGAGGACTAAAATGAAGAAGTATCTACTCGCCGCAGCAGCGGCAACAGCCATGGTTGTGGCTTCATCAAGTGCATTCGCTGAATCCGTAAAATTGCAACTCAAGTGGGTAACCCAAGCTCAGTTTGCTGGTTACTATGTGGCCCAAAGCAAAGGCTATTATAAAGACGCTGGCCTAGATGTAACCATCATGCCCGGTGGCCCAGACATTAACCCGCAGCAAGTTCTGGCTGGTGGCGGTGCTGACGTTGTTGTGGATTGGATGCCATCGGCTTTGGCCACACGCGAAAAGGGTTCACCTGTGGTGAACATTGCTCAGCCCTTCAAAAAATCAGGCATGATGCTCACCTGCCGTAAAGATTCCGGCATTGTGACTCCGGCTGATTTCAAAGGCAAAACACTTGGCGTGTGGTTCTATGGTAATGAATATCCGTTCCTGTCGTGGATGAGCCAACTTGGTTTGCCAACAACAGGTGGTGCAGATGGTGTGACAGTCTTGAAGCAAGGCTTTAACGTTGATCCGATTTTGCAAAAGCAAGCCGCATGTATTTCCACCATGACTTACAATGAATACTATCAAATTATTGAAGCTGGCATGAAGCCAGAAGAATTGGTGGTGTTTAAATATGAAGACAATGGCGTGGCCACTTTGGAAGACGGTCTCTATGTGCTCGAAGGCAAATTGGCTGATCCAGCATTCGTTTCAACCATGGCGAAGTTTGTGAAAGCTTCGATGAAAGGTTGGGATGATGCGCGTGCTAATCCTGCTGATGCTGTAAAAGCCGTTCTTGAAAATGATGCATCGGGCGCACAAACCGAAGCGCACCAAGCCACCATGATCAAGGAAATAAACATGCTCACCGAAGGTTCGGATGGTTCATTGGATGTGGCTGCTGCTGAACGCACAGTGGCAACATTGATGAAGGGTGGTTCTGATCCCGTGATCACCAAGGCACCAGCCGGTGCTTGGACTGATGTGGTGACCAAAGCTGCTGCAGGAATGTAAGAGTTAAGGGGCGGCGCAAGTCGCCCTTTTTTTTAATCTGTATACGGAGGATAAAATGTACACAGTCATTCGCGGCGGAACGGTTGTTAATCATGATCATTCGGTCAGGGCCGATGTTTTGATTGACGATGGAAAGATTATTGCACTTGGGCAAAATCTCTCCGGCGATATTATTGTTGATGCGGGCGGTTGTTTTGTGATGCCGGGTGGCATTGATCCGCACACGCATATGGATATGCCGTTTATGGGCACCACGACAGCGGATGATTTTGAATCCGGCACCATGGCAGCCCTTGCTGGTGGCACCACCATGACGGTGGATTTCTGTTTGCCGGCTCCGGGTGAATCAATGCTGAAAGCCTATCAAGCGTGGCGGCATAAATCAGAGAAGGCGGCAGCGGATTATTCATTCCATATGGCGGTGACGCAATGGTCGCCCATGATCCATGATGAAATGGAAACGGTTGTTAAAACCTATGGCATCAACACCTTCAAACATTTCATGGCCTATAAGGGCGCGCTGATGGTGAATGATGATGAGATGTATAATTCCTTCAAACGCTGCGCTGAACTTGGAGCCCTGCCTTTGGTTCACGCCGAGAATGGTGATGTGGTGGCGCGGATGCAGGCTGATCTTTTGGCACGCGGCGTGACGGGCCCGGAAGGCCATTCTTATTCGCGGCCGCCAGAAGTTGAAGGCGAGGCCGCAAATCGCGCGATTATGATTGCGGATATGGCGGGCGTGCCTTTGTATATTGTTCACACGTCTTGTGAGCAAACCCACGAAGCCATCAGGCGGGCGAGGGCTTCGGGAAAACGGGTTTATGGAGAGCCACTCATTCAGCATTTAATGTTGGATGATTCCGAATATCAAAACAAAGATTGGGACCATGCGGCAGCCCGCGTGATGAGCCCGCCGTTTCGCAATAAATCACATCAGGATTCGCTGTGGGCGGGTTTGCAATCAGGCTCGCTCTCAGTGGTGGCAACCGACCATGCCACCTTCACACTGGCGCAAAAGCGCATGGGGGCTAAAAACTTCACACAGATTCCAAATGGCACAGGCGGGTTGGAAGATCGTATGCCGGTGTTGTGGACGGCGGGTGTGAACACTGGCCGTTTGACGAAAGAAGAATTCGTGGCCGTCACCTCCACCAACATCGCGCGCATTTTGAATATGTATCCTCGCAAAGGGGCCGTGATGGTGGGGTCTGATGCGGATATGGTGATTTGGGATCCGGCTGCCACGAAGAAAATTTCCGCCGCCAAACAAATCAGCCGCATTGATTATAATGTGTTCGAAGGTTTTGAATGCAAGGGCGCACCGAAAACGGTGATCTCACGCGGCAAGGTGGCATGGGAGCAAGGCGATATGCGGGCGAAGGCAGGGGATGGTGATTTCGTACCGCGCAAACCCAATGCGCCCGTCAACCAAGCCAATGCGATTTGGAAAGGTGTGACCCAGCCGAAGGGTGTGAAACGGGTTGAGGTTGTGCCGTGAAACAAAATAATCATGGGGTAAGCAAACCCCCAGTAAGTCCGGAAGAGCTACTACGCCTTTACATCGAAGACGCCGCTGAGTCAGTTAAAGCTGACTACCTTGAAGATTGGCAAGACAGTTTCAGTGCTCTTC
>JANNBH010000120.1:0-16604 GCA_031385245.1 Hyphomicrobiales bacterium | reverse complement strand
AAAGGGGGAAGTGGTGGGCCCGGCAGGACTTGAACCCGCAACCAAGCGGTTATGAGCCGCTAGCTCTAACCATTGAGCTACAGGCCCCCAATGGTGGCGCATGGCTACATTATTTTTTTCATCAAGGCTAGATCGTATTGTTGCAAATCTGTGCTAGTGTGGCTCGATGAAAAAGCAAAGCCTAACGCCCCAAGCTGCCGTAGAGCAGCTCATCACCCTCCATAAAACCGCAACGCAATCCCTGCGCGATTGTTTGGATGCCTATTTCAAACACAAAACGGTGCCCACGGCTGAACAAAAGCGCCAGTTCTGTTACCCCGAATTGCGTCTCACTTATAAATCCAGCGGCCTTCAGCCTTCAATCAGTAGAGCCTATGCAAAATTTCAGGGCCCCGGCACTTATGTAACCACCATAACCCAGCCCGCGCATTTCAAACGCTATCTCATTGACCAGCTCACACATCTGGCGCGTGATTATGATGCGACAATTGAAGTGGAACTCTCCACCCAACAAATTCCTTATCCTTATGTTTTGGAAAAGGGCAATGAATTTGGCTCTGGCCCAATTACGGCGGCGGAGCTTGCTTTGCATTTTCCTATTCCAGATTTGGCTTTGGTGGGCGATGAAATTGCTGATGGTCAGTGGGAGCAGAAATCAGATGAGCCTTTGCCTTTGGCTTTGTTTGATGCGGTTCGTGTGGATTATTCCTTAAAGCGCTTGCAACATTATTCAGGCACGCACTGGGGTCATTTTCAGCCATGGATATTGCTCACCAATTATCATCGTTATGTTGATCAGTTTATCAAATGGTCAGTCGAGCAATTGAACTTGGATGGCCCTTATGAAGCGCTGCATATTCCAGGTGGCAAATCCATCGCACGCGGAATGGCGCAAATTGAAATAGACGAAGTGCTGGCTTCAAGCCAATGGCACAAATTTCAAATGCCAGCTTATCATCTATCACGTCGCGATGGTGAGGGTGGTGTTACGCTTGTAAACATCGGCGTTGGCCCATCGAACGCCAAGAATATGTCAGATCACTTGGCTGTTCTGCGTCCGCATTGCTGGCTGATGATTGGCCATTGCGGCGGGCTTCGCCATTCGCAGCGCATTGGCGATTATGTGTTGGCCCACGCTTATTTGCGTGAAGACAATATCTTGGATGATGTGTTGCCGCCAGAAATTCCCATTCCGGCTCTGGCGGAAGTGCAAGTGGCTTTGCAAGAGGCTGCCGCCGCCGTGACGGGCGAAACTGGCGAGGCACTGAAAGCCCGCCTACGCACTGGCACCGTTGTCACCAATGATGATCGCAATTGGGAACTGCGCTGGACCGCAGAGCGCAAACGCATCAACCTCTCGCGCGCCATTGCTATTGATATGGAGTCAGGCACATTGGCCGCCCAAGGCTACAGGTTCCGCGTGCCTTATGGCACTTTGCTTTGCGTATCGGATAAGCCTCTACATGGTGAAATTAAATTGCCTGGTGCTGCCAACGCCTTTTATGACCGTGCCGTGGGTGAGCATTTGCTCATCGGACTTGCGGCTTTAGATAATTTGCGCCGCGATCGCTCGCGCCTCCACTCCAGAAAACTCCGCAGCTTTGATGAGCCGCCATTCCGCTAATTTTTTAGTTTCTTGTAAATATCTTGATTGAATTTAGGTTTTAGGCCAGTCTTCGACCAGATTACTCGAAGGGGACTCAAGTGGCGAAATTTCCTAAAAAATTTTCCGATCGTATTTCCAGCAAGCTAAAACAGTTTCAATACATTGCTACAACTCAAAGAGCACGAGATGTGTCCGAAGCCGATACGGTGACGGTCGTTAAGGATATGCTGGCAGAACTATTTGGCTATGATAAATATGCTGAACTAACGAGCGAACAGCAAATAAAGGGAACTTTTTGTGATCTTGCCATAAAGATCGAAGGTAAGATCCAATATTTGATAGAGGTTAAATCCGCTGGTCTTGATCTTAAGGAAAATCATTTAACTCAGGCAATTAACTACGGTGCAAATCAAGGAATACAATGGGTGATCTTGACTAACTCCATCGATTGGAAAGTCTATCGGATTGTATTTGGTCAACCTGTTATACATGAGGAAGTTACTTCCTTTTCGATTTTGGAAGTTTCTTCATCTAAAGAAGAAGATTTAGAAGCTCTGTATATCCTTGCGCGTGAAGGTATTTCCAGTGATGCTATCTCAACATTTCATCAAAGGTCACAGCTCCTTAACCGTTTTACAATTTCGCAAATCGTTATGTCTGAAAACGTTGTAGGCAGTGTCCGAAAAGAATTGCGACGATTGTTCCCTGATTTGAAAGTTGAACTTCAACAGATTTCAGAAATTCTTGGAGCAGAAGTTTTGAAGCGTGAACTCCTAGACGGTGACAAAGCTAAAGATGCTGCCCTCCGGATAAAAAAGGCGTTGCAAAAATTGAGCAGGGCAGTTGCTAAGAACAATATTTCCACAATTAGTCCAAGCGATACAGTTGACCCTTGATTTTTGCACTCCAGAAAACTGCAGAGTATTGATGAGCCGCCCTTCCGCTAACATAGACTTGCCGTAATTTTTTGGCACGAGAAGTGTCGATATGTGCAAATTTCAATCCTCAAACTCGTCATTCCCGCGCGGGCGGGAACCCAGCTTTGCGACAAGCACATGTGTCAAAGCTGGGCCCCTGCTTTCGCAGGGGTGACAGTTCAGGGGAATTGCATAAAACCTTAACAATTAGGATTCACCGATGCTCAAATCATTTCTCACAATCGCTCTTCTCCTAACATCACTTTCCACAGCTCAAGCCGAGGATATGAAATTGGTTCGCAGCATTTCTCTTTCTGGCCATGGTGAAGTTCACGCCAACCCTGATCTTGCAATTGTCAGCATGGGTGTTCTGTCATCGGCTGTCACAGCCCGCGAAGCCCTAGATGCTAACACCAAAGCCATGACCGATTTGATGGCCGTGTTGAAAGCAGCGAACATTGAAGCAAAAGACATTGCCACGTCTAACTTCAACGTGGCCCCGCGTTATGATTATGGCCAGAACAATGGCCAGCCGCCAAAGGTGACGGGCTATGATGTTACCAACACTGTGTCTGTTACCTTACGCAAACTGGACGCAATTGGTGAGCTGTTAGATAAAGCTGTGTCTTCAGGTTCCAACCAAATTAACGGCATCACGTTTTCAATCGCAAATCCGCAAAGCGCAATGGATGAAGCCCGCAAAGAAGCTGTGAAAGATGCAAAGCGCAAAGCTGATCTTTATGCGGGCGCAACATCAGTCACAATTGGCAATCTTATATCATTGAATGAAGGTGCTATTTATCAGCCACCCCAGCCAATGATGATGCAAGCCAAGGCTATGGCATCTGATGCAGGTGCCGTTCCAATTGCTCAAGGTGAGCAAGTGATTGCTGTTGATGTGAACATAACATGGGAGATCAAGTAATTAGATTCCAAAGGTGGGCTGCTTCGTCATAGATATGCAGCTCACCTAATCCAATATCAAACCAAGCGCCATGCAGGCCAATTTCACCCTTTTTCTCTTTCATGCGAAGCCATGGAAAAGTGCGTAAGTTGGCTACCGAATGCTCCACTGAAGCGCGCTCTACGGCCGTGCCAAGGGTGGAGTGATCTTCATGGTCTTCGCGCACGGCATGGACTAAATCTTCCACATCGCTCATCCATTTTCCAATGAAGTCGCCTTTTGAAAGTGGGGCATTGCCTTCAACCACAGCGTTAATGCCTCCGCAGCGGCCATGGCCCATCACGATAATATCCTGCACACCAAGCGACAGAACCGCAAATTCAATCGCCGCACTGGTGGAGTGGTGTTTACCATCCGGCGCATAGGACGGCACCAAATTGGCCACGTTGCGCGCCACAAAAATTTCACCTGGCCCCGCATCAAAAATTGTTTCCGGCGCCGCTCGCGAATCGCAACAGGCAATGATCATTAGTTTCGGCTGTTGCGCGCCGTGGCCAAGTTTCAAATAGCGTTCAGCTTCCGCAGCATAGCGACCAGAACGAAACCGTGAATAACCGTCGAGCAGATGTTTGGGCAAAGTCATAGGGGTGCGCCTCCTAGTCCTATAAGCCATAGAAATCGCAGCATCTCAAGCTAAGCTTATCAATCTCGTTAGAGACAGTTCAAAAAATCTATGATACCTTTAAAGCGGGGGCTAAACCAACAACGGATCACCACAATGAAAATTCGATTGATTTTTGTCTCAGCCTTAATCGCAGTTTCAACTTTGTCAGCTACGTCTAACACAGCGTTTGCTTTTTGTGGTGTCATCCAAGAATCTGCCACTGCAAGAAATGCAGAAAAAGCTAGCCATAGGGCGCGCGATGCGGTGCACCGTAAACTCAAAAAATTGCGAAACCAGTATGGTTACAAATTGCAAGTTGAAGAGCCAAGTTTGGCTTGCCTTGGGGGCGCCGTGGCTATCGATGCCAACGGCAATCAATTGATTGGAAAGCCAAGCTGCACCGCTACTGTAAGCTTTTGTGTGAATCCATAATCAATCTGTTCAAGCTTGCGAAGTTTTGGTGAAGGCGCTAATCGCTTTTTCATGAGCAAAATTCAAAGCCTGTTTCCCACTCTACTATACCGCACTGATTTACCCACCCCGCAGAGCCTCAATGCTGATCTTGAGGATGCAGCAATAACCCTGAGCGAAGACGACAAAGCAGGCCAACGCTGGTGTGAAAAACATGGCTATCCAGGATATACTAGTTTTGCTTCTGAATTTGATTTGCCCGCCATGATACCCGCATTTCAAAAGCTGGTGCGCGAGATTGATAAACATGCGGGCGCCTATGCCAAAGAATTGCACTGGGATATTCGCGGCGGTAAGCCGATTTGCGATTCAATTTGGGTGAATGTGATGCCAGAAGGCGGCAGCCACACCTCGCACATTCACACAAACTCGGTGATCAGCGGAACTTATTATGTGGCCGTGCCGCAAGGCGCTGGACCCATTGTCTATGAAGACCCGCGCCATGCATTGATGATGGCAGCACCCCAGCGCCTGGCCACGGCACCCCGCGAAATGAAATCGCACATCAGTGAAACTCCAGCAGCTGGAACATTGCTCTTGTGGGAAAGCTGGCTGCGCCATGAAGTGCCGCTCAACAAGGCCGAAGGTTCGCGAATATCGGTGAGTTTTAATTATGTAATTGGTGCAAAATAAACATCTGCTCACCCTGCTGATCAATAATCAACTGCCCTTTGGCAAGCGCAAAATCCGCCGCCTCTTCCGCGTCCGTAAATTTATCGGCCCGCACAAATCGATGTGATTTTCCATCTTTCGAAATCACCCCTGCAAGTTGATATTGCCCGCCATCCTTGTAAGGTTCAGCCGAAATCAGAAAGCCCTTATATTCAAGTGTTTTCACAGTTGCAGGCAGCCCTGCTCCACTGCCAAATAAATTTTTCAACCACTGCATAAAACAACCTCGCACTAATTTGAATGTGCCAACTCTATCAGGCACATCACCTTATCGCCATGCCCAATTTTTTCCGCTTTGCGAATAGAGGCTTTGACCGGCAGCAAATAACATCTCGACTTAGAATCGGGAAAAACTGAAGTCTCAAATTTAGATTTTCCGACCGTGGCCAAAACCCGAACCGACCCAAACCCCCGCCGCCCCGTTTGCAAAAACTTAATCCGCGCCGAGACATCAGCAGGCAAAGTAACAAAATGCCATGCACTCTCGCCAGAATATTTCCAGAGTTGGGAAGTGAAGGGAAAGGAGTTCATTATTTCACGATAACCTATTTTGTGACATGCTCACCACTTGAGCATACAGATGATCAAGCTCTGCCGATGAAAAATTATGAAAGTAAGTGGCAACTTATAAAATCACGACAAAGCGCAATTAGCTGTGCAGTTCCTTTATAAACTTTTTGAAATCCTCTCCGAACTCACTATCCGGACCACCTAATTGTTTCCATGCATCACTAAAAGCAGCTTTCTGTATGGTTTTTTTAATGCCACCTTTCAATTCATCCCAGTCTTTACGATCTATTAGTTTTCGATTGGTGGCCAAGTCCCACTCTTCGTAACACAAATCAAAATATGCCCTCATCTGGCGGGCAACATTCTCAGTATCTGACTTCGAATGCTTAATCTGTAAAAACTTTTCCGAACCAATATCTGAAGGAAATTTTTCAAATATATTTTGATAGCGGGCAGCAAATTGCGATATATGTTCAAGCCGTTCTTGCTTTGCAATCGATCTAAGTTGAAGATATAGAGCCAACGTGCCAATTATTGCCGTTATCGCGACAACACAATTGGCTACATCTGACCAAAAGCTCCAAAACTCCTCGCTACAATTGATGAATTCACAAATCACGTCACCCACTACTCCGCCGCCACATGGCTCTTCACCACGCCATCACGCTCAATTTCCATTCGCAAAGCATCGGGGCACATGTCGAAGCCATTGGGCTATGTGAGTGCGCCGTAGTCTAAGAACACCCGTGCGAAATAATCTGGGTTTGCTAAAGGTGCGGCAACATTGTCGTGTTCGTTTTTGAAACGCGCAAAATCATGTACAGAAGAAAACCCGTCAGCAAAAGTCACATGCAAAACATGCGGTGCTAAAACATTTACGCCATTCACTTTATTCAGCATCATATTCGAATAGCACAATTTCTGTTTCGATCAAATAACACGCCAAAGCACATCGCCTAAAACCCTTTCGCCAATCCCGCCTGCCGCAAAATTGTATTTGCGGTGTGACGGCTGGGGATGCCTATTGGCACGGGGAAATTTCTTTTGGTGATCGGGCTGTGCCAAATTTCATGGCTGCCTTTACCTTGCCTCACAATATAACAACCCGCGACCAACAACAATTCCCGCAATTGTCGATCAAACTGCGGTGCCATCAGGCAGCGGCGGCTTCACGCATGGCGGTTATTTGCAGGTAAACTGAGCTTGGTTCAACACCGGGATGATTGTCTGGCAACAAGTCCATCGCCATGGCGTTGATCTTCGTCATCACGCCATCCAATGTGGGAGCATCAGCCGCCGCCGGAATAGCATCACAATGCCCACTCCAAACCGAGGCCTCATCATCCCAAACCGCAGAAATAGTGAAGATCACAGGTTTTTGCATTGTGTGATCTTACATCTTTATGGCTTAGTTATCAAGGAAGCTGCGCAATTTGCGCGAGCGTGACGGATGCTTCAGCTTCCTCAGCGCCTTCGCTTCAATCTGCCTGATGCGCTCGCGCGTCACACTAAACTGTTGCCCAACTTCTTCCAGTGTGTGATCGGTGTTCATGCCGATGCCGAAGCGCATACGCAGCACGCGTTCTTCACGCGGTGTCAAACTCGCCAACACGCGCGTTGTGGTTTCGCGCAAGTTGGCTTGGATGGCCGCATCAATGGGCAGAATAGCGCCCTTGTCTTCGATGAAATCGCCCAAGTGCGAATCTTCTTCATCACCCACTGGCGTTTCCAAGGAAATTGGTTCCTTGGCGATCTTCATCACCTTGCGAACTTTTTCCAAAGGCATGGAGAGTTTTTCAGCCATTTCTTCAGGCGTCGCTTCGCGGCCAATTTCGTGCATCATCTGGCGGCTTGTTCGCACAATCTTGTTGATGGTTTCAATCATATGCACCGGAATACGGATGGTGCGGGCTTGATCGGCGATTGAACGCGTGATCGCCTGCCTGATCCACCATGTTGCATAAGTGGAGAATTTATAACCACGGCGATATTCAAATTTATCAACCGCCTTCATCAAACCAATGTTGCCTTCCTGAATCAAATCTAGGAATTGCAAACCACGATTGGTGTATTTTTTGGCAATCGAAATCACCAACCGCAAATTGGCCTCAACCATTTCCTTCTTGGCAATGCGGGCTTCACGTTCGCCCTTTTGCACCATGCCAACAATTTTGCGATACTCTTGAATTTGCAAACCAGTGGCCGAAGCGAGTTCAAAAATCTCATCGCGAATAACGATGATGGATTCCTTTTCGTCGTTCACCCACTTCTTCCAACCATGCTTGGTCAGGCGGCCAACACGCTTCAACCAATCCGCATCAAGCTCATTGGATTGATATTCTTTCAGGAATTCATCACGCGGAACTTTATAAACCTCAGCAAGGCGCATCAAACGGCCTTCCAGAATGTTAAGGCGCTTGGCAATATCATAAAGCTGCTCAACCAACGCTTCAATACGCGCATTGTTAAGCGAAAGTGATTTCACATTGGTGATAATATCATCACGCAATTTGCGGTAACGGCGGTCTTGCGATGGGGAAAGCCCCTCGCCTTCCTGCACTTCTTGATCTTGCAATTTACGCAAAGATTTATAAAGCCGCGCAATCTCATCAAAAACTTCGAGAACTTTTGGCTTCAGTTCGGCTTCCATTGCCGAGAGGGAGACACCGAGGTCATCGCCCTCATCATCTTCTTCATCTTCAACATTTGGTTTGTCGAAATCTTCTGGCGAAAGCACGTCAGAAAAATCATCTTCGGCACCCCGGCGCGGTGGCGGTGCGCGGCGGGCTTCATTTTTGCTTTGCTCAGCCCGCTTGGCCTCTGCTTGTTTCCGCACCTCTTCCTTGGGCGGCACATAAGGCATTGGAGTCTGCACAGATTGGTTCTGCTTGGCATCGGGGCCCGCATAAGTGGCTTCAAGATCAATGATGTCGCGCAGCAAAATTTTGCCTTCGTTCAACTCATCGCGCCAAATAATAATCGCTTGAAACGTCAGCGGGCTTTCGCACAAGCCGCTGATCATCGCTTCGCGGCAGCTTCAATGCGCTTGGCAATGGCAATTTCGCCTTCGCGTGAGAGAAGTTCAACGCGCCCCATTTCACGCAGATACATGCGCACCGGATCGTCAGTGCGGTCCGCCGGAGCCTTCGGCGCTTCCACCTTCATCAAAGCTGTTTCAGAGCTTTCTAGCTCTTCCACTTTAGCCGCAACGCTTTCGTTTTCTTCTTCGCTCTCAACAACTGTAATGCCCATTTCGGCGAGCATTGAATAAATGTCCTCAATCTGGTCGGAAGTTACTTCTTCCGAAGGCAGAACTGCATTGAGTTCATCTAAAGTCACATAACCACGCGCCTTGGCAAGCTTGATCAGCCGCTTGACGGCGGCATCTGAAAGATCAAGCACTGGCCCATCAGTGGCGTCGTTAGATTCTGGGGCATCGCCTTCTTCATTTGGCGTTGCTGGGTCTTGGTCATCTTTGCCAGGTGGTTTACCGGGCGGGGGCATACGGGCCATAAAGTCTCAATCCTTCAAAAACCAGCAGATTGCTCTGCCGCATAAACTGATTCGGGGCAAACCTAGTCGCCACACTGTTAATCGCTGCTTAACTATAAATCAGGTTACCTGATCGATGTTCCGACCCGACGCAGCGCCAAATCCCAAAATCTGGGCTTCAGAGCCAGTGGCCGATAGCAATTGATCGCTCAACGCTACGACTGCGTTCAAGTTTTCATCCGATTGTTCGAGAGCATAAGCCGCTTCTGCGGCCTTCAACTCGCGATCGAGTGTGACGGCTTTATTATGCAAAGTAATCATTTGGCGGAGGACTGTCCGGGCATCAACTTGTGCCACCCCGGGACCTAAGTACCACACATTCAAACGTCTTACCTGCGTTTCAAGGCGATCCAAAAATGGACCAAAGCCTTTAGACAACAAATGACCCCGCAAGACCGCCGATTCAAGGCTTTCTTCCGAGGACGCGCTATCTAGGATAACTGCCCTGATAGAGTCAAGCTCGCGAGCAGTAAGTTGGGCACCCGCAAATTCGCTCCAAAACTCGTGTAGGAGCTCCGGATGATTAATAATATAGAATACAATCAGCCGCTCACGATTTTCAGAATTTGAACCATTTGCTCGTGATACGAGAGCTTTAAGCGCCTGCGATGGGGCTTGCGCCACTTCCCACGATTTTTGCCCCCATTTGAGACGAGGCTGGGCTTTGCCTCCCTTGATAAACGGTACGCGCTGGCCTTTGAACAGATTGTTCAACCGCTCCTGCAAATCCGCCAGATAATGCTTTTGCACAATCTCATCTTGAATTTGCCGAATGAGAGTTTTCAAATCCCGCTCAAACAAAGCGCGGCGCTCTGGCGTTGAACGATCATTCTCATCCAGTGCCCGCCGCCACAAAACCGCAGCCATAGGTTCGGCGGCATTGATCACCGCCTTCACCGCCTCTGGCCCTTCAGATTTCAAAAGATCATCAGGGTCTTGGCCCACAGGCAGAAATGCAAATTTAAGCGAATGCCCGGGCTTCAAGAGTGGCAACGCCAAATCCAACGCACGATAAGTCGCTTTCTGCCCCGCACCGTCACCATCAAAACAGAGTGTCGGCTCCGGCACAGTTTTCCACATGAGCGCCAATTGATTTTCGGTGAGCGCCGTTCCAAGCGGCGCTACAGCTTCTGTAAAGCCAGCGCGGAACATAGCTATCACATCGACATAACCTTCAACCGCAATAAGCTGGCTGGAGGTGTGCGCAACCCCGCGCGCCTTATCAAAATTATAAAGTATATCGCCTTTGTGAAATAACGGCGTATCTGGCGAGTTGAGATATTTCGCCGGAACATCAGCCCGAAGCGCCCTGCCCCCAAACGCAATCACGCGGCCCCGCGCATCGCGAATGGGAAACATCACACGGTCACGGAAGCGGTCATACGCCACTGGAATATCATCGCCTGAAACCACCAAGCCAGCTTCGGCCATTTGCTCGGGTAAAATCTTTTTCTCAATCAAATGCGTGCGCAGCGCCGAACGATCATCAGGCGCATAACCCATGCCAAATTCTTTTTGAATGGCCGCACTTAATCCGCGATCAGAAAGATAGCCCCTCGCCTTGGCCCCACGCGCCGTTTGCAGCTCCGCTTGAAAAAACTGCGAGGCAAATTCCATGATTTCATAGAGGCTTGCGCGTTGTTCTTCACGCTGCACATCAGCTTCCGAAACCACTGGCATTGGCAACCCAGCATCTTGCGCTAGCTGCGCTACAGCCTCAGGAAACGGCACACCTTCTTTTTCTACGAGGTAAGTGAAAATATCGCCAGAGACCTTGCAGCCAAAACAATAATAGCGCCCCTTGCGGTCATCAGCATGAAAGCTGGGAGACTTCTCACCATGAAACGGGCAACAAGCCCAATAATCGCCCTTGCCCGCATTGGTCTTGCGCCGATCCCAAGCCACCTTACGCCCGATCACCGAAGAGATCGAAACCCGGTTGCGAATGTCATCAAGGAATGTAGGTGGGAAGCGCATGGGGGAGGCTTAGAGCGGAAGGGGGTGCGGGGTCAATTTCAAACCAGAAAACAAATTTTCTAGAGATTATGTTTGTGTATAAACCAGATTGCCAAATGGGGTAAGAAATTTAGCGCTCGTGTGGGCCCTTACTCACAACCACAGCTTTACATTGAAACAATTTTAGATGAGTCTAATTGGCAAAACGAACTTCGTATTAGGAAATTTTTTTGATGCCTCAATCAAGACCCAGCGACATTACGAGATTCTACGCTCTTCTAGGAAACCTTGACAAATTGAATGGGACTAGAATTTTGTCGGATTGCAATGGACGGCAGAGTTGGCCTGATCGGGGCGTATATTTTTTTATGGAGCAAGGAGAGGTTCGCCTCCAAAGTGGTGACGGGCCACGCATCGTGCGAATTGGCACTCATGCGACAACCGCAACTTCAAAAACCAAGTTGTGGCAGCGGCTTTCTCAGCATAAAGGACAAGAAAAAAACAAAGGTGGAAATCACCGTGGTTCAATTTTTCGGCTATTAGTTGGAACGGCATTGATTGCCCAAAACAAATTTGAAGAAAATGATTGGGGTAAAGGCAACACTGCAAGTTCAGTGATTAAGACGAAAGAACATCCACTTGAAATGGCAGTCAGCACTTACATTGGCCAAATGCCTTTCTACTATTTGGAAATTGACGGCCAAGCGGGAACACCAAGTTTACGCAGCTATATCGAATGCAATTCAATTGCCCTCCTGAGTAACTACAATAAATTAGCTATCGATCCACCCAACCCTGATTGGTTAGGACATTCTTGCAATCGACCAAAAGTTGGAAGTTCCGGACTATGGAACCAAAACTACGTTGATGATGAATACGATCCGGCATTTCTTAATCAGTTTGAAATTCTCATTCGCAAGATGGAACAAAACAAATGATTGTGGTTATTCAGTGCGCTGGCACAAAACGTCGTGATGCTGGTCATTTGAAAACACATGATGGCAAAAAAGTTATGTTTGTAGCAAATCCAGTTGGCAGCATAGCTCCTGATGGCACCGTCTATGCTCACCCTGATGATGTCAGTGACACAGGAGCAACTTGGCGCAAAAGGTTAGTGGATTACAATGCCACTGAAAAAACAAACCCCTTCAATCTTTGTTCGGCGCTTAAGCTTTATGAAAACGAAGCCTACAAAAGATTGGCAAACGAAATTGGAGATCAAAACACATATATACTGTCTGCGGGCTGGGGTCTAATCCGCGGCGATTTTCTGACGCCTAATTACGACATCACTTTCAGCAAATCAGCCGAACGTAATAGACAGCGAAAGAAAAATCAGTTTTTTAAAGATATATGCCAACTTCCAACTGATACATCTGAGCCTATTTTATACTTCGGGGGAAAAGATTACCTAAGCCTTTTTTGTGACCTTACAAAATCAGTGAGAAGCCAGCGAACTATCGTTTTCAATTCTGAAAAAACTCCACAAGCCACAAACTGTAGATTGGTCCGATACCAAACCAACACAAGAACGAATTGGCATTATGAGGCAGTTAAACAATTTCTCGATGGAAATTTCTCGCCATGAAAAAGTGATAGGAAGCGCATGGATGGAGTTTAATCGCTTTCGTACTCTAAAATCCACACCAATTGAAAGCGTGAAATTTTTACGCTTAGTTGGTTTCAAAATGGAGATACCAAATCATGTCGGTTCGCAAATATCACCCCATCCTCGCGGCCCTGCATTGGCTACTCGCCATAATGATTGGGATGCAACTGGGCTTTGGCTATTTTTTTGTTGGAAGCATTCCCAATTCAGACCCTGCCAAACTTGAAGCTTTGGCGGGACACATGGGATTTGGAACACTTATCATCGTGTTGATGTTCATACGTTTGGTCACCCGCTATTTCACCAGCCACCCTGAACCAGCTGCCAGCCAACGTGAAGGCATTGGCAAATTGCGCACACCTGTTCACCGACTGCTCTATCTCGTAATCTTTGCAACAGCCATTGCTGGCTGGTTGACAGGATATCAAATTGCTCACCTTTATGAGCAGCCAGGCAATATACTCCCCGTTGATTTCCCTTCCATGACCACCCGCGTCATCCATGTGTGGATGGCGCTTGTGTTGTTTCTGTTGGTCGTTTTGCATATTGCAGCGGCCATTAAAGAACACGCAACAGGTGATAAATCGGTGCTGGCACGGATGGGGTTTGGGAAGCGGAAGGGTTAACTCACGCCTTCAACACATCCATCTGAATCGGCCCATCAGCACGGCCCAAAATGAACTGGTCTACATAGGGGTTACCACTGCGGTCGATCATCTTCGCTGGCCCCTGCCAGATAATCTCGCCCTTATAAATCATCGCAATATCATCAGCAATTTTGCGCGCTGACGCCATGTCATGCGTGATGGAAATTGTGGTGGCACCCAAGCGCTTCACGCAATCCACGATGAGATTATTGATCACATCAGCCATGATCGGATCCAGCCCTGTAGTGGGTTCATCGAAGAAAATAATTTCGGGATCAGCTGCAATGGCGCGCGCAAGGCCAACACGCTTTTGCATTCCACCCGAAAGCTCAGCCGGATAAAGCTTGCCGACATCGGCTGAAAGGCCAACTAAGGCCAATTTCTCCATGGCAATTTCGCGTGCTTGTGTGCGCGGCGTGCGGCGGCCATGGGTTAGGCCAAAGGCCACGTTTTCCCACACGCTAATGGAATCAAATAAAGCCCCGCCTTGAAACAACATGCCAAAGCGCGACAGAAACCGATCGCGTGCTTCACCTTTCAAGCCAGTCACTTCTTCGCCTGCGATTTTAATCGAGCCGGAATCTGGCGTGATGATGCCGAGAATAGATTTCAGCATCACCGATTTGCCAGTGCCGGAACCGCCAATCACCACCAGCGATTTGCCTTTTTCAACCGAAAGCGAAAGTCCATTCAACACTTGCTTCGGCCCAAAACTTTTGCACAGATTATCAAGTTGAATGTGCATCAGTGTTTTCCAAACAACAAAGATGTGAGCGCAAAATTCGCTGCTAAAATCATAATGGCTGAGGACACCACTGCACTGGTAGTGGCACGGCCCACACCTTGCGCTCCGCCCTTGGAATTAAAACCATGATAGCAGCCCATCAACGCGATGATAAATCCAAACACGGCCGCTTTGATAAGGCCCGATGAAATATCATCAAAATGCAATTGGTCAGCAGTGGTCTTGATATAGCTAAAACCTTTGAACCCCAGCGAACGCGTGCCCACCACATAGCCACCCATAATGCCGATGGTATCACCAATCGCCACCAGCAGCGGCAGCGAGATCACAGCCGCCAACAAGCGCGGGCCAACCAGATATTTGAACGGGTTGGTTGAAAGTGTTACCAGCGCATCCGTTTGCTCGGTCACCTTCATGGTGCCAAGTTCAGCAGCAATTGATGCGCCCACGCGGCCCGCCACCATCAAACCAGCAAGCACTGGCCCAAGTTCCCGCGTAATGCCAATGGCCACGATGCTGGGCACAAGTTGCCCTGCTGTGGCAGGAGATGAGCCTGTGTAAATTTGCAAAGCCAAAGCGCCGCCCGTGAAAAACGCCGTCATCGCCACTACGGGCAATGAGGTGTAGCCCACGCGAAAAAACTGCGCCGCCATTTGCCCGAAGTAATAGCGTGGGGTGAGTCCTTGCAACAAAGCGTCTTTCATAAACAGCGCCACGCAGCCCACTTCAGCACAGAAGCTCAAAACCAACCGGCCTATGGCAGCAAATATATTCAAGGTAGCCCCTTACGATTCGCCGCCAATGTAGCGGCGGTGATAGCGATTGCCCAGATGGGTGAGAAGTTCATAAGAAATGGTGCCAGCCGAAGCTGCTGCTTCATCCACTGAAATATTGGCCCCAAAAATTTCCGCCAAAGTTCCGCGCTCAATGTTACGAAGATCGGTCACATCGCAAGCCATCATATCCATAGATACACGCCCAACAATCGGAACTCGCTTGCCCGCGATGAAAACTTGCGCCGGACCATCAACGCGAGAAGATGATAACTTGCGCGGAATGCCGTCGCGGTAGCCTGCTCCCAAAATCGCAATGCGGCTATCACGAGGAGCCGTCCATGTGGCGCTATAGCCAATGGTGTCGCCCTTCTTCACAAATTTCGTCTGCATAACTTTAACGTGCAAAGTAACAACTGGCTTCATCGGGTTTGGTCTTCCTGGCTGCGGATTGTCGCCATAGAGAGCCACACCAGCGCGCACCAAATCAAAATGGTAATCGGCTCCAAGCATAATACCACTGGAATTTGCAAAGCTCACCGGAACATTCGGCAACAGTTTGCGGCTCTCATTAAACACCGCGAGTTGCCGTCTATTCATGGGATGATCAACTTCATCTGCACACGCAAGATGGCTCATTAACAGTTTGATATGAATCGATTTTAAGAGATCAACATTAGCACATAATTGCGCAAATTCAGCCAGCGTCAACCCAAGTCTATGAATACCAGTATCGAGGTGAATTGCACAAGGCGCACCATCAGAATCCTCTGCCCACTCTTGCGCTTCAACCAAAGAAACCAAGGCTGGCATCAAGCGATTTTTCAAATAGAAATCTACTTGCCCACTATAGAATCCATCCAGCACATAGATTTCAGCATCTGGCAAAACTCCGCGAAGTTCAGCACCTTCCATTGGCCGCGCAACGAAAAAGTTCTTGCAGCCTTCCGCCCACAAAACCTTAGCCACAGTAGCCATGCCCAACCCATAAGCTTCGCCCTTAATGGCAACGCCACAAGCAGCGGGAGAAGCCTTTGCAGAAAGCGTTTTATAATTAAATTTCAGCGCTGCAAGATCAACTGTCACTAATGCGCTAGCGAGATGGGAAAGAACTTCGGTCATTATTCTTCGATAAATGAATTTGCAAAGAGTTCAAGCTCTAGCAATGCTTCGAGGCTCGCGAAGGGCCGTTACTCAAACCGCTCCGGCGCATAACCATCCCGTGCCAAATTCGAGAACCGTGTCAGCTTGCCTTCAAACTGAAGTTCCACAGTGCCCGTTGGGCCGTGGCGTTGTTTGCCGATGATCACTTCGGCCTTGCCATGAGCGCGGTCCATTTTTTCTTGCCAGCCCACAAATTCAGGCGTGCCTTCGGCGGGCATCAAGCGTTCCAAATAATACTCTTCGCGGTACACAAAAAGCACCACGTCAGCATCCTGCTCAATCGATCCTGATTCACGCAAATCAGAAAGCTGCGGGCGTTTGTCTTCTCGGCTTTCCACCTGACGTGAAAGCTGAGACAATGCAATAATCGGCACGGCTAATTCCTTGGCGAGTGCTTTAAGCCCCACGGTAATT
>JANNBH010000111.1:0-9252 GCA_031385245.1 Hyphomicrobiales bacterium | reverse complement strand
CTGGGAATTGGTATGATGAAAGCAGCTCGCGCACTTCCATTTCTACCAAGTCCAACAACTCAGCATCGTCAACCATGTCAACCTTGTTCATAAACACAACAAGTGCTGGAACACCAACTTGGCGCTCCAGCAGAATGTGCTCGCGGGATTGTGGCAATGGACCGTAAGCTGCTGATACCACCAGGATACAACCATACATCTGGGCCGCACCAGTGATCATGTTCTTCACATAGTCAGCGTGTCCTGGGCAATCAACATGCGCGTAATGGCGCTTAGTGGTTTGATATTCAACGTGGGCCGTGTTGATCGTAATACCACGGGCGCGTTCTTCCGGCGCCTTATCGATCATGTCATAAGCTGTATAAGTTGCACCACCAGTTTCAGCCAAAATCTTCGTAATAGCTGCAGTCAGTGATGTCTTACCATGGTCAACGTGACCAATCGTGCCGATGTTGCAATGCGGCTTGTCGCGGTTAAATTTCTCTTTGGCCATGGCGGGTCTCCTTAAAATGTTGCATGGCCTCGCGGAACATCACAAAGCCAAAATCGAGCGCGTCTTTAGAAAAATTATATGGTGCTGGCAAGAGGTGTTTACGAGAGGCTATCGTGTGGATGATCCCGAGCGTTGCCGTGTGAAAAACAGTTCCTTCCGCGCGATTGGTTTTCCGAAGAAAAATCCCTGAGCTTTTGCACACCCTTGCTGCCTTACAATTTCCAACTGCGTGGCGGTTTCAACACCCTCGATTGTTGTTGAAAGCCCTAAACCTCGACAGAGATCCACGATAGCCCGCAAAATTGCTGTTTGTTCCGGACGTTCAATATCTTCCAGAAAAGATCGGTCGATTTTGAGACCATCAAAACTAAAATGTTTTAAATATGAAAATGAAGAATAACCGACGCCAAAATCATCAAGAATAATTCGCGCACCGGCAGATCGCAACTGGTGCAAACAGGCGAGTTCTATCTCAGCCTGTTCAAGCTTTACATTTTCAGTAATTTCAAATTCAAGATGCCTAAGCGCAACGCGGTGCTGCTTGGCTATTTGAAGCACGCGCAACGAAAAGCTTGGCGAACGCAGCTGAATTGGCGATAAGTTTATTGCAACTCGATAACCCTTGGGAAAACTCGCCATGTCCATACAGACTTGCTCAATCACCCAATCGCCAATTGCAACAATTTGCCCGTTATTTTCTGCCACCGGAATAAAGCGTGAAGGTGGAACCAAGCCGTGAATGGGGTGGTTCCAACGCAGCAGTGCTTCAAAGCCCTCAACTTTATCAGCAGTTAAATCAATAATGGGCTGGTAATGGACTGCAAGTTCATTTTTATCAAGCGCCTGCCCGAGATCGATCTCTAAAACCCGCTGATCCTCAGCCTCAGTATCCATACGCGGTTCATACATGCTATAACGCCCGCGACCGTCCCGTTTAGATCGAAACAGGGCAAGATCCGCATGGCGCAAAATGTCTTTAGGCTGCCTAAGACCATCTGTAACTATTGTTATGCCGATACTGGCACCCACTGTTATTTCTCGACCTTCAAAAATGATAGGCATTGAAATTTCTTCAATAATACGATTCACAACACTTTGTAGCACCTCAAGTTCAGATACATCTCTCAGCAAGATTACAAATTCGTCGCCCCCTAAACGCGAAACCAAATCTTTGTCTCTAACGCTTGCAATCATCCGCTCCGCAGATACCTTAAGCACTAAATCACCAGCGTGATGGCCGAGAGTGTCATTCACCACTTTAAAACGATCGAGATCGAGATAAATCACCGTGCAGACTTTTCCACTCACAACATCTTGAATTGCATTCTTCAATTGTAATTCAAGATAAGATCTGTTGGGTAAGCCCGTTAAACCATCGTGGGTCGCCCTATGGATAATAAGTATTTCGCGATATCGCATGAGAATGAATTGAGCGACAACCAATCCAGTCGCCAAGGCTATTAAGAAAGCCGACCAGAAAGCAAATGATTGAATCGCTCTAAATTCTTCAGTCAGATAAAAGTCACTGGTTTTATAATTAAACTGTAAAATCCACCCACCCCGTGGATCATGCTTGAACACTGGAACATTAACTGCAAAGTGCAACTCAGCATCATTTGCAAATAATGATGGGCGCCAGTTAACTCCTTTACCATTAAAAGACTGATGATCATTGCTGGCGTAACCATCGAAAAAACTGGTTAGCGAATACTCGGGTTGCGATTGCATCGCACGAATAGATTCGCTTTTGTATATTGCAGCCACAACACCCAACAAACAGCCGTCAGTTGCATAATAGGGTACAGAAAAACTAATTCCGCGCCGATCATCGTCTTTGTGTGAGTTTTGATAAACTGAATTATCACCAGTTATAAATTCCTCACTCGCAATAACTGGCACACTCTTTCCACGAAAAAATTCGGTGTTGGGATATTTATTCTGCAACCAATCAATCTGCTGAGCAATGTGCCTATATTCTTCATGTGCGTCGCCATATGTATTTTTTTTCATCGACTCGCCTTGCAAAGTCGTCGATTGCAGTTTGACCGTATTTGTTTTACCTTCTTCTTCAGTATGCAGGTTGTCATGTTGCTTAAATTGATCGAAAAATATGCTTGGACTTTCAAACCTCGCGGTAGCTGGATCTAATTTTTCAGGGTTGAATCCAACTTGGACAATATAGATTTCCGAAACATCTGTATTCGTCGCAAGGTTGTTGTAAATTTGTTGCGCCGTATCTTTGGTGTCGGCTGGCATAGCATTGTGTTGAGTATACAGGGTTTTCACACCAGGTAAAAAAGCAATGGTTCGCAAACTCTCATAAATACGATCGAGCGATTGATCGGTTTGACGTGCTTCCGCTCGCGCCGACATCTCAGAACGCACAATGAAACCTTTCCAAACGGCAGTGGCTTGAATTTCCGCTGTCGAAAACATCGCCCCTATAAATAGCAACCCAAGCAAGACCACCAAAGCGCAGCCCCAAGTTAATTTATTTTCTCGTAAAAATTGCATATCAATAAATACTCTATTTAAGATAGAGTAACTGGATAGGTGTTTAGCATTAGTTAACTACAAATTTTAAAGAATACGCAGTGGATGAAAGCGCTAGCAAGACTTGGTTGTAAGTGGGCTGGCTTACCAGCCGTGGCCTCTCAGGCGAAGGCTGGAGCGGGTGAAGGGGATCGAACCCTCGTCTTGAGTTTGGAAAACTCTTGCTCTACCATTGAGCTACACCCGCACACTGTCTGCCCGTCTTCGCTTGGTAAACCAAGCTACAACGCGGCATCCGCCTTTGCAACCGGACCAACTTGTCACGCCGAAGCCTCGGCGAAGACGGATGGTGGGAGAGGTAGGACTCGAACCTACGAAGCCGTAAAGCAGGGGATTTACAGTCCCCCCCCTTTGCCACTCGGGACACTCTCCCCCGATACCAAACAATCAGAGAAACTCCGAAAGCGTGCGCTGTATGCCGTGCGAGATTCTTGAAGTCAAGCGGGGGAAAGCAGATTGGGCAATGTTGTTTTCGAGAACTTTTGACCACATACTTCCTCTACACCCACAACTCCCGTCATCCCGACGAAAGTCGGGACCCAGACTATCATCCAGTTTGGTGCAAAAAAAAAATTGCTTTCCTCCAGGTGAATCCAGAAAGCCTACCAAACCAACACAAACACTCACAAACTGTTAGCCTTCAGTAAATGCTGAAAGTCTGGGTCCCGACTTTCGTCGGGATGACAGGAGCTGAGGGGGATTGGTGGAGCGCAACGACAAAGGCATGGTGCATGTGCCCTATAGCGTTATTCATGCGGAGTTTGATTTGCGGGCGGTGGCGTGAACTAGGACTATAAAATGAAAACGTATTATGAAATGAAAGTTATGTTGAAATCGACTGGATAAATTTCAAAACTATTGTTTGAACATAGGCTGCAAAATATAGATCATACATAACTATCAAAGCAGAATATTATAAAGCATACATGGTGAGTTTGTAAATTTTTGGCTCAAATTGGGCTGACTTCAACGTGCTTGTAATCAAGGCACTTATACTGCCCACAGGCTCACTGACTTGTAACGAATTCGAAAACTCTCCGTTTGTGTTTTTATTTAAATTGATCGCGAGTCGGATCGACTGTAGGGCAACAAAGAACGGAGCAAAAAAAGATTTTTAGCTCTGAGCATTTCTACTAAATCTGACGTTAGTCCAAAAAGTGTTCCACTATCATCCGCGAATGCCTTGGATTCAGACATTTGCAATCTTCCCCAGCACCAACACCTCAGCCTCTTTCGGCAAAAACAGACTCGTATCCCCACCCATCTTGGCAATTTGTTTTACCAGCGATGATGAGATCATTCGTGTGGCAGGCGATGCGGCCATGAATACTGTTTCAATATCGGGCGAAAGCGCACCGTTCATTTGCGCCATTTGCACTTCGTAGTCGAAATCAGAAGCATCACGCAGTCCGCGAATGATCACTCCGGCATGGGCCTTGCGGGCAGCGTCAACCGTCAAACCATCAAACGTCACCACGCTGATTTTAACACCTGCATGTTCAGCAATCGGCTTCACCACTTGCTCAATCAGCGCCACACGCTCGGCTCCCGTCAGCAGCGCTTGCTTGCTGCCATGGGTGCCAACGCCGATGACCAGTTTATCAACAATACGAGCGGCGCGCGCGATTACATCTAAATGCCCATAGGTGATGGGATCAAAACTGCCGGGGTAAAAACCTGTTCGCATCATTTGCCTTTCAACACCATCCAAGCGGCACCACCGACCAGACAACAGCCGCTTATTATTTCAATTCCGCGAATGCGCTTCTGCGAAAGCCAAGCCCCCGCCCGGCCCGCCAGCAAGGCATAAGCTGTATCACCAGTTACAGCGATGGCGGCGAACAGCAATCCCAACATCAATGTATATTTTTCAACATTGCCACCTTGCGGAATAAACGGCGGAATGAGTGCGCCGAACAGCACCAGCATTTTGGGGTTGCTCATAATCACCACAAAGCCCTGCAGAAAAAAACTGCCCTGCGGCCTTGCGCGTTCGGTGGCCACCGCCAGATCACCCTTGGACATAAAGAGCTTTATGCCCATCCAAACCAAATAAGCTGCACCCACATAACGCAGCACATCAAACCAAACGCCCATAACTTTGATCGCGGCCCCTAAGCCAAGGGCGGCGATGGTAAGCCAAATCACCACGCCAGCTTGGGTGCCCAGCACATTCATCAGCCCTGCCCTCGTTCCGTGTTTCAAGCTGTTGGCGATGATTACCGTGACGGTTGGCCCCGGCACCAAAGCTAATGCGGTGGCTGCTAAAAGAAATGCAATGAGAGAGTCTGTGGACATGCTGGCACTCTATCCTGAAAATGAGGTGGTGGGCAACTCCGGTTGCGGCTGATAGGGTGTTGGTCTGGCACGCGGGACGTAGACCCATGGGCGATCACCCTGCGCTCCCTTAACCGTTTCAATAAGCACTTTGCTATTAGAAATAGAAAGCGAGTGGGCGCCGTGTTTCCAAACGTCAAAGCGGTCAATGCGAACAGGAATATCCTTGCAAGCATGGCGCAGTGGAAAATCAGTGATCAGAATATCAACTGGCGGGCATGGCCAATTTTTATCCTTTTGCTCATGCACATAAGCAACAGACTTTGCCGCCAAATCAGTAAAGCACATGCCTTCCACACAAGACCAGCCGTGCTTGGCCGCTGCATCTTTGAGTAGGGAAATCTCGCCATTGCTTTTTAACCATTTGTCAGCAGCAAATTTACCTTTGGACGCATCAGCAAAAACATAGCTTCCGCTGGCATCCAACACGGCCACATTTGAAGCGCGCTCCTCAATGAGAATTTGTGGGCGCGAAGCATTTTGCCCAATCATGCCACCCCCAATTATCGCCACAACGCCCAGCCATCGCATACGCCCCGTTGCTATGCACAGCACAGTTGCGCCAAGTACCGTGATAACCACACCGAGCAAACTAGGCTTCGGGATAATCACATTGGCACCGGGCCAAGTGGACACCAAATCAGAAATCCACATGGTTGCCCACAAGCCAAGCTCCATCAGTTTCAGTGGATAGTATTCCAGGCCAAACGGCATCACCATGGCACTGGTGAGGGCTGCGGGCATGACCACAAGACTGACCACTGGAAGCGAGAGCCCATTTGCAACCGTACCATAAGGCGCCATGCGGCCAAAATGATAGGCAGCAGCAATGCTCGATAGTCCTCCCGCAACAACCGTTGTTAAGATCGAACCCACTGCCACCCGCCAAATGTAGCGAATGGTCCGAGCGACGCGTGATGATGCCAAATGTTTCACATCAATGGGCCGGTGGTTCCACCATTCAAAAAATGCAGCGAGGCCCATGACAGCAAGGAAGGACATTTGAAAACTCGCCCCCATGCTTTGTTCTGGTGTTACCAGCAAAATAATGAGAGCAGATATTGCGAGATTCCGCAATGACACTGCGGGCCGATCTACCAGCATTGAAAAAAACATAACGGCGATCATAATGTAAGAGCGTTCAGTGGCCGAACCTGAATCAGCCAGCAGCATATATATCAAGCCCACAAACAAGGCCGCCACCGCCGCCCATTTCTTAATGGGGTAACGCAAGGCCAGTGCCGGAAACAAAGCGAGGAAGGCGCGAACTGCCCAGAACACACCGCCCGCAACAAGCGACATATGCAAACCTGAAATCGAAAGAATGTGAGCGAGCCCAGATATCTGCAAACTGGTGTTCATCTCTTTAGGAATGGCTGCGCGCTCTCCCGTGATCATGGCATTGGCGAATGCCCCAAGTGGGCCCGGAATAACGGCTGTAATTCGCGCGCCCATGCCGCTCCGCAAATTATGGAAAAAGCGGCGCACCCAAAATTTGGCAGGCACGTCTCGCGTTTCAATTTGGGGTTCGTTTTTGCTGGTGCCCACTGCACCGATGGATTGGAAATAAAGATCACGGCCATAATCAAAAGCCCCGGGAGCCACTGGCAGGGGCAATGGGTTCAGCCTTGCCCGCATCCGCACATAATCTCCGATCAAAACTTCAGGCGCATGATAAGTGGTAATCCGCACCCGGCGAGGGGTCTCGCCATTGGGAATGTTGCTGGCTTCATCAAGCTCAATTACCAACACGCGGCGCTTGCCCCCGCGATTATCAGCATCGGCCACAAAGCCCGCAATATCGCTCTCCATAACAACAGCACGCAGCAATGGCGTTGCCACAATCACCTGCCGGAGTTTAGCAACCGTAAAACCAAGCAGCACAATTCCAACAATCAGGCTGAGTTTTGAGATGCGTCCAAAATAGAAAAATGCAATCGTGACGAGTCCTAAACCAAAAACGCCAACGCCGCTGGGCTCAACACTCAAATTAAAATAGGCCCAAATGCCGGCAATCAGAAACACTGGAGACCACAGCATCATGCGGCTGGACTGTTGCACCAAAGCCCCTTTGATGCGTCCCACAGCTGTGCTATCCGGCTCCTCAAGGGCCATTGGCCTCTCCCCTTAATTCTAAGCTACAAGGAAAATGGCTTATATGTCATCCCCCGTTACTCGTTTTGCTCCTTCGCCTACTGGATATTTGCATATTGGTGGTGCCCGTACCGCGCTGTTCAATTGGGCTTATGCAAATGGCAATGGCGGCAAAATGCTGCTTCGCATTGAGGACACCGACCGTGAGCGTTCGACCGATGCTGCAACGGTAGCCATTCTCGAAGGCCTGACATGGCTAGGTTTAACCTGGGAAGGTGAAGCAGTATCGCAACACGCCCGCATGGCCCGCCACGCTGAAGTGGCGCATCAACTGCTGGCCAAGGGCCAAGCTTATTATTGTTATTGTTCGCCAGCCGAACTCACCGCCATGCGCGAGAAAGCTGAGGCTGAAAAGCGCCCCATCCGTTATGACGGCACGTGGCGCAACCGTACTGCGGCTGATGCTCCGGCTGGCATTAAACCAGTCATTCGTTTCAAGTCTCCGCAGGAAGGTGAGACTGTGGTGGATGATCAAGCCCAGGGCCGCGTGGTTATTCCAAATAAAGATTTGGATGATCTCATCATTCTGCGCTCAGATGGCAACCCGACTTATAATCTCTCTGTGGTGGTTGACGATCACGATATGGGTGTAACTCATATTATTCGCGGTGTGGATCACCTCACCAATGCCGCCCGCCAATCTCAAATTTATTTGGCAATGGATTGGACCGTGCCGAGCATGACGCATGTGCCTTTGATCCACGGGCCAGATGGAGCCAAGCTTTCTAAGCGCCATGGCGCACTTGGCGTGGAGGCTTATCGCGCCATGGGCTATCTGCCCGCCGCCTTGCGAAATTATCTCGCGCGCCTTGGCTGGAGCCATGGTGACGACGAAATTTTTTCTACCGAGGAATTGGTGCGCTGGTTTGATTTAGATGGCATTGGCAAATCCGCCTCGCGCTTTGATTTTGCTAAACTGGAAAATTTGAACGGGCATTATATTCGCCACACGCCAGATGCAGAATTGCTGGAACAATTTCTGAGCTTCCTGCCCCATGCCGAAAATGGCTCTGCCATGCTGGCAAAAATTGATGGCGGCATGAAAGCCAAATTGCTCAAGGCTCTGCCCGGCTTAAAAGACCGTGCCAAGACTTTGGTGGAGCTACAAACCAGTGCAGCCTATCTCTTTGCGGCGCGGCCTTTAACGATGGACGATAAAGCAAAAGCCCTTCTTAATGATGAGGGTAAGGTGGCACTCAAAACAGTTTTGGAAGTTCTCATGGCAAGTCCAGTCTGGACCGCCCACGCGCTCGAAATAAATCTCAAAGCAAGTGCTGAAAGCAATGGACTGAAATTAGGTAAACTCGCACAGCCTCTCCGCGCTGCTCTCACAGGCACAGCCACATCACCACCGATTTTTGATGTCTTGGAAGTGTTAGGCCGTGACGAAAGTTTGGGTCGCATTAAAGACCAATCTTAAACTATGGTAGTGTAAAATAGTGCAGCATCATTGACCTTTTTATTGCGCTGCAATATCATACTGCAAAAGGAACCTCACCATGGCCGATACTGCTAAACTTGAGATCGCTGGAAAAGCCTACGAATTGCCGATTATTCAGGGCACCATCGGCCCCGATGTTGTCGATATTTCGAAACTCTATGCCGACACCGGCGCTTTCACTTTTGACCCGGGCTTCACCTCCACTGCAGCGTGCAAATCCACCATCACTTATATTGATGGAGATGCTGGGGTTCTACTTTATCGCGGTTACCCC
>JANNBH010000058.1:0-12497 GCA_031385245.1 Hyphomicrobiales bacterium | reverse complement strand
CATCATATCAGACACCACACTAAAGCCGCCGCCTTCAACGGCACCAGCCGGGCGTTGCTCTTCTGGAATGCGCGGTTTCCAGAACACGCGGTCTCTGATTAAATCTGCCAAGCGTTCCAGCATATCAACCCGCACTGCGCGCTTGCCGCAGACGCGATAACCACAAATGGCATAAAAGCCTTCGGGCTTTGAAGTATCGGCAATGGTTGAGGTGAGGCCATTGGCTGGTGGTGCTGAAACTGGGCCAGCATCAGCATCACCTTTGGTTTTTTGCAGCCACCACAATAGCAGGCGCATATCAGTTGCGGCTGGCTTTAGCAGTGCTGGCAAGAAAATTTGGAAGGCCCCAAAGCGAGCACCAGCAGAGCGCAGTTTTGCGCGATCATCTTGGCTGAGCGCCTTTACTTCTTCCGAAACAGTCTCGCGCGGTAACACGCCGAAATGTTCAACGATGCGAAAGGCCATGCCTCGAGCCAAGGCTTCGAAGCCTTCGGCCTCTTCCAGTTTTATCAGTGGCTCAAGCAAAGCTGCCAAATAGCGGTTCACAAATTTCTGCAAACGCTCGCGCACTTCATCACGGGCCGCCCCTTGCAGCACATCATGGGCCACAACATCAGCGCGTGGGCGCAACGCATGGTCGCCAGCAAAAACGCGGCCCACCACATTGCCAGCCCAGATGATTTCACCGCTGCGATTCAGTTTCAAATCGGTGTCGGTGGTCATGGCGAGAGATTTGGCGCGTTTGCCAATTTCTTCAGTTACAGCGGCAAGGCTTGCAGTTTTCAGCAGCTTGGCATCGGCATCACCCGCACTATCAGCCGTGAAATTTAACCCTTGGATGCGGCCAACAAATTCGCCTTCAATTTTAACTTCGCCACCATCTTCTACGTTCGTCATCAAGCCTTCCTTTTTCGCCAGACGCTGCATCAATACACTGCTTCTGCGATTGATGAAACGCTGAGTTAGCTTTTCATGCAAAACATCTGATAATTTATTTTCAATCTCTTTGGCCCGCGCCTGCCAATATAAGGGCGCTTCCAGCCAGTCTGATCGGTTGGCAATGAAGGTCCAGCTTCGCACATGTGATATGCGGGTGGAAAGAGCATCTATGCCACCTTCCATATTATCGCTGAGCGCCAGTTGCTTGGAAAACCAATCTTCGGAAATGAAGCCTTTGCCCGTGTGCAGATAATGAATAATGCGGCCCACTAGATGTGCGTGCTCGGCGGGAGAGATATTGCGGTAGTCTGGGATTTGGCAAACTTCCCAGGTGCGTAACACCTGTTTGGGTGTTTTGATCAAGCTCAGAATTGAACTGTCGCGGCACATGGATTCCAAGGCGCGAACATCTGGGGCATCCTGCGCGCGGGTTAGCCCATCGAGTTTTGGCAAAGTGCCAAGCGATTTACGCAACCCATCTAAAGTGCGAAAATCCAAATCTCGGTTGCGCCATTGCAACATCCGCACCGATTCGAAATTATGATTTTCCAAACGGTCGATCATTTCTTGATCGAATTGTTCAGCTTCGCCGGTCACGCCAAAGGTGCCGTCATTCATATAGCGGCCAGCCCTGCCTGCCACTTGGCCCAATTCGCCGGGGTTTAAATTGCGGAATTGAAAGCCATCAAATTTGCGCGTGGCGGCAAAAGCCACATGGTCCACATCCATATTCAGGCCCATGCCAATGGCATCGGTGGCCACTAAGTAATCCACATCGCCTGATTGATAGAGAGCCACTTGAGCATTGCGAGTTCGAGGTGAAAGTGCGCCCATCACCACGGCAGCCCCGCCGCGCTGGGTGCGGATCAACTCGGCCACCGCGTAAACCATTTCTGCTGTGAAAGCGACGATGGCGGAGCGGCGCGGCAGGCGCGAAAGTTTTTTCTGCCCAGCATAGGCAAGTGTTGAAAGCCTGGGCCGTGTTACGAAAGTACAATGCGGGATTAGTTTTTCCAAAATGGGCCGCATGGACGCAGCCCCCAGCAGCATGGTTTCTTCGGTGCCCCGCCTGTGGAGCACGCGGTCTGTAAAAATATGGCCGCGCTCAAAGTCAGCGCAAAGCTGCACTTCATCAATAGCTAAAAATGGCACCTCAATATCAGGCGGCATGGCTTCCACCGTGCACACCCAATAACGCGGTTCGATGGGAATGATTTTTTCTTCGCCTGTAATCAAGGCAACCGCTTGATCGCCCACTTTGGCGCGCACGCGATCATAAATTTCGCGCGCCAGCAGCCGAAGGGGCAGGCCGATCATGCCCTTGCCGTGCGCTAACATACGCTCGACTGCAAGATGGGTTTTTCCGGTATTTGTAGGCCCCAGGACGGCGGTGACGGGGCGATGAGGTGGCATGGGTGGAGCTTAAAACAAATTATTGGTCCGTTGTAACCAAAATTCCTCACGCTGAGGTGCGAGCCCTTGCGAGCCTCGAAGAGCCGCTGTCCCAAATTGCCGCCAATCCTTCGAGGCACGCTAAAACGCGCGCACCTCAGGATGAGGGAAATATGTGCGAAAAAGAACCAGCACGTTAACTTCTAGATTCAAACAAGAACGAACCACGCCCGAATCGCTTCAAGGGAAAGATTCAGTTTTTGTTCCTTTGATTTAAAGCATGTTTTGGAAAATCAGATTTCCAGCAACAGCTCAATTTAGCAAATTAGCGGTACTTAAGCACCTCTAATTTTAACCAATTGGCTTACATGGTTAATCAATCACGCTCAGTAAGCTTCGAATTTTATTAATGAAATTAAGAAAGCGTTCCATGGCGGAACATACAGCGCCCGAATCGCTGTTAGCCTGTTTTTCCACCTTTGTTCACGCCATAGGTTGTGGTTTGGTTTGGAGAAAACACAAGAGCGAATTACATTGCTCAGAATTGGACGGCAAAACGCGTGTGCTTGTTAACCACCTGTGCCAGTATTGGAATGCCGAAAAAATGTGCGTTCCTCCAGTGCTTGCTTGACCTTGGAAATTTGGCCTACTATAGGAGGCTCCAACAGGAGCTGGAAACGTTTTTTCCGGCTCGTTCTTTTGTATGGAGATACCTATGTCGCGTGTTTGTGAACTAACTGGCAAAGGCCCACAGGCCGGCAACAAAGTCAGCCATGCCAATAACAAAACCAAAACTCGCTTTTTGCCAAACTTGTGCCAAGTGAGCTTGATGAGCGAGGCGATGGGCCTTTCTTACAACATGCGTATTTCAGCCCATGCGCTGAAATCAGTTGAGCATCGCGGTGGTTTGGATGCGTTTTTGTTGAAAGCCAGCAAGGATGATTTGTCGATCAACTTGCGTAAGCTCAAGGCTGCTATCACCAAGAGAGTTGAAGCTGCGCCAAAGGCTGCTTAAGTTTTCTAAATCAATTTCAAAAGCCGCTCTGTTTCTGAGCGGCTTTTTTGTTATGGTTATATGATGGAACAGAAAAGACATTCCGCCAACGCGCCGCGTGATGGCAGCCCGCGCGTGCATTCAGCATCAACAATCCGCAATTGTGAGCTTGGCCAATTTACCGATGTGGCTGAGCGCGTGTTGATGGCTGAAACCACACTTGGTGATTACTCATATATAGAGCGCCACACAGAAATTATTTATGCTGTGATTGGCAAGTTTTGCGCGGTGGCTTCAGATGTACGGATCAATGCGCTCAATCATCCGATGGAGCGCATTTCACAACACAAGATTACCTATCGTCCGAATGAGTATTTTCTCTATGCGAAGATTGATAAGGATTTTCGCGAGGCGCGCAAAAATGCTGTGGTTGAAATTGGCCATGATGTGTGGATTGGCCATGGCGCGATTATTTTGCCGGGTATAAATATCGGCCATGGCGCAGTGATTGCGGCTGGGGCTGTGGTGACGAAGGATGTGGAGGCCTTTGCTGTTGTAGCAGGCGTTCCGGCTAAGCGCATCAAGTGGCGCTTCCCCAAAAAAATCCGCGCCCGCATTTTGGCGCTGTCCTGGTGGGATTGGCCGCATGACCAGTTGGCGGAGGTTGTTGTGGATATGCGCGAGTTGGCCGTTGAGGCATTTTTGGGGAAGTATGAAAACACTTCACTGTGATCAAGTGTTGCATTGCTCGCCCTTAAATTTACTGGCACACCAAACTCATGGATCTCAATGTCTCAATCGGCGCTGCCGCATTTGCTGGTGCGCTCAGCTTTCTTTCACCTTGCGTGTTGCCTTTGGTGCCATCCTATTTGGTCTTCATCAGCGGCACTTCCTTGGAGGATTTGCGGGGCAGTGAAACCAAGTTAAACACCAAATATGTTTTACTGGCCGCTTTAATGTTTGTGCTGGGCTTCACCACAGTGTTTGTGGCTTTAGGTGCCACGGCTTCTTATTTCGGCCAAGCCGTGCGCTCGCAATTGCCTTTGTTGTCTCAGCTTGCTGGTGTTCTCATCATCATCATGGGCTTGCATTTCTTGGGACTCTTCAAGTTGCAAATTCTCTCGCGGGAAGTTCGTTATCATCAGGATAGCAAGCCATTTGGATTGTTTGGTGCTTATGCTGTGGGTCTGGCTTTTGCTTTTGGGTGGACACCGTGTTTGGGGCCGGTATTAGCGGCCATTCTTTCGGTTGCTGCCAATGCCGAAACTGTCACCAAGGGTGCCGCCTTGCTTGCCGTTTATTCGCTAGGCTTAGGCATTCCATTTTTGATTGCAGCTTTAAGCGTGAATGTGTTTTTGAATTTCTTTGCACGGTTCAAATCTAAGCTGGCACTCGTCGAAAAACTTATGGGCGCTGCGCTTGTGTTCACAGGGCTCATGTTCCTTACTGGGTCGATGCAAACACTTTCCTACTGGATACTCGAAACTTTCCCTAGCCTTGGTGTCATTGGCTGATTATCATTCACGCTATGGCGGATGATCTCTTTCGAAAACTTGAAGGCATTCAAGCTTGCGTGTTTGATGCTTATGGCACCTTGTTCAACGTGGCCTCGCCTATTGAAAAATTGGCTGGCACCATTGGCGAGAAGGCTGCTGACGTTGCAATACTATGGCGGCAGAAGCAGCTGGAGTATACATGGCTCAGAAGCTTGATGGGCGTTCATGCCGATTTCTGGGTGGTGACGCGTGAGGCTTTAGATCACACGCTTGAAGTTCACGGCATCACGGAAACAGGGCTGGCCGATGAATTGATGACGCTTTATCTCAAGTTGGATGCTTATGATGATGTGGCAGCAACGCTGCAGGCCATTAGGGCCAAGGGCAAGCGCTGCGCGATTTTATCGAATGGCAGCCCATCAATGTTGGATTCCATCGTGCGCCATGCCAGTTTGGAAAAACTGTTTGATCATGTTTTGTCGGTTGAAGAAGTGGGCGTTTATAAACCCAGCCGCCGGGTTTATCGGCTGGCCATGCAGCGCCTGCAAATTCAAGATGCGCCTTCAATTTGTTTTATCTCAGCAAACAGTTGGGATGCACAAGCGGCCGCGCAATTTGGCTATCAGGTGGTAAAGCTTTCGCGCGTGGCTTCAGTGGCGGACCGCATTCCCGGCAAGCCCGCTGCGGTGATTGATGGGTTGGGGAAATTGGTGCAGTTGGTTTAACGCTGCAACACAATGCTGGTCATCACACGCTGGTCATTATAATCGCCGGCTGCTGACCCTGAATTAAACCACAGGCCCTGATAATTCACACTCGCCGTCATGTTCGGGTTGAGCTTCCAATCGAGACCGAGTTTTGCAGTTGTGCTGTTATCAATGCTGGTGCCGGAATCTTGCACGCTGAAGCCAAGACCCGCTTTGGCATCTAAGTTCTGGCGCAAGGACTGCGTAAGATCGAGGCTGGTAGTCCAGCTGCGGCTGGCGGAAATTCCGGCGGTTGAAGTTTCATCCACCGTGAAGCCTGTTGTTGCTTCAAGCGATGTGAGTTCAGTGGGGGACCATTTGATGCGGCCCGCAACACCTAAGCCTTGGGCAGTTTCCAAGCTGGCATCGGCATAATCGCGCACCACATAAGTGAGCGCCACTTCGCCATCCCAAATCGGACCACGGTTTAAAGCCAAACCAACGGCAAGATTCACGCCTTGTGAATCGCGGTTCACACCATTGCGGTCTACTGTTTGATCATGGAAGCGTGGTGCATATGCCACTTCAGCAAAGGGCATAAAAGCCGTGCCGTTATCAGTGAGAGCGGCGCGCAGTGATAGAGTAGGCCCCCAATAATTGCGGTCGCTGTTAATTTCAGTGCCGCCACCACTCAAGGCCACATCATCATAAAGGCTGCGGGCGAGGGTGGTTTTAATGCTGCCTTCTAAGCCACCAAAATCATGGGTCAGCTTGGCTGATGTTGTGAAATTGTGGTCACGGCGTGGGCTGATTGCGCTGTTCGGCACTTGGGCGTTTTCGGTGCCGGTTTCGCTTAGCGTGTAAGAGGCCGTGAAATCGGCTCTAGTGCTGCGGCGAATATCGAGGCGATACGCAGTTTCAACACTGCCTGTGAGTGTGGATAAATCATCATAGGATTTATAATGCAGCAGGTCGCCAGAGGCTGAACCCGTCCAGCTATGGCGCGACCAATCACTTTCAAAACGCAAGCTCGGCTTTAATTCCAAACCGAAATCAGCATCAACGCTGGTGGAAGAGCGCTTGGCATTTGAAGAGTAAACCGTGCCAATTTCGATGCTGGGGTAAAGCCGCAATCCGCCTGCATCAATACCGATGGCGGCATAAGGATCAGTGCTGGATTTTTTAGGAATGGGGGCAGGGGCGTCAGCCTCTTGCGCGCAAGCAAAGTTCACGCTGCTCAAAAGCACCGCCACACAACTCAAACCACGCAACCCCGTTAACGCTTTCACAACCATACTCCGCAGGTCGGCACTCTAGCGAAGTTATGGTTAATGATCGGTTGCGTTTTCCTTTTCGCAAAACTTGGACTATGAAGGCCAAATGAAAATGCAACATGTAAATTTGGAAGCGCGCGCCAAGTGGCGTGCTTCAGCGGCACGGGCGTTAAACATCGAGCGCGATGGCTTGGCCGCCTTGGCTGCTTTATGTGACGGGCCATTGGGTGAAGCAATTGCCGATGCGGTGGCTTTGATTGCTTCGGCAACAGGCCGCGTGATTGTCTCTGGCATAGGCAAAAGCGGACATATTGGCCGCAAGATTGCCTCCACATTGGCCTCCACCGGAACGCCCGCAAGTTTTGTGCATCCCGCTGAAGCCAGCCACGGCGACCTTGGCATGATCACGCCGCAGGATGTGGTGTTGATGTTATCGAACTCCGGTGAATCTGCCGAGCTTCGCGACATGCTGGATTACACTCAACGCTTTGCTGTGCCGCTGATTGCGATTTGCGCGCGTGAGGCCAGCAGCTTGGCGCAAGCGGCTGATGTGGTTTTGCTGTGCCCGCAAGCGCTTGAAGCGTGCCCCATAGGTTTGGCGCCCACCACTTCCACTTTGTTGCAGCTTGCCTTGGGCGATGCGCTGGCCATTGCGCTTCTTGAGAATAAAGGCTTCACCCAAGCCGCATTTAGAGAATTTCACCCGGGTGGTAAACTTGGAGCGCAGCTTAAACATGTGCGTGAAATTATGCACAGCGGGGCGGCATTGCCCTTGGTGCAAAGCGGCAGCGCCATGAGCGAGGCGCTTGTTGTAATGTCGGCCAAATCATTTGGTTGTTTGGGAGTGGTTGATGCGGCTGGATTTTTGATTGGTGTTATTACGGATGGCGATTTGCGCCGCCACATGAGCCCTTCGTTGCTGCAGCAAAGTGTCGATGAAATTATGACAGCGAACCCTAAAACCATAACACCAGAGATGCTGGCCAGTGAAGCCTTAGAGCGATTGAATGCCGCAAAAATTACCAGCGTGTTTGCTGTTGATGCAAATGGCAAACCAGCTGGCTTAGTGCATATCCACGATCTGCTGCGGATTGGTGTGGGCTAGGCCTTTTCGACTTTTAGCCGCAAGCCATCCACTGCCGTAACTTTCACACGGCCACCTTTGGCCAGATCATCGCCATCCACATCCCACAGCGCATCTTCAACTTTGATTTTGCCGCTGCCGTTTATTATTGCTTCTATCAAAATATAAGTTTTGCCCACAAAGGCATTTTGGCGTTGGTTGAGGTGGGGTGAGTCTGATTTTTTGTGGCGTTGGTTCATCACGAAACGCCAAGATCCTAAGATGCTGGCGAGGGACAATAAAGCGAAGGTGAAAACTTCACCCATCCAGCCAAAGTTGAAGAGGTGATCAACAATCGCGGTGAGGGCCGCTGCAAAAGCCAGCCAGAGCATAAAGAAGCCTGGCATCATCATTTCCAGCAACAACAGAACAGCAGTGGCAATCCACCAGAACCATGGGCCTGCGAAGGGGAAAAACTCTTCCATGTTACACCCTCGGTACTGTTGGTTTCTTGGCGGGCAATGAAGCGCTCGGGCTATTGCCAAAAGCTTCCTTGGCAATTTCGGCAATGCCGCCGATGGAACCCAAGATCGAACTGGCATCAAGCGGCATCATCAGAATTTTTTGGTTGGGAGAAGTGGCCAATGCTTCCAGCGCTTTCATATAATTATTGGCCACGAAATAATTGATCGCCTGCACATTGCCATTGGAAATAGCATCGCTCACGAGTTTAGTGGCTTTGGCTTCAGCTTCAGCCGAGCGTTCGCGTGCTTCGGCTTCACGGAAGGCAGCTTCCTTGTGACCTTCGGCTTGCAACATAATCGATTGCTTCTCGCCTTCAGCTTTCAGAATTGCGGCACCGCGTAAACCTTCAGCTTCCAAAATGGCAGCGCGCTTATCACGCTCAGCCTTCATTTGGCGGCCCATGGATTCAATGAGATCACGCGGCGGGCTAATGTCCTTAATTTCAATGCGGGTCATTTTCACGCCCCAACCTTGGGTGGCCTGATCGACCACGCCCAAGAGCTTTTGGTTGATCTCATCACGCTGCGAGAGAAGATGATCAAGCTCCATCGAGCCCATCACGGTGCGGATTTGCGTCATCACCATGTTGAGCACGGCGTTTTCAAGATTGTTGACTTCATAGGACGCTTTGGCGGCATCTAACACTTGGAAGAAGGCCACACCATCAACGGTCACCATGGCGTTGTCACGGGTAATCACTTCCTGGGAGGGCACTGGCAACACGCGTTCCATCATGTTCAGTTTATGACCGATGCGATCAATGAAAGGCATGATCAAGCCAAGGCCCGGGGTCAGCGTTGTAATATAGCGGCCGAACCGCTCAACGGTGTAATGATAGCCTTGCGGCACCATGCGGATGGAGCGCAGCAGGAAGAAAACGACGACGGCCAGAAATGCCAGAACGAAAATGCCATTGCCATCATATTCCATCATAGCTTCTCCAAATTACCGTGATTCGAGTGATCACCTCATACAGTTAGGCAATAACCATCAAAATTCAAGTGGCACTAAAGAATAAATTCATATCCAACCTTTTAATTCTTCGTTGGCGAGTTGGACGAGAAGTTTGATGGCTGCTGGGCTATCGTTCAAGCAGGGCACCACCGAGAAGTTTTCTCCGCCCTTTTCCTTGAATGTCTCTTTCAGGCCAATGGCCAGCTCTTCAAGCGTTTCCACACAATCAGAGGCAAAACCCGGCGAAATCATCAAAAGGTTTTTAACACCTTGGGCGGGAAGGCCCTCAACGGTTTCTTGCGCGTATGGCTTTAGCCATTCAGCCCGGCCAAAGCGCGATTGGAAAACCAGTTGAGCCTCATCTTTGTTTAAGCCCATTTTTTCACGCAGCAGCCTTGCAGTTTTTTGGCAATGGCAATGATAGGGGTCGCCCATGTCCAAGTATTCGCGCGGCAAGCCATGGAATGCGATGAGAATGCGATCAGGTTTCCATGAGAGGTTTTTTATGTGGGTTTTCAAACTTGTGGCCAGAGCCTCAATATAAGCTGGGTGGTCGAAATAGGGCGGCACAGTTCTGGTGGCCGGCTGCCAACGCATTGTTTTCAGCGCCTCATAAGCTTTGTCCAAAGCTGTCGCAGTCGTGGCCGCACTATACTGGGGGTATAGCGGAAACAGCATAATGCGGTCGCAGCCTTTTGCTTGCAGTTCGGAAAGACGTGTCGCCACGGGTGGCTTGCCATAGCGCATAGCCCAATCGACGATGAGTTTTGGGTTCTTCAATGCGGTAGATAATTTTTCTGATTGAGAACGGGTAAAAGTTTTTAAAGGCGATTCACCGCGTTCAGTATTCCAAATTTTCTTATAGGCATGGCCGCTTTTGGTGGGGCGAAAACTCAAAATAACAATGTTGAGAATAAACCACCATAAAACACGGTTCACTTCGATCACGCGGGCATCCGACAAGAATTCTTTCAAGTAACGCCGCATCGGCCAATAGGATGTGGCTTCCGGCGTACCGAGATTCATCAGCAGCAAACCAACCTTGCGGGGCTTGATGGGGGGGTGGCCGGGGGGAAGCTGAAACTCAGTCATGGGATGTTCTTTGGTTGATCTTGAAGTTTGATTTACAGTGGACGCTGGCCTTTGTGTCCTAGACAATAGAGCGCAGGTGAAATGATTCGATTTTTCCGCAAGGCAGGCCATGGCGAAGCTGCAAGATAACAGTAAGGTTGTAACGAAAATACCCTTTGCAAAATTGGCAAAGCGGTTTTTGGCGGCTCTTGGGCTAGAGAAAAAATCGGTTGAAAGTTCCGAGCCAAGCCAAGTTTCTGAAAAACAAAATGATATGCTGCAACTGGCAAATTTGGAACAGCAAGCCCAAATAGCGCTGAAAGCCGCTGTAACTGCTAACTTAGCAAAATCAAATTTTCTGGCGGCAATGAGCCATGAATTGAGAACCCCGATCAATGCTATTGTTGGGTTCTGTGAAATATTAAACTCACCGCAAAGTGATGTGCTCTCTGCTGAAATTAGAAAGAGCTATCTTCATACGATTATTGAAAATGCCACCCACCTGCAAAGCATGATCAATGATATTCTCGATGTCACGCGGTTGGAACGAGGATCTTTTCAGATGGTGGAACAGAATAATGATGCTGCAGAAATTATTGAGGCAGCGCTAAAGGTCAATCGAGCGCTTGCCGAAAAAGCGCAAATTTCAATTGTGGCACATTTGATTGATGATGTTGCCGTGCGTGGCGATTTGCTTCGTTTGAAGCAAGTTGTGCAAAATCTGTTGACCAATGCGATAAAGTTTTCACCTCAAGGATCAATCGTCAATATCGATATGCAGCGCGGGCCTGATTCAGAATTGATACTTTTAATACGAGACGCTGGCATTGGTTTAAGTGATGAGGATGCCTTGTTGGTCTTTGATAATTTTTTGCAGTTGGAAGAAGGCATTGCCCGGCGATTTGAGGGAATGGGTCTTGGGCTTTCCATTGCACGGCGCATTGCCAGATTGCACGGCGGCGATATTACGCTGAATGGAAAACTGGGCATTGGAACTGAGGCACGGTTGACCATTCCCTCAGCCCGTGTGGGCTGGTTGGCGCGGAAGCCCAAAGCAAAAGAGCAAGTTGCAGCTTAAGCTATAAGCGGGCAGTATGGGGCATGGTGGTTCGCAAAAAAACACTCTGTTTTATGGGCACGGTTCCGGCACGGCTTCCTAAGGCTGCTCATGCTGCGGTGTTTGGAGCACCCCACGGAACGCCTTATCGCGGCATTGATAACCGCGTTCATGCCAAGGCTGCTGATAGTTTTCGTGCGGCGCTTAAAGAAGATGCCCTCTGGCTTGATCATTGGGATTTTGATTTAGACGGGCCTATGCTGCCAGATGCAAGATTCAAGGCCGTTGATTTGGGCAATCTGCCAACGCGCTCCCCTGATGGCCGAGGCAATCGCCGGAAAATTGAAACGCTCGTGAAAGCTATTCTAGCAGCGGGAGCTGTTCCACTGATGTTTGGCGGCGATGACTCGGTGCCGATCCCGTTTATCAGTGCTTATGCTGGTGGCGGGCCGATTACGGTTTTGCAAATTGATGCCCATATTGATTGGCGTGATCAACGCAACAATGAGAAGCTTGGCTACTCCAGCACTATGCGAAGGGCTTCTGAACAACCGCATGTGTGGCGCATTGTTCAAGCCGGAGCGCACGGGCTGGGCAGTGCAAGGCAAGGCGAAGTTGAAGATGCCCATAAATGGGGTGCTCATATTATTGCGAGCAAAACTATTCATTCTCAAGGTGTAGGAACAGTGCTCAGCCATATTGAACCTGATTCAGATGTTTTGATTTCGCTTGATCTGGATGTGCTTGATGCAGCTGTTATGCCAGCTGTCGCTCATCCTTCGCCTGGTGGATTAAGTTATGTGCAAGTGCTTGACCTCATAATGGGGGTTGCGACCAAGGCACGGATTGCTGGATTTACCATGGTTGAGTTTGTGCCGAAGAAAGATTTGTCTGGAACCTCGGCTTATACAGCGGCCCGCATTGCGGCGATAACATTAGGACTCATTGCAAGGCAGACAAAATTTTGACGACACCCAGTTTTAGTGAAGCGCGAAAAATATGGTGGCGCATTGGGTTGCTTTCGTTCGGCGGCCCGGCTGGGCAAA
>JANNBH010000023.1:0-32623 GCA_031385245.1 Hyphomicrobiales bacterium | reverse complement strand
GCCTGAACATTGTCGAGGCCATAAACGCGGGCAATACCGTCGCCTACGGACAGAACCTGACCAATCTCAGCAACTTGGGCATCTTTGCCAAAGTCCTTGATTTGTTTTTTGAGAATTGTCGAAATTTCTGCGGCGCGAATATCCATCAGCCGGTTCCCTTCATAGCAACTTTGAGATTTTGGAGTTTGGTTTTCAGTGAGTCGTCAATCATCGTGGTGCCCACTTTAACAATGAGGCCACCCAGCAGTGATTGGTCAATTTGAGTTTCAAGCTTCACATCACGGCCCAATTTGGCCTTGAGCGCTGCGCCCAAGTCTTTCAGCTGGGCGGCGTTAAGCTTTTCAGCAGAAGTGACTTCAGCCACAACTTCACCCTTAGCTTCAGCAACAAGAGCCTGAAAGCCCCGAATCGCATCTGGCAGTGCAGGCAGGCGGCGCTTGGCGCACATCAGTCGCACAAAATTAAGAGCAAGGCCCGAAAGCTTGGATTTAGCTGCCAGAGCATCAAGAGCCGTCATCTGGTCTTCAGTTTTGAACACAGGCGATTGCATCAGGCGCTGCAAATCAGTTGATTCGTCTACGAGAGCTTGAAAACCTGCAAGACCTGCAGATGTTGCCGGAACCGCTTTTTCTTCAGTTGCAAGGTCAAACAGTGCGTTTGCATAGCGCCCTGCCACTCCGCCGATGATTTGATTTGCCGCCAATTGATCATTTCCGCATATGTTTTGCTGCGCTTAAAGACGCATCATCTGGCGTTCGCTATCACAGCTTCAACAGACTCGCAACAAGGCACTGACGACTGATTGCCGCAATATGAATTTTTACAATAAAAAAGCCCGGACAAAGTGCCATCCGGGCCCAACTTCTGTTGTGCGTAGGGGTTTAGCCCTTACGAATTTGCCTCAAGCTGATAACGCTTGATTCCCATATCAGCCAAATCGACATGTGTCAGACGGGCATATTGGTTGGTGGTCGTCCGTCTGGCTTGCCGCTGCTGAATGCGCTGAACTAAGCCAAGAAGCTTCATTTAGCGCACTGCGTCTTTCGCGATGCGGGTAATATCGGTGCGAGCAATGCCCAAATCGGCAAGTTCACGGTTCGACAGGGATTGCAGTTCAGAAACTGTACGGCTGTAACGCTTCCAAGTGGCAACACGGCTTTTCAATACTTCAAACATAATTATCATCCTTTCATACTAAGAGCGGATCGTCTCGCTCATGCAGCATATCTAGGTGCATCGCAACAAAATTACCATTGCAAATTTTGCATGGCTCATAATACCTATTATGAAACAATCGTTTACACAATCGTAATACTGTTTAATTGAACGCCACAATGCCTAAAAAACAGCCTGGATTGCGGCCAATTTATGACATTGTCGGCCTCATTAGTTCGCATGTGCAGCAAAAATAGCCCGAGGCATGGTTAAAAATCATTAGCCATGTTTTTTTGGCACTTTTTTACCTTTCCTAGTCAAAACAATTCAAGCGCCACGAAAATCTTTCAAAAGTGGCACGGGGAGGCATTTTGTCCAATATCGAAGTCGAACAGGTTTTTTCCTTTGATGCGCCTGCACCTGCCGCAAGTCAAAAAGTCCACGTAGCACCGCTTCACAATCCGATGGGGGCTGATCATGCCACCATGCAACTCTCGCTCGAAGCAGCAGGCCAAGCGGCCTATCATTGGGCTATTGCCGATGATCAAATCACCTGGAGCAACAACGCGAGCGAAATTCTATTGTGCCGCAATGATGCAATTTGCACCGGCAAGCGGTTTGCCTCGTTTATGGATGCCGAAAATCTCACCAGCCGTTACGACACAGTTATGCGAACACAAACCGTTGATACGGGCAAGGGCGTTGCCTTTAGTATAGAATATCTTTTCCGCTGCGAAGGACGGGACAACGACAAATCAATCTGGGTTGAAGATCATGGCCGCTGGTTTGCTGGTGCTGATGGCAGACCAGCCCATGTTTATGGCACTTTACGTCCGATCAATGACCGCCACAGACGCGATCAACATTTGAATTTTCTTGGCAATTGCGATCCTCTCACTGGTATGATGAATAGAGGCCGCCTGACTGAAGCCTTGGGCGAAGCCATTACTGTGGCCGGCCGCGAACACTCCAACTGTGCCTTTGCCATTGCCGCCGTCAATAATCTTTCTGTGGTCAATGAAGCATATGGCTTTGAAGTAGCCGATGAAGTGATCGTGGCTTTGGGCCGCAGGCTTCGCGAAGTGATGCGCGCCGGTGATGGCATTGCACGGTATTCTGGCGGCAAGTTTGGAATCATTCTAAACAATTGCGATGAAACGGAACTAAAAATTGCCCTTGATCGTTTTCTCGCTTCGGTACGCGACAGTGTTATTGAAACCCAGCACGGCCCAGTGTGGGCCATGCTTTCAATTGGTGCGCTGTGCTTGCCTGCTCAAGCCCATGATGCCAACACGGCAACAGCGCGCGCCGAAGAAGCTTTGAATGAGGCCCGAAAAATGCCTTCCGATGGCTACGTTATTTTTAAACCTTCAGAAACGCGCACCAATGAACGCAAATTAAATGCCAGATGTGCCACTGAAATTGTGAAGTGCTTAAAAGCCGATCTTTTCAAGCTGGCCTTCCAGCCCATCGTTTCGGCTGTAACAGGCGAAGTGGTTTTGCATGAAGCCTTGCTCCGCATGAGCGATGATCAGAGCAATGAGCTGATTGCCGCCCAACATTTGATGCCCGTTTCAGAACGCTTAGGGTTGATCCGATTGATTGACCGCAGTGTAACGCAGATGATAGTCAACACTCTGCAAAAATATCCAGACGCCAGATTGGCTATGAATATATCAGCAACAACTGCAACTGATCCCCGCTGGTACAATCAAATTCTCGAGATTATTACTGCAAACTCTGTTGTCGCGGATCGATTGGTGGTTGAAATCACTGAGACAGTTGCACTCAGTGATATTGTTGCAACCCGTCAATTTGTGGAACGCTTGCGTGAAGTGGGCTGCAGCGTTGCCATTGATGATTTTGGCGCAGGCTATACATCGTTCAAGAATTTACGTGATCTGCAAGTTGATATATTAAAGCTTGATGGCAGCTTCTGTTCGGATCTCAAAAACAATCCTGAAAATGAATTTATCGTCAGAAGTCTGATTGACCTCAGCAAGAAATTCAATCTGAAAATTGTCGCGGAATGGATTGAAACCGAAGACGATGCCGAACTTTTGCGCTCTTGGGGCGTTGATTATTTGCAAGGCCATCTGCTTGGTGAAGCCTCAATTGTGCCACCGTGGACCAGAGAAGTTGAAACAACTTTCTCATTGGAGCCAGAAGCCGAAATAACTATGCTAGAGCTTGACCAACCAATTGAGCCAGTGCTTGCTTTTGAAGCTGAGATATATGAACAAGAGGTTCTGGAATCAGATGCGATCTCAGATGATCTTGAAATTTTAACGGCAGCAGAACCTGCAATGGCTGCTGAATCTGAGTATGTTCAAAACCCAGCCTCCTCCCAAGCTCACACCGATTTAGATTTCTCCGGAATTGACGAAAGCATTTCGTCGTTGAAAAGCATGATGGATAGTTTGCGCTTTGAACCTGTATCAGCAGAAGACGAAGCCGAACGTAACGCCGCGTAATTATTTTGTAATAGTCTCAAGCTTCTGCTGCATTGCTGCAAGTTGATCTTTCAAAACTTGCAAATCATCTTTGCTGGCGGAGGCCTGAGGCGCAGCAGCTGGTTTTGAAGATTCAGGGGCTCCACCCATCATGGCGGCAAATGGATTGAACATTTTCATCGCATCATTGAACATTGCCATGTTGCGCTTGGCATGATCTTCCATGCCTTTAAACGCATCGCCAACACCTGCTGCATCCAACATTTGCTTGCGTAGTTTTTCTTGGTCTTTCATCAAACTATCCAGCGAAAACTCAAGATAGCCTGGTACCAAGCCCTGCATACTATCGCCGTAGACACTGATAAGTTGTCGCAAGAAATTTACGGGAAGCAAAGTTTGAGCACCTTTGTTTTCTTCTTCAAAAATAATCTGGGTCAAAACTGAGCGCGTAATATCTTCGCCAGACTTTGCATCATAAACCAAAAAGTCAGCCCCAGCTTTCACCATTTGCGCCAAATCATCTAGCGTTACATAGGTGCTGGTTGCAGTATTATAGAGGCGGCGATTGGCATATTTCTTGATGACAGTGGCAGACTTTGCCTGACTCTTATCTTCACTCACAATCAGTCTCTCCCAATAGCTTTTAGATTTTCAAAAATCTGCACCTTGCACCGCACAATTGCAAGTGCAAAAATCTCTCGCAACTGCACCATTATCGCTGCTATGGTTTATTCAAAGCAATCGGTTTTGGAGAATGTTATGTCTAAAGATATCGTCATCGTTTCAGCCGCAAGAACCCCAGTGGGTTCATTCAATGGCGCTTTTGCCAGTTTAACGGCAACGCAATTGGGCACCATTGCCTTGAAAGCCGCCATTGAACGCGCTGGCTTAGAGGCAGGCCAAATTGATGAAGTGATTTTAGGCCAGGTGTTAACGGCAGCTCAAGGCCAAAACCCTGCCCGTCAAGCTGCCATTCACGCAGGCATTCCCAACACTGCTTCAGCATGGGGCATGAACCAGCTCTGTGGCTCTGGCCTTCGCGCTGTAGCCTTGGGCTTGCAACAAATCGCAACCGGTGACGCAAATATTGTAGCAGCAGGCGGCATGGAATCGATGAGTAAAGCGCCTCATGCCCAACATTTGCGCGACGGCGTTAAAATGGGTGACTACCAAATGATCGACACCATGATCCGCGATGGCTTGTGGGATGCGTTCAACGGTTATCACATGGGCACCACTGCTGAGAACGTCGCCGCCAAATGGCAAATCACGAGAGATGAGCAAGATGCCTTCGCCGTTGCTTCACAAAACAAAGCTGAAGCCGCACAGACTGCTGGGAAATTCAAAGATGAAATCTGCGCTGTGACAATTGCTGGCCGCAAAGGCGATGTGATTGTGAGTGACGATGAGTATATCAAAAAAGGTGTAACGCTCGAAAGTGTGACCAAACTGCGTTCGGCCTTTATGAAGGATGGCACTGTGACTGCCGCCAATGCGTCTGGTATCAATGATGGTGCCGCCGTTGTAATCTTAATGACCGCCGCCGAAGCGCAAAAGCGTGGCCTCACACCCCTGGCCCGCATTGCCTCATGGGCAAGTGTTGGGGTTGATCCTGCCATTATGGGCTCGGGCCCAATTCCAGCTTCGCGCGCCGCCTTGAAAAAAGCCGGATGGAATGCTGCTGATCTTGATGTAATCGAAGCCAATGAAGCTTTTGCAGCCCAAGCTTGCGCTGTGAACAAGGATATGGGTTGGGACACCTCTAAAGTGAACGTCAATGGCGGTGCCATTGCCATCGGCCATCCCATCGGTGCCTCGGGCGCGCGCGTGCTCAACACTTTGTTGTTTGAAATGAAGCGGTCTAATGCCAAAAAAGGTTTGGCCACATTGTGCATCGGTGGCGGCATGGGTGTTGCCATGTGCTTAGAGAGATAAGAGGAAAAAACTATGACACGTATCGCAGTTGTTACCGGTGGCACCAGAGGCATTGGGGCCGCGATTTCAAAAGCGCTCAAAGCCAAGGGCTGCACCGTTGTGGCCATCTATGCCGGCAATGATGAAGCGGCTAATGCCTTCAAAACCGAAACTGGCATTGCCGTTTATAAATGCGATGTTTCTTCCTACGATACTTGTGCTGCAACTTTGAAAACTATTGAAGCCGAGATTGGGCCCGTTGATATTCTCGTCAATAATGCCGGCATCACGCGCGATGCCATGTTCCACAAAATGACACCGCAACAGTGGCAAGAGGTAATGAGCACCAATTTAAATTCATTGTTCAACATGACCCAACCAATTTGGAGTGGGATGAGGGATCGTGGCTTTGGCCGCATCATTTGCATCTCATCCATCAACGGTCAAAAGGGCCAAATGGGCCAAGCCAATTATGCCGCCGCCAAAGCGGGTGAAATTGGGTTCGTCAAATCACTGGCTCAAGAAGGTGCCGCCAAAGGCATCACCGTGAACGCAATTTGCCCCGGCTACATTGCCACTGAAATGGTGATGGCGGTGCCGCAAGAGGTGCGTGAAAAGCGCATTCTGCCTTTGATCCCCGTGGGCCGTTTGGGTGAGCCTGAAGAAATTGCGCGCTGCGTGGCCTTCTTGGCTGCTGATGATGCAAGCTTCATCACCGGAGCCACACTCAGTGCCAATGGCGGACAATATATGGTTTAATCCATGACACTGCCGCAGCGGTTAAAAGCCGAAAATCTAGCTTGCGAACGCGGTGGCCGTTTGGTTTTCTCCAATGTGAACTTCACCTTGAACGCAGGCGAAATGCTGGAGCTGCGCGGCGCCAATGGCTCTGGCAAATCTTCCTTGCTGCGCTTGCTGGCGGGGTTAAATTTGGCGAGCGCAGGCTTGATCAGTTATGAGAACGGCTCGCCAGATCTGAGCCTTGCCGAACAGGCCCATTACATTGGCCATGCCGATGCCAATAAACCAGCTTTGACTGTTTCCGAGAATTTAAATTTCTGGACCACGTTTCTGGGTGGCAGCCAAACACAATTACAAGCCTTCAATTTAGAAGTGTTGGCTGATGATCAAGCTCTGTTGCTCTCGTCAGGACAAAGGCGAAGACTTGCCCTCTCACGCCTTCATTGTGCCCATCGCCCAGTGTGGTTGCTTGATGAGCCAGACGTAGGTCTTGATTCTGCATCACGGCTTATTTTACAAAATCACATTGCCCGCCATTTAGATGAGGGCGGCATAGCACTGGTGGCAACCCATGCCGAGTTTGGTTTTAAAGCGGCAAAAACTCTAAACATGGGCGAGCGGCAATGATGCGAGGCGCTGCATTCGCCCTAATCAAACGCGACATGCTTTTGGCCCGCAAGCAAGGCGGTGGCGCAGGTGCAGCGCTTGGATTTATTTTAGCTGTAATGGTGCTGGTGCCGCTGGCCATTGGGCCTGAGCAAGCATTGCTGCAACGCATAGCACCGGGCATGATGTGGCTAGCGCTTTTGCTTGCCGTGCTGCTTACGTCAGACCGAATGTTCCAGCAGGATTTCGAAGACGGTTCACTGGATGTGATGTCTATGGGCCATTTGCCCTTTGAACTTGTTACATTGATAAAGGCACTGGCCCATTGGCTCACCGTAGGTTTGCCACTGGCTTTGATCACGCCGCCTCTGGGATTGCTGCTCAACATTGATGTATACCAAATGCCAACTCTCTGGGGCACCATGATATTAGGCTCTTTGGCCCTTTCCATGTTGGCCAGTATTGGTGGTGCCGTAACTGCTGGCTTGCGCCGTGGCGGTTTGCTGGTTTCGCTTTTAATTTTGCCGTTCTATGTGCCCGTGCTTATTTTTGGCGTGGCCGCTGCGACAGCAAGCCTTGGCCCCACCAGTTCAACACCAGCCCTAATCGTGCTAAGTGCAATTACTTTAATGAGTGTAGTCGTTGCCCCATGGGCCAGCGCCACGGCCCTCAAAGCCTATTTGCGCTAAGGATATCTGATGCAAAAATTTGCTAATCCAGCACTGTTTTTAAAATTGGCAAATGCCGCCTTGCCATGGTTGGTTGCCATCACTGCCGCCTTGTTCGTTGCTGGCCTTTATGCAGGCCTCGTCACCAGCCCACCCGATGCACGCCAAGGTGAAACCGTACGCATTATGTATATTCATGTGCCAGCCGCATCCATGGCACTCTTCATTTATGTGGGCCTCGCCTTCTTCAGTGCCATAGCCATCATCTTCCGGCATCCTCTGGCGGATGCTGCGGCAAAATCCGCTGCCCCCATTGGCGCAGTCTATTGTTTCTTGGCGCTGGCCACAGGTTCGCTTTGGGGCAAGCCCATGTGGGGCACATGGTGGGTGTGGGATGCAAGGCTCACATCAATGTTTGTGCTGATGCTGCTTTATTTGGGATACATTGCAGTTTGGAACAGCATTGATGACCCACACCGCGCAGCAGCCATTGCCCGTGTTGTGGCTATCGTAGGCGTGATCAATGTTCCAATCGTAAAATTCTCAGTGAATTGGTGGAACACACTGCATCAACCTGCCAGCATTTTAAAAATGGGTGGCCCTTCCATTGATAGCTCTATGCTGTGGCCTCTATTCCTGATGGCACTGGCCTACACCATGTTATTTCTAACGCTACTGCTCATTGCGCTGCGTAGCGAAATTGCCACGCGCAAACTGCGTCAAATACGATTGACTGAAATAGGAAACCGCTGATGGATTTTTCTGCTGTTCACGTTGATATGGTGATTGCCAGCTACTTGCTCACTGGCTTGTGCTTAGCGGCTCTCGCCTTCACACTTGTTCTGCGTGACCGCAGCCTTGCAAAAAAGCTAAAAAACTTAAACGCCGATTAGATTTTACGGCGCAGCTTCACTTTTCCAGTTTCAGCTTCGGGGGTTTTCTCATCAACCTTGTCCATCTCGGTAGCAAGCGTTGTGAGGCATTCGATCATCGTGCGCCGATCAGCAGCGGAAAACGCTGCGAGCATGGTCTTATCAATATCATCAGCACCGGTCTGTGCCGACTTCAACATTTTCTTGCCAACCGGCGTTAAGCGAATAGCATTGGTGCGCGCATCTTCCTTTGATCGGCGGCGCTGCAAATAACCTTGCGCCATTAGACGTGAAACCAGATCAGCCAAAGTGGAGCGATCAATCCCCGTCACCTTCACCAATTCAGTTTGGCTCTTGCCCTCATTCGTATCCACAGCCGAGAGCACCGTGAATTGCCTGTGCGTCAACCCAGTGTTGCCAACTTCATTCATATAAAGATGAACTGAAAATTGCACAGCACGCTTTAGCAAATGCGAGAATGATTTTGAAAATTGTTTAGTTTCTTTTTGACCCGACATCGCGTTCCCTATTCCCCGTTGGCTTGAGTTCCCCAAGAACTTTGCCAACACCTTTCAATAATACCGAAAGGTTAGTCTTTTTCTTAAAGCTGGTGAGTCCTAGCGAGTCATTGCAAATGCAGCAAGCGAAAACACAAAAAACTTTTCAGCTGTTGCAACTAGGTCCATTTTTTTAAATTACACAAGACTTGACAAATGAAATTGCCAATCAACAGTACACTGATGATCAGTCTGCGGAGGAAGTTTTTTCGGCCGTTTCATCCTTCATGTGGCGGGCCATGAGGGGAGCGTTCGCAAGTGCAAACACGAATGTAAGACCCATCAATCCAAAGGCTTTAAACGTGACCCATGTGTCTGTTGAATAGCTCCGCCACATAAATTCATTCAAGCCAGCCATAGCCAGAAAAAATGTGCCCCAACGCAATGTGAGCGATTTCCAAACAGCATCTGGCAATTCCATGGCATGACCCATGATGTCTTTGATGAACAGCCGTTTAAAATAAAGCCCACCAAACAATGCGCTTGCAAACAATAAATTTGCCAAGGTCACTTTAATTTTAATAAAAAAATCATCATGCAAATAAAGTGTGAGCCCGCCAAACACGCCAACAAAAATTGCACTGGCCAAAAGAAACTTCGCAATTTTTCCGGTGAGCATATAAGTGACGATCAATGAAATTGCTGTGGCCGCCATAAACACAGCAGTGCCATAAAAAATACCAAACTTCCAATTGGTGAGAAAGAACACCACCAAGGGCCCAAGTTCTAAAATCTGTTTTCGGGTCTGGCTCATCAATTTTCAAATCCTGCTATGGCACGCGCGAACGCAGCCGCATCAAAGGGCTGCAAATCATCAATGCTCTCGCCTACACCAATGGCGTGAATTGGCAATTTAAACTTTTCGGCAATCGCCACCAAAATGCCGCCGCGCGCCGTGCCATCAAGCTTGGTCATAATTAAGCCTGTGACCCCTGCAACCTTGGTGAACACGTCGGCTTGTGCCAAGGCATTTTGACCAGTTGTCGCATCAAGTACCAACAACACTGCATGAGGCGCTGCTGCATCCATCTTTTTAATAACGCGCACAACCTTATCAAGTTCGTCCATGAGATACGCTTTATTTTGTAAACGCCCCGCAGTATCGATAAACAAAATATCAGTGCCATCTTCACGCGCCTGTTTCAGCGCATCAAATGCAAGCCCAGCTGAATCAGCACCAATCGCAGCACTTTTAGTGGTGGCCCCAATGCGTTTTCCCCACACTGTGAGTTGCTCAACAGCAGCAGCTCTGAATGTGTCACACGCCGCAAACATCACTTTAAAACCTTCGGACGCAGCGATCGAACCCAGCTTGCCGATGGTGGTGGTTTTGCCAGAGCCATTAACGCCGACAACTAAAATCACAAATGGTTTTTCCGAGCCGAAATTAAACGGCACTTCAACCGGCTTCAAAACGCGTGCCACTTCATCGGCCAGAATTTGCTTCACCTCTTCGGGGTCAACTTCCTTATCATAACGCCCATGCGAGACGGCGGCGATGATGCGTTCAGATACCGCAATGCCAAGATCAGCTTGAATCAAAGTGTCTTCAAGTTCTTGCAAAGTTTCCTTATCAAGCTTGCGCTTGGTAAAAATCGCGGTGATCGAACCCGTGATTGACTTTGAAGATTTAGATAGCCCTTGGGTTAATCGCGATAGCCACCCACTGCGCTGCGGCGTTGGTTCGACTGCTATAGGCGCAGGCTTTGGTGGAGCAGGCGCAACATAAACCTCCTCGACAATTTCCATAACTGGCGGCGGAGGGATTGGCTTCTTAACTTCAGGCTTCGGCTTAGGAGCGGCTAGCGGTGCCGCTTTTTTGATTGGCACAGCCTTCTTAGGCTCAGGCTTCTTTACCGCCAGTTTCTTCGGCGGAGGCTCAACAACTTTGCCTTTGGGTTTTACAGCAGGCTTTGCCTTCTCAACTTTTTTAGGCGCAGACTTCTTGGCCTTAACTTTGGGAGCGATAACTTCAACCACAGGCTCAGGTGCTGGCAGCGCAACTTGCACTTCCTCAGCAACAACGATTTCTTCAGCAGGCTTACCCGTAATCCGATTAAATAGTTTCTTGAAAAATCCGGCCATCACATCCCCACTTGAAGATATGCTGCTGTAGCACTTTGAACCCGCGTCTGCACCACAGCACCCGGCACCATGGCGGTTTCAAACTTGGCCAGCGCAAAATGTTCGGTGCGGCCTTGGCTTGGCGTTTCCACCAGGACGGCGCGAGACGCACCAACTTCACGAGATAAGAAATTTTCCAACCGCGTTTCGCCCTTGGCTCTAAGCAGTGCAGCACGGCGCTTGATCACGCTCTGCTCCACCATTGGCATTTTAGCGGCAGGTGTGTCTGGCCGTGATGAATAGGGAAACACATGCAAATAAGTAAGCCCGCACTCATCAACAATCTTCATCGAGTTTTCAAACATCTCGTCTGTCTCAGTCGGAAACCCTGCGATTATATCAGCGCCAAAAACCATATCAGGCCGCTTGGCCCGCAAACTCTCACAAAACGCAATCGTGTGTTCGCGGGAATGTCTGCGCTTCATGCGCTTCAGAATCATATTATCACCTGATTGCAGGGAGAGATGAAGATGAGGCATCACCCGTAAGTCACCCGTTATCACTTCAACCATTTCATCATCAGCTTCGATTGAGTCAATTGAAGAAAGCCGCAAGCGCTTGAGATCAGGCACAGAATTTAAAATGCGCGCGAGAAGCGAACCAAGCTTGGGCGAACCCTTTAAATCCGCTCCCCATGACGTGAGATCAACGCCGGACAAAACAACTTCCGCATGGCCCATGGCAACCAGTCTGCGAATTTGTTCAACCGCATCTGCAACCGGCACCGAGCGTGAATTGCCACGGCCATAAGGAATGATGCAAAATGTGCAACGGTGATCACAGCCATTTTGCACCTGCACGAATGCTCTGGTGCGGGCCGCCATACGGTCAATCATCGGTGGCCGGGTTTCGCGCACCACCATAATATCAGACACATCAACACGCGGGCGATTAGAACCCAACAACCAAGATGACGCTTGCAATTTTTCTTCATTGCCCAATACGCGGGCAACTTCAGGCATGGCAGCAAACATCTCAGGATCAGTCTGCGCTGCACAACCCGTCACAATAATCTGTGCGTCAGGCTGTTCCTTATGTGCCTTGCGAATAGCTTGGCGAGCTTGGCGTGTGGCCTCTGCCGTCACCGCGCAGGTGTTAAAAATAATCGCATTTTCGAGGCCCGCTTTTTCAGCATGGCCGCGCATGATTTCGGATTCAAATGTGTTGAGACGGCAGCCAAAGGTTTGAAGTTCGGTCACGAGAGGAGGCCCTCTGGCAAAACGCCTTCAAAGTCATAAGCCGCTGGCCCCGTCATCAAGACATGGCCATCGCTCTCACGCACGCTCATAAATAGGTCGCCGCCCGGCAAAGTTATGTGGCAAGCCGCATCAATAATTTTAATGCGGTGGCCTGCCGCCATCACAGCACAGGCCGCAGTTCCGCAAGCCTGCGTAAGCCCTGCACCGCGTTCCCAGACTTTCAAAATAACATGGTCCCGTGCCACAACTTTGGCCAACGTAATATTGGCGCGTTCCGGAAACAGCGGATGATTTTCCAGCATCGGGCCAGAGCGCGAAAGATCAATCACATTCAAATCCTTCACCCAGAAAATGCAATGCGGATTTCCCACATTTACAACCGAGGGTGAATGGATGAGCGGCGCATCAATCGGGCCAATTTGCAGTTCAATATGACGCGTGTCAGCGAAGGGTTCGGAAAGCGGAATATCTTGCCATTTAAATTTGGGCAGTCCCTGATCAATCGTGACCATTTTATCGCCAGCTTTAGTGGCAATCAAAAATCCACCCTTGGTGTCTATGGTGGCAGTGTCTTGGCCGGTTTCACTGAAAATAATATCCGCCACGCAGCGCGATGCATTGCCACAAGACGGAACCTCGCCACCTTCAGCATTCCAAATACGCATTCGCACATCAGCCACCGAAGATTTTTCCAGAACAATCAACTGATCACAGCCAATGCCAGTCTTGCGGTCAGCAATGGCGCGGGCTTGAAGTTCGGTTATGGCAATGGATTTCTTGCGGGCATCCAACACCACAAAATCATTACCAAGACCGTTCATTTTTCGAAATGCAAGAGACATGATTGCGCCTTATATGGGCAAAGTGACGAAAAAAGCTAGCTACCAGAATTTTGCCATGCCACACTGGGCCATGACCACGCAAAGCCGATCACGAATTAATCCTTGGGTAGTCGTCGGGCTTTGCTTTGCAGCTCTGTCAATCGTTTCGTCGGCTCGCCAATCTGTTTCGATTATGACAGATGAGTGGGTGCAGACCTTGGGATGGTCCAAAACATTTATTGGCTCCGGCCAAGCGGTAGCTTTTATTGTCATTGCTATTGCTTCTCCGGTCACTGGTAATTTTGCAGATCGCCATGGCGTGCGCGCACTGTTGGCCGGAGGCTTAGTTGTGGTGGCGGCAGGTCTTGGTCTTTTTGCAGCCTACCCCATCGCTGCCTTCTACATTTTAGGTTATGGCGTCGTTGGCGGCATCGGCATCGCCACCGCAAACTACCATGTGATGTCGGCTGCCATTGCGAGGCTATTTGAAGAAAAGCGCGGCCTTGCCATCGGCATCGCAGATTCGGGCAGCACAGCCGGGCAGTTCATCACCGTGCCATTTTTAACAATTTGCCTTGGTTATTTTTCGTGGCGCTGGAGCATTCTGGCACTTGCCATTTCATGCTTGGTTATGGCGGCCTGCATCTGGGTGATTATGAAACCCACCCCAGACGAAGTGGCCGAACAATTAGCTGAAGTATCAACTGAACCGCTCTGGGTCAGACTGAAATTTCTGCTCACCAATTCAACTTTTCATATTTTATTTTGGAGCTTTTTCATCTGCGGCATCACCACCACGGGGGCAATTGAAACCCACTTCTTGCCCTATGCCGCCTTTTGCGGCTTCCCACCCGTGCCAGCTTCGGGCATCTATGGCCTGACTGCTGCCATGAATTTCGGCGGCATGATGTTGTCAGGCTATTTGACCGACCGCATGAACCGACCGTTATTGCTGGGCAGCATTTACATTATGCGATCATTTTCATTCATCGTGCTCATGTATGTGGGCACGTCGTACGAAATGATGTTCTTGTTTGCGGTGATCTATGGCATTTTCGATTATTCTACCGTGCCACCCACCGCAAGCTTGGTAGCGTCGCATCTCGGTTTGAAAATCATGGGGCTAGCCTTAGGCCTAATCTCAGGCGGCCACGCGCTGGGAGGCGCAGTTGGCGCATTCGCCGGCGGCTATTTGTTTGATCTCTTTGCACGGTACACCGAAATGTGGTGGCTGGCCTTTGCCACGGCTATTCTAGCCGGATTGATGGTGTTTATGTTGCGTGAAAATCGTGGGGCACCTGACGTGGAGATGGCCGGCGCGCATTAAACACCCCATCGTTTGTCATCCCGTCGAAAGACGGGACCCAGACTTTCCGCGATCCCATGTGTTGAAAGTCTGGGTCCCGACTTACGTCGGGATGACAGTATTTTAGAACTGCACCGGAATATGAATCTCCACCTTGGCGCCTGCATCATCGGCATAAAAATCTTCGCCATAAATCTCAAACTGCGCGCCCTGCGCCACGCTGAGCTTTGCTGCGGGCAACCAATCCGAAAAAATCTTGCCCCACGTTTCAGAAATCTTCTCCAGCGGCCCCTCATGCAGAAACACCGCAACTTTGCGCTTGGGAATTTTGAGCACATGCAAATAGCCCGGCACCTGGCCCCCGTCTTTCACCTCAGCCCCTGCGAGATAATCCATATGGCCTTCCCCAAAGTCATGGCACACCCCATAAGTGCACATTCCCACCTGCCCCTCAATGCGCCCAAAATCCTCCATAAACTTTTCCCACTGCAGCTTCATGCCAGCATCAGGCCCCACTTTATAACGCTGGTTCACACCTGCGAGGATGAGCGAGGCAGCGGTTTCAATGCGGATGGGTTGGGGCATTTAGCCAATTTATCCGATTCTCTCTCACCCGTCATCCCTGCGAAAGCAGGGAGGTGGATTCACATTCGAAGCTCGCAATAAAGCTGGGCCCCTGCCTTCGCAAGGGTGACCGAAATGGATGCGATTGGTAAAGCCGAAGCGTCAGTCTTACGCGTTTTGGCTGAAAGAACTTAATCTTAAAATATGATAAGTTTACAAAAATTCATTTGAAGGATGGCTTTACTTGAAGAGTGATCCAAGATTGTCGCGACCTGTACTGCACGGGCAGGGCTTTTTCTTTATAAAACTTTTTCAAATCTGCTCTCACTTCAAAAATATGAAGCAAATTAGTGCCGTTTAGCCTGCTTCCTTTTTCTTGAATGATGTGGTCCCAAAATGGAGCGTTATTATAATTTGTTGTCTGCTGGGAATATTTAATTAGAACCTTCAAGTCGTTTATTGTAACAACATTCCGAATTGCTGTGATTTTTCCTTTTGCCCACACACCACGACCAATTTCATGGGCATAAATGATATCGTTTTTCTTTGCCAAATGGCCAACAGGGTTTTTATTTAGGGCAGTTTGGACAAACCAACTATCTCCACCGCTCAGCTTTCCGCCTACTCTTCCGTTTAGTTCCGCGCTTCTTTTTACAATATGGTACATCCAGAATCTCGTTTTTCGATTGTCAAAATCTCGATAAATATGATTTATGTAACTTTTGGACACATTAGCAATTAAATAATTGCCTTGAACAAATTCTCCAAGTCTAACAATTATTAGAGCCAAATTTGACTTCTCCCCCCATTTCCCCTATGTCGCCCACATCCTAAGACGCTTTTCAAACGTCTCGAGGCTTTTTGCACATGGGGCGCTTGTTCCCGGGAGGCACCAAGCCCACATCCGGCAGCGAGTTTCGCTCCCGGGTGATTTTTCGTTTGATGTGCTCTTATCTTCTCCCCTTGCGGGAGAAGGTGGCAGCCCGCAAGGGCTGACGGATGAGGGGTGGTGGGTGCGAGTTCAATAGCCAGCTGCCCCCTCATCCGGCGTTTCACGCCACCTTCTCCCTCAAGGGGAGAAGGGAAGCAAGAAGAAGAGTATTTATGTTTGAAACTTTAAGCGATCGTCTGTCTGGCATATTCGATAAGCTCACCGGCCGCGGTGCGTTGTCGGAGGCTGATGTCGATACGGCGATGCGCGAAGTGCGCCGCGCGCTGCTTGAAGCGGACGTGGCGCTGGAGGTTGTTAAAACCTTCACCGAAAAAGTGCGCGTGGCTGCGGTGGGTGCTGATGTTGTAAAATCCATCAAGCCCGGCCAGATGGTTGTGAAAATTGTTCACGACACTTTGGTGGAAACACTTGGTTCTGATCAATCAGCGTTGAATCTCCGTGCTTCGCCTCCAGTGGCGATTTTGATGGTCGGCCTGCAAGGCTCTGGCAAAACCACCACCACGGCAAAAATCGCCAAGCGCCTCACAGAACGTGAAAAGCGCAAAGTGCTGATGGCCTCGCTTGATACACGCCGCCCCGCTGCCCAAGAACAGCTAGCCATTCTCGGCCAACAAGTTAGTGTCAACACTCTGCCAATTGTAAAAGGCGAAAGCCCCATTCAAATCGCCAAGCGCGCCATGAGCGAAGCCCGCAAAGGCGCTTATGATGTTGTGCTGCTGGACACGGCGGGCCGCCTGCACATTGATGAAGAATTGCTGGCTGAAGCCGCAAGCGTTCGCGATATTTGCAAACCCAAAGAAACCTTGCTCGTCGTTGATGCACTCACGGGGCAAGACGCGGTGAATCTCGCCCGCTCCTTCGATGAAAAAATCGGCATCACCGGCATTGTGCTCACGCGTATTGATGGCGATGGTCGCGGTGGCGCAGCCCTTTCCATGCGGGCCGTGACTGGCAAGCCTATCAAGTTGATGGGCACTGGCGAAAAGCTCGATGGCCTTGAAGATTTCCATCCGGACCGTATCGCAGGCCGCATTCTCGGCATGGGCGATGTGGTGTCGCTTGTCGAACGTGCTGCCCTTGATATTGATCACGACAAAGCCAAGAAAATTGCTGAGCGGATGCGCAAGGGTGCATTTGATTTGAATGACCTTGCTGATCAACTGCGCCAGATTGAAAAGCTTGGCGGCATGGGCGGCATTATGAATATGCTGCCCGGCATGGGCAAAGTGAAAAAACAAATGGAAGGCATGGACCTTCAGAAAAAAGTTTTCAATCAACAGCTGGCCATTATTGGTTCGATGACCAAGCAAGAACGCCGCAACCCAAAAATCATGGATGGCAAACGCAAAAAGCGCGTGGCCGCTGGTTCCGGCACCAAGGTTGAAGAAATTAACAAGCTGCTCAAAATGCATTTGCAAATGGCGGGCATGATGAAGCAGATGGGCCAAGGCAAAGGCATGTTAGGCAAAATGATGGGCGGCCAAGCGGCTCCCTCCGAAGCAGAAATGGAAAAAATGCAGGCCGAGCTCGCAGGCCTAGACCCCAACGCGCTGCCGCCCGACATGCAGGAATTGCTAAACGCGCCACAAGCAAAACCCATGCTACCGGGCCTTGGTGCGCAGTTGCCCGGTTTGGGTGGTTCGCCGTTCAAAGGCTTTCCAGGTTTTGGGAAAAAGAAATGATCCCCGTGCTTGAAACCGAACGCCTTATTTTACGCGAATGGCGCAATGATGATTTTGCAGGTTACAAGGCCTACCGTGCTGACCCGGCGCTGATGAAATTTATTGGTCTTGCTGATACCCATGCGGCGTGGCGGGAAATGGCCTATATGGCGGGGCATTGGTTGCTTCGCGGCTTTGGAAATTGGTCAGTAGTTGAAAAATCATCCGGCAAGCCTTGCGGCCATTGCGGGCCGTATTATCCACATGGCTGGCCTGAGCCTGAAATCGGCTGGGGCCTCTATCCGGGCTTTGGTGGCAAAGGCTATGCAACTGAAGCCGCCACCGCAGCGCTGAACTATGCATATACAAAGATGGGTTGGACAACAGCCATCAGCCTGATTGCTTCAGAAAATGCTCCTTCGATTGCGCTCGCAAAAAGATTGGGTGCAGCTGAGGAATCAGCACTGGTTTACCGCAACATGCCTTGCACTATTTATCGTCATCTATCCCCATCACAATTTTTAAAACATTAAAGGAGAATATCTATGTCACTTAAAATCCGCCTTGCTCGTGCAGGCTCCAAGAAGCGCCCTTATTATCACATCGTTGTTGCCGCTGCCACTTCGCCTCGTGATGGTAAGTTCATCGACGTGATTGGTGCCTTCAACCCAATGCTGGCAAAAGACGCTGTGGACCGCGTGAAGCTCGACGGCGTGAAAGCTGCTGAGTGGATGAAAAAGGGTGCTCAACCAACAGACCGTGTTCTGCGCTTCCTTGATGCAATTGGTGTTGCAAAACGCCCTGTTCGCAACAACCCAACCAAGGCTTTGCCAGGCAAGAAGCGTTTAGAGCGCGAAAAAGCTGCTGAAGCTGCATTGGCAAAAGTTGCCGCTGCTGAAGCTGCCGCCGTTGCCGCCGCCGCAGCTGCTGCAGAAGCCGCTGCCGCAGCTGCTCCAGCCGAAACACCAGCTGCTTGAAACATAAATGACGCCGCGTGATCACATTCGCGTCGGCGTTATACTTGGTGCCCATGGCATTCGCGGTGAAGTGAAATTAAAAAGCTTCACTGCGGATCCAAAAGCCATAGCAACTTATGGCCCGCTGGTTTCGAGCACGGGCGAAATATTTGAAATTACTCGCCTGAAATTACAGGTCGAAGATTTCATCTGTGCACTGAATAATATTTCAGATCGAAACAATGCCGAAACTTTAAAAGGCACTGAGCTTTTCATCACCCGCGAACAACTTCCCAAAGATGAACTCTATTTGCATGATCTGATTGGTGCGCCCATTTTCAATGGTGAAGCTGCGTTAGGCACTATCATTGGTTTTGAAAATTTCGGTGCTGGTGATTTGATTGAAGTAAAAATCGAAGGTCGTGCCGATACGGTCTTGATCCCTTATAATAATACATTCGTGGTTGATGCTTCGATGGAAAAAGTTGTGGTAAACTTGCCGGATGATTATCTTGATGAAAAATAATTCATCAAAAACTCCCCTCTTGCTGAGGTGCTCGCCCTTGCGAGCCTCGAAGCGCCACGGTGCTTGCGGCAAGGCCCTTCGAGGCTCACAAAAGCTCGCACCTCAGGGTGAGGGATATTATTTATGACCTTCCACGCCACCATCCTCACCCTATTCCCGGATATGTTTCCCGGCACGCTTGGCCATTCTCTCGCAGGAAAAGCGCTCGCCGAAGGCAAATGGGGGTTTGATGCCCATGACATCCGCGCTCACGCAACGGACCGACACAGAACCGTCGACGATCACCCCGCAGGTGGTGGTGCTGGCATGGTGTTGAAACCTGATATTCTGGCGCGTGCTATTGATGCAACTCCACACAAAGGTCCGCGCCTGCTCATGTCACCCCGCGGCATTCCCTACACGCAAAGCTTCGCCCGTGAACTGGCACAAGGGGAAGGCTGCATGATTATTTGTGGGCGCTTTGAAGGTTATGATGAGCGCGTGATTGCAAGCCGAAACTTAACTGAAGTCTCTATTGGAGATTTTATTCTCTCCGGTGGCGAGCCTGCGGCCCTTACAATGTTAGATTCTATCATCCGATTGCTCCCCGGTGTGATGGGCCATGACGAAAGCCATGCCGAGGAGAGTTTTGAGGATGGGCTATTGGAGCACCCGCATTACACCAAGCCAAGAATATGGGAAGGTCTTGAAACTCCTGAGATTTTAGCCTCCGGCGACCACAAAGTCATTGCCAAATGGAAGCTTCAGCAGCGCGAAGAATTAACCAAAATCCGCCGCCCAGATCTTTGGGCAAAATATGTCAAGGGCAAAGGTTGACTTTTCCCTAGCCTTGCAGTTAGAAGCCACCAACTTTGAACACAGGATACCACTCATGAATATCATCGCGCAGCTTGAAAAAGAGCAAATTGCTATCGTTGTAGCCAAGCGCCAAGTTCCAGCCTTTGCCCCTGGCGATACGCTGATTGTAAACGTAAAGGTTGTTGAAGGCGAGCGCACCCGCGTTCAAGCCTATGAAGGCCTGTGCATTGCCCGCGCTGGCGGCAGCATCAATGAGAACTTCACAGTTCGCAAAATGTCTTATGGCGAAGGCGTTGAACGTGTGTTCCCGCTCTACTCGCCAATGATTGACTCAATCAAGGTGATCCGCCGCGGTAAAGTGCGTCGTGCCAAGTTGTATTACCTCAAGGGCCTCACCGGCAAACGCGCCCGTATCACTGAAAAACTCACCTACAACACCAAGGTTGCAGCTCCAGTTGTGGCAAAAGCCGAATAATTTTTCCATCAGAAATTTAAAAAGGCCAGTCGCAAGACTGGCCTTTTTGTTTAGGCAATGGTCTGCCCGGTTTTTTTCCAATCAGCCAAGAATGACGCAATGCCCTTGTCTGTCAAAGGATGATTGACCAGAGCTTTCAAAACCGCAGGTGGAGCAGTGGCATAATCGGCCCCGATCAATGCCGCTTCCCGAATGTGATTGGGCGTGCGGATGGAAGCGGCCAGAATGTTGGTATCATAATCATAATTGTCATAAATCTGGCGGATCTCCGCAATCAAATCCATGCCGTTAATGTTGATGTCATCCAGCCTGCCAATAAAGGGCGAGATGAAAGTGGCCCCCGCTTTTGCTGCCAGCAAAGCTTGGTTGGCACTAAAGCATAGCGTCACATTCACCATGGTGCCTTCTGAAGAAAACACTTTGCAGGCTTTCAAACCTTCAACTGTGAGCGGCACTTTGATGGCCACATTCTTGGCAATTTTACGCAAGATGTTTCCTTCTTTAATCATACCATCAAAATCCAGCGCGGCCACCTCAGCGCTCACCGGGCCTTCAACGAAACTGCAAATCTCAGCAATCACTTCTTTGAAGGATCGGCCCGATTTGGCGATGAGCGATGGATTGGTGGTCACCCCATCGAGAAGCCCCATATCTTTTATTTCTCTAATCTCAGTAACATCAGCCGTATCAGCAAAAAATTTCATATGTTCGTCCTTTCTAAAATGAGGCGCTTAATAGCGTCGAGGGAGCGCGTGCCCAGTGGCTTGTCATCGAGCTTAGTAACTGGCGTTACTAAACGCAAACTGTTGGTTCTAAAAACCGCATCGGCAGCAAAGATGTCATCCAGCGATACGATGGCTTCTTGTGCTTCTGGCAAAAGCTTTGCTCTGGCTATTCCGCAGAGAATTCCTTGATCGGCACGCGGCGTTATAAGTTGGTTGCCTTTGAGCAGAAACAAATTGCCAATTGTGGTGCAAGCAACATGGCCCCTCGTATTCAACATCAAAGCATCATCGGCACGTGCTGTTACCTCACGTGCGGCAGCAATGTTGTCAATGTATGAAAGCGTTTTAAGCCGTGAAGACGGAGCGGTCTCGTTGCGCCTGATTGTGGATGTGGCAAGGGTTACTGATTGATCTTTGGAACCATCATACTGTGAAAGCGAAATCATTAAGCTGGGGTTAGCACCCTGCCCAGTTAATGACCGTGGCTGCACCGCCCCGCGTGTGAGCGTGATACGCAAAGATGCAGATGGCCAATCATTGTGCTGCAAGACCGCGGTAATGCCAGTTTTGATTTTGGATAAATCAAAGCCAATGCCAAGTTCCGTCGCTGCATTTGCCATGCGCGACAAATGTTCATTGAGCCAAATGACGCGAGGGCCATGCACAGCGATGGTTTCAAAAATTCCATCGCCCAGCGTTAGGCCACGATCAGCGGCATCTAAAGCCAAAGGCCCATCAGCCAGTGCCCCATTGAACCAGACAATGCTCATGTCACCACCTTTAAAAAATTTCGCAGCAGATCATAACCATGTTCGGTGAGAATTGACTCAGGATGAAACTGCACACCAAATGTTGGGTGCGTTTTATGTTGCAAGGCCATGATGGCGCCATCACCAGAACGCGCCTTCACATCCAATTCAGTTTTCTCAAGCTGCTCCACAATCAAGGAATGATAGCGCCCCGCTGAAAATTTTTGCGGGATGCCTTTAAATAGTCCTTCGTCGCTATGATCTATTTCTGAGCTATCGCCATGCATCGGCTGGCGGGCTCTGGTCACCACGCCACCAAACACTTGGCCTATCACTTGATGGCCTAAACAAATGCCAAGAATGGGAAGCTTGCCAGAATAATCGCGCACGATTTGCATCGACAGCCCTGCTTCATGCGGAGTGCAGGGGCCCGGCGAAATGACAATGGCCTTAGCATTCAAATCCGCAGCGGTGATTTCATCATTGCGAACCACACGCGTGTGCTGCCCCAACTCTTCAAAATAGCGGGCCACGTTAAAAACAAAACTATCATAATTATCAACAATCAAGATCATGGCTGGAATGCCTCCATGATGCGTTTTATTTTGGTCAGGCTCTCCTCATACTCAGCGGCGGGTTGCGACCTTGCCGTGATGCCGCCACCACCCGCCACATAAGCCTTGCCATTTGCGAACAATGCTGTGCGAATGGCGATGTTGAGATCACATGCGCCATTGAATCCGAGAAAGCCGATTGCGCCACAGTAAACCCCACGCGCTTGACCTTCGAGTTCTGCAATAATTTCCATAGCGCGAATTTTTGGCGCACCTGTGATGGAACCGCCGGGAAACACCGCCTGCAACACATCAACCAAATCAAACCCTTCGCGTAAATCGCCTGTGATCACCGACACCAAATGATGAACATTGGCATAGGATTCCAAGCCACACAGAACGGGAACTTTCACCGAGCCTAGTTTGGAAATGCGTGAGAGATCATTCCGCAGTAAATCTACAATCATCACATTTTCAGAGCGGTCTTTGCGGCTGGCTTGTAGTTCTGCAATCAACTCCGCATCCCGCGCCTCTTCCATATCGCGCCGCCTTGTGCCTTTAATCGGCCGTGCCTCCACATGAGTGCCATTGCAGTTAATCAGTCGCTCTGGCGAACTCGATACAATCTGCACATCACCATAATCAAGATAAGCAGCAAAGGTGGCCGGGTTCATGTCGCGCAAGCGTCGATAGAAAGCAAAGCTTTCGAATGCGTTCGGAATATCGGCCGCAAAACATTGCGTGATGTTAGCCTGAAAAATATCACCCGCTAAAATATAATCGATAGTTTTTTGAATGGCCGCTTCATAATTGGCGCGTGAAAAATTTGACTTCCAATTTTCAATCACTGTGGAACCCAATGCGCCAGTTTTGCGCTTCAACAATTTTTCTAGTGCATCAGCGTCAGTTTCGTGGCGCGCTACAATCCAGGCTTTTTCCTGCAAATGATCAAAGCTGATCACCGTGTCATAGTGATGTAAAATCAGATCAGGGCATAGGGGCGAGAACTTTGGCACTCTGGAATGGGGTTCAAGCGAACGACCAAACTCATAAGAAATATAGCCAGCAAGGCCCCCTTGAAACGGCGGCAGGCCACCTACATTTTCTTGTGAGTAACACGACAACACCTCGCGAATTTTTTCAAGTGTTACATTCTGCAAGGTTTGCGAGGGATTGCAGGCCAGATAGGAATAGCGCCCCAAATGCTCATGGCGCATCACGCTTTCTAGGAGGGTGAGATTTTTTTCAACCCGAAGCCTTGCCGCTAATGAGGCTGGCTCTTGATATATAATTTCGCGGACATAAGGTTTCATTGATAAATATATAGGGCTGGATGCAGGCCACTTCAAAGTCTATTCCTGACATTATGAATGCCGATTCCGCCCAATTTGCTGATGTGCTGCTGCCGATAGCTTTAGAGACGGCATATTCTTATCGCGTGCCGCAGGGCGTGGCAGTGGAGGCTGGCAGCTATGTTGAAGTGCCGTTGGGGCCGCGCAGTGTGATTGGCGTTGTGTGGGCGGTGCGCCCCGCTGTGGCCACCAATATGAAAATGCGCGATGTAACCCAAGTTTTTGACATGCCGCCGATGACGGAGGCGCACCGAAAATTTGTGGATTGGTTGGCTGCTTATTATTTAGAGCCCCCTGGCAATGTGCTTCGCATGGTGCTGCGCGTGCCCTCAGCCTTCGAGGGGGCGCGGCAGAACATCGCTTACCGTGCCAGTGGCACCAAGCCTGCAAAACTCACGGCCCAACGCGAGAAGGTTTTGGCTATCGCCGAACAGGGCTTTGCTATGAAAGCTTCTGAATTGGCGGAAGCAGCAGGTGTTGGTGTATCAGTAGTAAAAGCCTTGGTGATAGCGGGTGCCTTGGAAGCCGTGGTCCTGCCAGCCCATCGCAGTTTTGCCGAACCTGATCTTAATGCGGGTGGCCACAAGCTGAGCAAAGATCAGACGATCGCTGCAGCAGCCCTTCGCCAAATGGTCGCTAGCCGCAGCCATAAAGTGATGCTGCTTGATGGTGTCACCGGCTCTGGCAAAACTGAAGTTTATTTTGAAGCCATGGCGGCGGCTTTGGCGGCTGGCAAACAGGTTCTCTTGCTGCTGCCGGAAATAGCCCTCACCGCATCTTTTATTGCCCGCGTGGAAACTCGGTTTGGCTGCGAGCCAGCCCAGTGGCATTCGGAACTTCGCCCGCGTGAACGTGAGCGCGTGTGGCGTGGTGTTGCTGAAGGCAAAGCCCGCATTGTGGTAGGGGCTCGGTCTGCTTTGTTTTTGCCGTGGGCTAAGCTTGGTTTGATCGTGGTCGATGAAGAACATGAGAGCGCTTATAAACAGGATGACGGTGTGCCCTATCATGCGCGTGATATGGCCGTGCTTTATGGTTCAGTGGCAAAGTTCCCTGTGGTGCTGTCGTCAGCCACACCTTCACTTGAATCTTTGGTGAATGTGGACCGCGAACGTTATGGCATTGTGAAACTTAAAGACCGCCATGGCAGACCCGAACTTCCTGAAACCACGCGCATTGATATGACGTTGGAGAAGGTGGATGCGGGCACATGGCTTTCAGCCCCGTTGGTTGAGGCAGTTGCCACCACCTTGGCGGCGGGCGATCAAGCTTTGCTCTTTCTCAATCGACGCGGCTTTGCGCCTCTCACGCTCTGTCGTTCCTGTGGGCACCGATTGCATTGCCCAGATTGCGCGGCAGCCATGGTGGAACATCGCTTTCGACGAATCCTGATGTGCCACCATTGTGGCCATCAAGAGCCGGTGCCTAAAGCCTGCCCGCAATGCGGTGACGAAGATAGTATGGTGCCAGTTGGTCCGGGCATTGAACGCCTAGCAGAGGAAGTGACCAAACTATTTCCTGAAGCCCGTATTGCGGTTTTATCGAGTGATCTTTCGCGCGGGGTAAGTTTGCGTGAGACTTTGCGCGGTGTTGAGCAAGGGGATTTCAATTTAATTTTAGGCACGCAACTTGTGGCCAAGGGCCATCATTTTCCGCATCTCACTTTGGTGGGCGTTGTGGATGCTGACTTAGCGCTGGAATCATCTGATCCTCGTGCTGGTGAGCGCACCTGGGCTCTGCTTGCCCAAGTGGCGGGCAGAGCCGGGCGCGGTGCAAAACCGGGCCGCGCACTGGTGCAAACTTATTTGCCGCAACATCCCCTAATGCAAGCTTTGGTTAAATCAGATCGCGATGCATATTTGGAAACCGAAAAGAAAATTCGTGAGAACGTAAACTTGCCTCCGCATGGGCGTTTGGCGGCTCTCATTATATCTGGCAATGAAGCAGCAGCCACCGAACGCTTTGCGCGGGGAATCGCACAATTGGCACCCTTAGCCGATGGTATAACAGTGCTGGGCCCGGCCCCTGCGCCCATTGCAATGGTGCGCGGGCGGCACCGCTGGCGGCTTCTGGTCAAGGCCAATCGCGATGTGAACATTCAAGCCTATTTGCGCGAATGGTTGAAAGACGTGAAACCCAAAGGCGCGCTTAAATTGAATGTGGATGTGGACCCTTATAATTTTTTATAAGAACCGCCATTCCATTTTATTTTTATAAGTCTCACCGGGCCTCAACACAGCGCTTGGAAAATTAGCGTGGTTTGGCGCATCGGGATAATTTTGCGGCTCAATGGCAAAACCTTGTGAGGGTTGTAAGGTGCCAGATTTTGCTGGCACAGTGCCATCCCAACGGATTGCGGTATACATTTGAATAGCACATTCCGTGGTCCACACTTCCATGGTGCGGCCCGATTTGGGGTCACGCAATGTGAGGCCATGTTTCATTTCACCGCGCGGACCATCGAGACAAAAACAATTGTCATAGGCCTCAGCAATCGGGCGCAGTTTTTTAAAATCCCAGCGCGAACCTTCAACGTTGCGAATTTCACCGCTGGGCAATAAGGCCGCGCTCAAAGGCAAATAAGCCGAGGCATTGATTTGCAATTCATTTTCCAAAACCGAACCCGAGCCCGCCATATTCCAATAGGCATGGTTGGTGAGATTGACGATGGTGGGCTTGGTTGTTGTCGCTTCGATTTCCAACGACAGAACATTTCCGTTCAATTTGTAAATTGCCGTTGCATCCACCGCACCAGGATAGCCTTGGTCACCATCGGGCGAATGCAGCGTGAACCATATAGAATAATCATCAGCTTCCACATTCCATTCACGAAGGGCAAAATTATCTGGACCACCATGTAGCTGAAAATTACCCACATTCGGCACAACTTTGACAATCGCTCCATCCAGCGGAAATTCTGCATTTGTTATGCGCCCAGCAAAGCGCCCAGCCAATGCTCCAGCATAAGGATCAGCGGTTGCGAAATCAAAATCCAGTTCATTGCCTTGCACCACATCAACCCCATCAACAAACAAGGCTTGAAGCCTTGCTCCACGGGCATCAAAAATTGCGTGGATACGGTCGTTACGAAGTTCAAGCATCAATGATTATCTCGAGGGATGCCCATAGTTTTGGCGATGCGTTGGAACTTGGTTGAACCCTTGATAATCATACCTTGGGCCAATTGCTCCGTTGTGTTGCGGAAAATTTCTTGCCACGGCGTTTGTGAAGGCGGCACTTTGTATCCGCCACTGGCTTCAAGCTCAGCGCGGCGCTTTGCAATCTCGGCATCCGAGATTAACATATTGCAATCCCCGGTGTTGAGATCGATCTTCACCCGGTCGCCATTTTTCAAAATAGCGAGGCCACCGCCTGCTGCTGCTTCTGGCGAAGCATTCAAAATTGATGGTGAGCCTGAGGTGCCAGATTGCCTGCCATCGCCCACACACGGAAGCGAGCGCACGCCCTTCTCCAATAAATAAGTGGGAGCGCGCATATTCACCACTTCAGCAGCACCCGGGTAACCTAGGGGTCCAACACCGCGAATAAACAAGATGGTGTTCTCATCAATATCCAATTTTGGATTGTCGATATTGGCGTGATAATCTTCGGGCCCATCAAACACGATTGCCTTTGCTTCAAAAGAATTTGGCATTTTTGGATCAGACAAATATCGTGCTCTGAATTCTTCCGAGATCACGGATGTTTTCATAATTGCTGAATCAAATAAATTGCCATGCAGCATTTTAAAGCCAGCATTTTTCTTGATTGGGTCATCAAACTCTTTGATCACCTTGCGGTTCCACGAGAATTTTCCGGTGTTATTCTCACCAATGGTTTTGCCATTGACGGTCATTACATCTTTATGAATTTTGCCAGCTTGGATCAACTCAGCCAGAACTGCGGGAACCCCACCAGCACGGTGATAATCTTCACCCAGATATTCACCAGCGGGTTGCAAATTCACCAGCAGTGGCAAATCATGGCCGTGCTTTTCCCAATCGATCACATCAAGTTCAACGCCCACTAAGCGCGCAATACCGTTTAAATGGTTTGGCGCATTGGTGGAGCCGCCAATTGCGGTGTTTACGGCAATGGCATTTTCAAAAGCCTTGCGCGTCATAATTTTTGATGGGGTTAAATCTTCACGCACCATTTCCACAATGCGCTTGCCAGTTTCATAAGCCATCTGGCCGCGCTCACGATAAGGCGCTGGAATGGCCGCATTGCCAGGAAGGCACATGCCAAGCGCTTCGGTGAGCGAGTTCATGGTGGTGGCCGTGCCCATGGTGTTGCAATAGCCAGCTGACGGAGCTGACGAAGCCACCAACTCCACAAAGCCATCATAATCAATTTCGCCAGTGGCCAATTTTTCACGCGCCATCCAAACGATGGTGCCAGACCCGGTGCGCTGACCCTTATAATCACCGTTCAGCATCGGGCCAGACGAGAGAGCAATCGCCGGAATATCCACTGTGGCGGCTGCCATCAAGCAAGCTGGCGTGGTTTTATCGCAACCAATAGTCAGCACCACGCCATCTAAAGGATATCCATAAAGCACTTCGACGAGGGAGAGGTAAGCTAAGTTACGGTCAAGCGAGGCCGTGGGGCGCTTGCCAGTTTCTTGGATCGGATGAATTGGAAATTCGAGCGGAACGCCACCAGCCGCGATAATGCCATCACGCACGCGCTTAGCAAGTTCAACATGCGAGCGATTGCACGGGCTAAGATCGGACCCCGTTTGGGCAATGCCGATGATGGGTTTGGCCCCCTGAAGTTCGCCCCGCGTAAACCCATAATTGAGATAACGCTCCAAATAAAGCGCAGTCATATCCGCATTTTCTGGATTATCGAACCAGTTTTGCGAACGTAAAGTCTTGGGCTTACTTGGGTTTTTGCTCATAGCGGTCTCTCAATTCATTTGTCATACATATATAACGGGTGAAGCCCGTCTCGTCTATCACCATCGAAAATTTGACCATTTGAACAAAATCAGCCATCCTTTGGTTCCGCAAAAGAGGGAGAGCGTTCATGGCACCGGCTAAAACCCCAGATATTTCAGGAAAACGCCTGAGCAAAATGGATTATGCTGCAAACTTTACAGATTTGCACGCACCCTTATCGCACCATGAAGCTTTGGTCGAATCTGATCGTTGTTACTTCTGTTACGATGCGCCCTGCATGAAAGCCTGCCCTACTACAATTGATATTCCCTTGTTTATTCGTGAAATTCAAGCGGGCCATGCAAAATCTGCTGCTAAAACTATTTTCAATCAAAACATATTAGGCGGCATGTGTGCCCGCGTGTGCCCAACAGAAACCTTGTGTGAAGAGGCTTGCGTGCGCGAAGCGGCTGAAGGAAAGCCCGTTAAGATCGGCATGTTGCAGCGCTTCGCCACCGATCAGGCCATGGTTGAAAAACATCCCTACTCGCGCGCTAAATCTTCGGGCAAAAAAGTGGCCGTTGTGGGCGCTGGACCTGCTGGTCTTGCGTGTGCTCATCGTTTGGCCATGCATGGGCATACAGTGACAATTTTTGAAGCGCGCAAAAAACCAGGTGGCCTCAATGAGTTTGGCATTGCCGCTTATAAAGCCGTTGATGATTTTGCCCAGAAGGAAGTGGATTTTATTCTATCTATTGGCGGCATCGCAATTCAAAATAATATGGCGCTTGGAAAGAAATTAAAGCTGCCAGATTTGCAGCGCGAATATAGTGCCGTGTTTCTCGGCGTGGGCCTTTCTGGCGTGAATGCTTTGGGTGCCAAGAATGAGGACGCAGACGGCATTGAAGATGCTGTCGATTATATTTCCGATCTGCGCCAAGCCAAAGACCTATCGAAGCTCCCCGTAGGCCGCAATGTGCTGGTGATCGGTGGTGGTATGACGGCCATTGATGTGGCCATTCAATCAAAATTGCTCGGTGCTGAAAATGTGACCATTCTTTATCGCCGTGGTGCTGACCAGATGAAGGCCAGTGCTTATGAGCAAGAGTTAGCCCAAACCAAGGGTGTGAAGATCATGCACTGGGTTGCCCCTAAAAAAGTTCTGGTGAAGGGTGATAAAGCCATTGGCCTGAAATGCGAATATATGACGATGAAGGGCAAGAAGCTTGAAGGCACGGGCGAGGTATTTGAACTTGCAGCAGACATGATTTTCAAAGCCATTGGTCAATCATACGTTGACGTGCTTGGCGGCACACTAGCTCTCGATCAAGGTCGCATCAAAGTTGATGCTGAGAAGCGCAGTTCCGTCAAAGGTATATGGGCGGGCGGTGATTGCATCGCTGGCGGCAAAGATTTGACAGTGGCCAGCGTTGACGACGGCAGACGTGCTGCAGAATCCATAAACTCATATTTGAAGGCATAAGATCATGGCAGACCTTCGTTCAAATTTTGTGGGCATAAAATCCCCAAACCCATTCTGGTTAGCTTCGGCCCCGCCCACCGATAAAGAATATAATGTGGTGCGCGCATTTAAAGCGGGCTGGGGTGGGGTGGTGTGGAAAACTTTGGGCGAAGACGGGCCTCCCATCGTCAACGTCAACGGCCCGCGCTATGGCGCAATTCATGGCGCAGACCGCCGTTTGCTTGGCCTCAATAATATCGAGCTCATCACTGATCGTCCGCTTGAAATCAATTTGCAGGAAATTAAAAAAGTAAAACGCGAGTGGAAAGACCGCGCCATGGTGGTCTCTCTCATGGTGCCTTGCGAAGAACTTCCATGGAAAACAATTCTCGCCCGTGTTGAAGAAACCGAGGCTGATGGCGTGGAGCTGAACTTCGGTTGCCCGCATGGCATGAGCGAACGCGGCATGGGCGCTGCCGTTGGTCAGGTCCCTGAATATATTGAAATGGTGGCGCGCTGGTGCAAGCAATATACGCGGATGCCGGTGATTGTGAAGCTCACGCCAAATATAACAGATATTCGCCTGCCAGCGCGAGCCGCCCTCAAAGGCGGGGCTGATGCTGTGTCACTAATCAACACGATCTCATCGATCATCTCGGTTGATCTCGACAACATGTCGCCCATGCCGACCATTGATGGCAAAGGCTCACATGGCGGTTATTGTGGCCCAGCGGTTAAACCGATTGCACTCAACATGGTGGCGGAAATTGCCCGCGATAAACAGACCCATGGCCTGCCCATTTCAGCAATAGGCGGCATCACCACCTGGCGTGACGCGGCTGAGTTTATTTCAATGTCCGCTGGCACTGTGCAGGTCTGCACTGCTGCCATGACCTATGGCTTCAAGATCGTCGAAGAAATGATCTCAGGCTTAGAACGCTGGATGGACGAGAAAGGTTATGCTTCAATCGAAGATTTTAGGGGTCGCGCTGTGCCCAACGTCACCGATTGGCAATACCTAAACTTAAATTACATCGCCAAAGCAAAAATCGACCAAGATGCCTGCATAAAATGCGGCCGTTGCTATGCTGCCTGCGAAGACACCTCACACCAAGCCATTATGAAAGAGAAAGATGGAATTCGCCATTTTGAAGTGATGGATGATGAATGCGTGGCCTGTAATCTCTGCGTCGAAGTATGTCCCGTTGAAAACTGCATCACCATGGAACGCCAAACCTCTGGAACTGATGCGCGCACAGGCAAAAAAATCAGCAAAGATTACGCCAATTGGACCCAGCACCCGAATAACCCGATGAGTGTGAAGGTCGCCGAATAAGTTGCAATAAATTTCACTATTCGCTAGGTGGTGCCGAAGTGTCAAACAAGCGAGAACCCTCATGGCGTCCAATAATCTTTTCCTCCTCCCCGGTGATGGCATTGGCCCAGAAGTGATGGCCGAGGTTGAAAAGATTTTAATGTGGTTCGGCAAGCAAGGCATTGCCACATTCAACACTGATCGAGGTTTAGTTGGCGGTTGCGCCTATGACGCCCATGGCCAAGCCATTTCTGAATCTGATATGGCCAAAGCACAAAGCGCTGATGCCGTTTTATTCGGCGCGGTGGGCGGCCCTAAATGGGATAAGGTGCCTTATGAGGCCCGCCCTGAGGCTGGTCTTCTGCGCCTGCGTAAGGACCTTGGCCTGTTTGCAAACTTGCGGCCCGCCATTTGTTATCCTGCACTCGCCGATGCGTCGTCCCTTAAAAAGAATGTGGTTGAAGGCCTCGATATTCTCATCGTGCGCGAGCTGACAGGTGGGGTTTATTTTGGTGAACCTAAAACCATCACCGATTTAGGAAATGGCCAGAAGCGCGGCATTGATACGCAAATTTATGACACGTTTGAAATTGAGCGCATCACCCGCGTCGCTTTTGAACTTGCCAAAACCCGCAAGAACAAAGTGTCTTCAGCGGAAAAGCGCAACGTGATGAAAACGGGCGTGCTCTGGCATGAAATTGTCACCCGCATTCATGCTACCGAATATAAAGACGCGCAGCTTGAACATGTGCTGGCTGATAATTGCGCCATGCAACTTGTGCGTTGGCCCAAGCAATATGATGTGATTGTGACTGATAATTTGTTCGGCGATATTTTGTCTGATGTCGCCGCGATGCTCACAGGTTCGCTCGGCATGTTGCCATCAGCCTCGCTGGGCGCACCCGATCCGAAAACCAAACGCCGCAAAGCCTTGTATGAACCCGTGCATGGCTCAGCGCCAGATAATGCTGGCACAGGAGCCGCCAATCCCATCGCCATGAATGCAAGCTTTGGAATGTGCTTGCGTTATTCCTTCGGCATGGGTGAATGGGCTGATAAATTAGATCAAGCAATCTCAGCCGTTCTGGCCAAGGGCCTTCGTACCAAAGATATCGCAGGCGATATTCCAGCCAATACCAACACATCTGAAATGGGCGAAGCGATTTTGAAAGAATTGCAGGCACTGGCATAATGGAAGGGCGCGGCTTCAGTTTGACTGATCGCATCAAAGCCTTTTG
>JANNBH010000002.1:0-21841 GCA_031385245.1 Hyphomicrobiales bacterium | reverse complement strand
TTCTGCCACTACTGGCCAACAACCCAACCGCCTCGCGCTTAAACTCCGGCGTAAATTCTCGTCTCTGCTTGCTCGTCATAAAGTCCTCCTGTTGTAATTATGCTATCAGAAGTCCCTCCACTTTTTCCGGGTAAGTCCAATCTGGTAAAGAAAGGTGCAACGATAGAACTTCAAGAAGCCATTCTTGGTTTGCGGCAATCTGTGCTGTCCTTGAAAGAAGAAAATCTTACCCTTCAAGAGGCGAACTCTAGTTTGCAAAAAACCATTCAAAAGCGAGAAGCTTTAAAGTTTGAAGCTCCCGCGTATTATCTTTTGCTGGAAAACGGTGAAAACGATGGACCATTTTGTCAGGTATGTCAGGATAAAGATCAAAAATTAATCAGACTAAAAACAAAAGAAGTGGGTAGTTGGAGTTGCGGAGTTTGCTTGGGGCACTTTGAGACGTCAGCTCATAAAGCCTTAACAAATGCAAAATTTCAGAGGCATAACAACTCACCCCAAGGTGACTGGCGCGTTTGACACCCTTCACCTCAAATCCGGCGGCATCGCTTCCTTCACCAACGCTGCCAGCGTCTCTACCAGCGTTGCCACCTTCTGATCTTGCGAACCCAAGCGCCGCACCGAGACTGTCTTTTCTTCCATCTCGCGTTTGCCCACGGCCAAGATTACCGGAACTTTCGCCAATGAATGTTCGCGCACTTTGTAGTTGATCTTCTCATTGCGCAGATCAGCCTCGCAACGCAAACCCAATGCCCGCAGTTGCGTGCGCACTTCAACGGCATAGTCATCAGCCTCACTGGTAATCGGCGCCACCATCACCTGCACAGGCGCCATCCACAATGGGAAATGGCCTGCAAAGTTCTCGATCAATATCCCTAAAAACCGCTCCATCGAACCGCATATGGCGCGGTGGATCATCACCGGCACATGCTTCTCGCCATCGGCACCAATGTAAAATGCGCCAAAGCGTTCCGGCAGATTAAAATCCACCTGCGTGGTGCCGCATTGCCAATCACGGCCGATGGCATCGCGCAGCACATATTCAAACTTGGGACCATAGAAAGCGCCCTCGCCCGGATTGATGGCAGTCTTAATCGCACCACCCGAAGCTTCGGCGATTTGCACCAGAACCTTTTGCATAATGTCTTCAGCGCGATCCCAATCAGCATCGGTGCCCACACGCTTTTCCGGGCGGGTGGAAAGCTTCACCACAATTTGCTCGAAGCCAAAATCTTTGTAAGTGGACAAGATCAGATCATTGATCTTCAAACATTCATCAGCCATTTGCTCGGGCGTGCAGAAAATATGCGCGTCATCTTGCGTGAAGCCGCGCACGCGCATCAAACCATGCAATGCGCCTGATGGCTCATAGCGATGCACCGCGCCAAACTCAGCAAGGCGCATTGGCAATTCGCGATAGCTTCGCAAACCATGCTTAAACAATTGCACATGGCCCGGGCAGTTCATCGGTTTTAATGCGAACACTTGTTCGTCTTCCGTGTGTTCACCAGCCGAAGTGGCAGCAAACATGCCTTCGCGATACCATTCCCAGTGGCCCGAAGTTTCCCATAGGGACTTATCAAGCAACTGCGGCGCGTTCACTTCTTGATAGTCGAGCTTCGACAAACGGCGGCGCATGTAAGCAATGAGCTGCTGGAACATGGTCCAGCCTTTTGCGTGCCAGAAGACAACGCCGGGGCCTTCTTCTTGGAAATGAAACAAATCCATTTCGCGGCCCAGTTTACGGTGGTCGCGTTTTTCAGCCTCTTCCAAAGCCGTCACATAATTTTGCAAATCTTTATCATTGGCCCACGCCGTGCCATAAATGCGCGTGAGCATGGGCTTGGTGCTGTCGCCGCGCCAATAAGCGCCAGCCACCTTCATCAATTTGAACGCCGTGCCGATCTTGCCCGTGGAATTCATGTGCGGCCCACGGCACATATCCACCCAGCCACCTTGATCGTAAAATTTAATGTCTTCATTGCCGGGAATCGAATCCACTAGCTCCACTTTGAATGCCTCGCCACGCGTTTCAAAAAACGCCTTGGCTTCTTCGCGGGTTTTCACCGATTTTGTGAATGGCTTGTCGCGCTGGATAATCTCGCGCATCTTTTTTTCAATCGGGGCAAAATCCGCTTGCGAGAACGGCTCGTTGCGGAAGAAATCATAGTAGAAACCATTTTCAATCACCGGCCCAATGGTCACCTGCGTGCCCGGGTGCAATTCCTGCACAGCCTCGGCCAGCACATGCGCTGCATCATGGCGAATAAGTTCCAACGCGCGTTCATCATCCCGAGTCACAATTTGCAATGTGGCATCAGCCATAATGGGGTCGGCCAAGTCAACCAGCACACCATTCACGATTGCCGCCACGGCTTTTTTCTCAAGGGATTTTGCGATTGATGCGGCCACTTGGCTCGCACTCTGCCCGGCTTCAACTTCGCGCTTTGCGCCATCAGGGAATGTCAAAGTAATCATTTTAGTCTCCTCTTGCTCACTTCCGCAAACCATCACGGATAAGCCAAATCATTGACTGGAAGCTTCAAATGCCGCGCATTTGCGTCAAGGTCAAGCCATGTCGTTTCGCGTTAAGAGTTCATCAATTTTTCAATAACCCTACATTAACCTTAACGCTTCATAACCAACCCATCTTCAGTGATAACAGTAAATGGGTACATCGTAATGAAAAAGCATCTCTTCCTTCTCGCCTTCGCCGCAGCATCTCTCATGCCAGCAGCAACAGTTTTGGCCGCCGATCTTGATCCGCCACCACCACCCGTAGAACAGCTCCGCCCCGCCAGCTATGATTGGACAGGCATGTATATCGGTGGTTGGGTTGGTGTTGCCTGCATCGATGGCACCTTGACCGACAACACTGGCGGCTTAGATTATTTAAACGCAGGTTGCGGCTACAAGGGCGGCGTGCTTGGTGGTTATAACTACCAAATAGATGACATTGTAATGGGCGTTGAAGCCGATTGGGGCCGCAGTGGCTCAATCGTTGAAAACATCGACCCAACAGCAGATTTCTCATTCAAGCTTGATAACATTGCAACATTGCGTGCGCGTGTTGGTTTGGCCTTTGATGACACATTGCTCTTCGTAACAGGCGGCGGCGCTTGGGCCACTGGCAATCTGGATGGCATTATTTCAAGCACGCCAAACCAAATTACTGCAAATCATTTTGGCTGGACCATCGGCGGCGGCGTTGAACATGCCGTAACTGATAATCTGCGCGTAAAAATGGATTATCTTTACACCCGTTTGGGCGACGCCAATTATTATGACAACACAACATGCGGCGTAGCCTGCGATGTTGACATTCATTGGGGTGACGAACATGAAGTGCGCGTTGGAGCAATCTTCGCGTTCTAATTTTCAAGTACTTTAAAGTTTCACAGCCGCAGAATTCGTTCTGCGGCTTTTTATTTGTGCTCGTGCAAATGATCCGGCACTGGATCAAAGCCATCACCACCCCACGGGTGGCAGCGCGAAATGCGTCGGAGCGCTAATTTCCCACCACGCCATGCTCCGTGTTTTTCGATCGCCGTTGTCGCATATTCCGAACAGGTCGGCAGAAATCGGCACCCTCGCCCCATGAACGACGATAGTGTAAGTTGATAAATCCGAATTAAAATCAGCAGCACAGTTTTCATAAGGCCAATATAGTGTCAACTCCACGCAAACCCAACATTCTCTTTGTGATGGCCGATCAGATGGCGGCACAATTTTTAGCGCCCTATGGTCATAAGCTAGTGCAAACGCCAAATCTCAGCCGGCTGGCGCATGAAGGCGTGGTGTTTGAGAATTGTTATTCCACCAGCCCGCTGTGCGCGCCAGCCCGCGCCACGATTATGAACGGCCTATTGCCCTCGCGCACTGGCGTTTATGATAATGCGGCTGAGTTTCCCTCTGCCATACCCACCTGGGCGCATTATTTGCGGATGCAGGGTTATCAAACTTGCTTATCTGGCAAAATGCACTTCGTTGGCCCCGATCAATTGCACGGACTTGAAGAACGCCTCACCACCGATATTTATCCCGCTGACTTCGGCTGGACCCCTGATTGGCGACTGAAGCAGGAGCGCATTGATTGGTGGTATCATAATATGACTTCGGTGCTGCAACCCGGCATCGCGGAAATTTCCAACCAGTTGGAATTTGATGATGACGTGTGTTTTCAAGCCACACGCAAACTTTATGATTATGCAAGATTCTCCCCTGAAAAACCTTTCGCTTTGATGGCCAGCTTCACCCACCCACATGATCCCTATGCGGCGCGTAAGAAATTCTGGGACTTGTATAAAGACGAAGACATTGATTTGCCTGCTGTGCCGGCAATGAAGCGCGAGCAATTGGATGCTCACAGCCAGCGGCTTTATGATGTATCTGCCATGGATGATTATACTGTGACGACCGCTGATATTCGAGCCGCCCGCCACGGCTATTTTGCCAACATATCTTATATCGATGATCTGCTCGGCCAGCTCATCGGAACCTTGGAAGCTACAGGCCAGCTTGATAACACCACCATCATTTTCACATCAGATCATGGTGACTTTTTAGGTGAGCGTGGGCTCTGGTATAAAATGTCATATCTGGAACCAGCCGCCCATATTCCGCTGATTATCTGGAATCCAAAATCCTATAAACCGCGCCGCGTGAAAGAGCCCGTGTCACTGGCCGATATTATGCCAACCATCGCTGCAATTGGCGGCACTGAAAAACTGGCCCGCTCCGTTGATGGCCGCTCGCTTTTACCATTGCTTGAAGGTGCTAAAGAAAATCCTGATGCTACTGCATGGGGCGAATATCTCGCCGAAGGAGCCATAGCCCCGCTATACATGCTGCGCCGTGGCCCATGGAAGTTCATACATTCGCCTGTTGATCCTGATCAGCTTTTTAATTTGGTTGATGATCCGCTGGAGCTGCACAATTTATCATCGCATCCCTTAGCTAAAAAATTCCACGCCGAGGTAATTGCTAAATTCGACATTCCAAAAATCCACCAAGATGTTCTGCAAAGCCAGCAAGCGCGGTTGATGATGTTTGAAGCCATGAAGCAAGGCGGGCATTTCCCGTGGGATTTCCAGCCGCTGCGCGATGCGTCCGAACAATATACCCGCAATCATATGAGTGTGACCGAGCGCGATTTAAAATCAAGATTTCCGCTAGCACCGGATATAGAGGACAAACGAGTGAGGTAAGAACCCTACCCGCCCAACACATTCCTATTCACTAAAGCCCAATAAATCGCGGCAAACACCACGGCCGAAATCACCGTGGTGATCAAAAACTTCTTCACTAGGCCATGCACAACCGGCGCACCCGTCTCATTGCCTTGTTGAACTGTCTCGCCAGCCTCGCTCGCATTGCGAACACCAAATGGCAGCACGGTGAACAACACTGTCCACCAAATCACAAAATAAATCGCAATGCCGCTTGCTATGTTCATGCTTGTTCCAACTCAATCAATGTGCCGTTAAAATCCTTAGGGTGCAGAAATAAAACCGGCTTGCCATGGGCTCCAATTTTTGGTTCGCCATCGCCTAGGATACGCGCCCCCGTAGCAATCAGATGATCGCGCGACTTAATTATATTTTCCACTTCATAACACATGTGATGGATGCCACCGTTCGGATTTTTCAGCAAAAATGCGGCAATCGGCGAGCCTTCGCCCAAGGGTTCAAGAAATTCAATTTTAGTATTAGGCAATTCAACAAAGGCCACCGTAACACCATGCTCAGGCAAGCGTTGAGCCGCTGTCACAATCGCTCTCAAACTCTTTCGATAAAGTGCCACCGCCGCTGCCAAATCTGGCACCGCAATGGCCACATGATTAAGCCTGCCCAACATTATGCTGCTGCCCTTTCCATCAATCCATCCAACAACCATTGCCGCGCTGGCGGCATGGCAATGGCGCGTGGGCCGAACACATGGCGTTCTAAAAAATAACCTGTAAGTTTAAGGCCTGCCAACACATCCCCAACTTGCATGTCATTCTCACCACGCAAAAATGCGGGCAATGAAAATAGGCGGTCCAAGTAAGGCTGCGCTGCATCACGGCTTACAGCACGTCCGGTTTTCGGTGATACAAATTCAAGATCATGCAGCTGTCCAGTCGAAGCACATTTGCTTAAGTCCAAACCAAAGCCAAGTTCATCCAGCAATCCCATTTCCCAGCGCACCAATAGTGCTGGCCATACCGCATCCTCTTCTATCGAAGAAAGCACCACATGGGCGGCATGATAAAGCCTTGGATGCGGCTCACGCTCTGGCAACATTTGCGCCAGCGCCATCAAAGTGGAAAGTCCGGCGAGGCGAAATGGATAAGATAAAATAAATCCAGCTTTCAGCGCCAAAGGCTCAAGCATAAACATACCCATATGCTCTTCCAGCCGCGCCCGCCATGTGACCATCACTAAATTTCCTGGCTGCAACACAGGCCGCATGTGCCGTGATCGGCCACCGCGCACCATGCCCAAACAACGCCCATGCTCGGCTGTGAGAATTTCGGCAATGGCAGAGGTTTCGCCATGGGAGCGAACGCCAATCACAACCCCTTCATCGCGCCATTCCAAGTTAAATAACTACCTCTTTGAAAGCCCCATCATGCGTAAGCGCTCAGGGTCTTGAGCCCAATTCTCGCGCACCTTCACGAATAAAAACAAGTGTACACGCCGATCAAATGATTCTTCCATCTCTTTGCGCGCAAGCTGGCCTAGAATTTTAACCTGTGCGCCACCCTTGCCCAGCACAATGGCCTTCTGGCTGTCGCGCTCCACAAATATAGCTTGGGTGATTTTCACCGACCCATCTTTACGTTCTTCCCACGCTTCAGTTTCAACCGTGGAGGAGTATGGCAACTCATCATGCAAGCGCTCATAAATTTTCTCGCGCGTAATTTCAGAGGCAATAAAACGCAAATGCACATCAGCGGTTTGATCTTCAGGGTAAAGCCATGGGCCAAGCGGCATTTTCTCGGCGAGTTTGGCACCCAATTTTTCAATGCCTGAACCAGTCAGCGCACTCACCATAAATGTCTCAGTAAACTCGTAAGCCGCAGCCATCTGCTCGGCCAAAGGCATTAGCTTGGCAACTTCAATCAGATCTACCTTATTCAAAACCAAAATCACTTTTGATTTATGCGCCTTGAATCCATCGATAATTTTTTGCACTTCATCTTCAAGCCCGCGCCGCGCATCAACCAGCAGCACAACGGCATCGGCCTCGCCTGCCCCCGTCCAAGCACTATTCACCATGGCCTCATCAAGCTTGCGGCGCGGCTTAAAAATACCGGGCGTATCCACCAAAACCACTTGGCTTTGACCGTTCATATAGATCGCACGAATGCGAGCCCGCGTGGTTTGCACCTTGTGGCTGACAATTGATATTTTTGCGCCAACCAATTTATTGACCAGTGTGGATTTGCCAGCATTTGGCGCGCCAATAATAGCCACGAAGCCACAGCGCGTTTGAGGAACTTCCGTCATTTAGCGCAATCCTTCTCGCGCAATAAAGGCGCTGGCGGCTGCCATTTCGGCTGCTTGTTTGGAGGCACCTGAGCCCACAGAATTTTCATAGATACCAACTTTCAAAGAGATCGTAAAAATCGGAGCATGTTCCAATCCTGAACGATCTGTCATTTCATAATGCGGCAAAGGCAAAGCCCGCGCCAGTGCCCATTCTTGCACAAAGGTTTTGGCGTCTTTCAAATCCGCCGGAGCTTTGGCCAACATCTCGGTCCAGCACGACAAAATAAACACCCGCGCTGCTTCCAGCCCACCATCTAAATAGATAGCACCAATAATGGCTTCCACAACATCACCAACCACTGACGATATGCGCTGCACGCCTTTTTTCTTTTCGGTGGCGCCAACAATAATGAAATCATCAAGGCCAAGCTTCTGCCCCACCAACGCGCAAGTCTCCCCACGCACCAGCAAGCTAAGGCGGGCTGCCAATTGCCCTTCTTGTTCGGTTGCAAAACGCGCAAATAAATCTTCAGCAATCACCAAGCTTAAAACCCGGTCACCCAGAAATTCCAAGCGTTGATAATCGGCGCGCTTGCTCTGGCGGCTGCCATGGGTCAGCGCGTGCTCACATAACTGGGCATCTTTAAAATGATAGCCGAGAAGTTCTTCCAGCTCACGCTGCGACATAACCTAGATCCAGTTAAAGAAACGCGACCAGCGAATCTGGAATGGCCATTTCCAAGGCTCTTTCAAAGATGAGCCCGGCGCAAACGAGAAAAAGATCACATCGGCACGACCAACGAAATTCTCAATTGGAACATAGCCAACCTTGTCGAGATAGCGCGAGTCTTGTGAGTTATCGCGGTTATCACCCATCATAAAATAATGATCAGTCGGAACCACATATTCTTCTGTATTGTCTGCTGAAATATCGCCAAAATCCAGCACACGGTAAGTGACGCCATTCGGCAATGTTTCCTGAAATTGAGAAACCACTGGCCCCATGCCACTTTCATGGGTTGAATCCACATAATCCTCAACCCGCACCTTTGGCACAGCTTCGCCATTGATGAACAGTTGGCCCTGCTTCATTTGAATGCGGTCACCAGGCAAGCCAATCACGCGCTTGATGTAATCAATCGACAAATCTTGCGGATATTTAAACACGGCCACATCGCCGCGCTTAGGCGTGTCTGCCAAAATTTTACGGCCAGGAAAATCAACAAATGAACAGCAACTGAGCCAAGGCGGACCTGAAAAACCACCAAAGGAGAAGTTAAACGAATACTTTCCATAACCATAGGAAAGCTTTGAAACAAAAAGATAATCACCAATCTTCAAGGTCGGATACATGGACGAAGATGGAATGTTAAATGGTTGGAACAAGAAAGTGCGAACTACAAACGCAATGAGCAACGCTTGGATGATGACTTTCGCCGTCTCCCAAATGCTTTCTTCCGATTTGGCCCCAGAAGCGCGCGCGGCAGCCATATTCATATCTTTCTTGCTCATCTAAATTCCCAGCTGCCACGGCAGCGTCTTAAATTGTTGTGGGTTCATATACTGTTTACCCTATGTGCGATGCAATCATGCCAAGTTCAAGGCAGGTCACTGTGGCGAAACTGCCACAGTATCAATTTGCTTCGATAATCACCACAGCTTGCGCGTAGGGGTGATCGTCGGTAATCGTAAGGTGAACTTTTGCGCTCATACCAGCAGGAATAAGCCGTTCCAATTGCGCTTTTGCACCACCAGTCAGCACCATAGTCGGACGGCCAGACATTTCATTCACCACACCCATGTCTTTCCAAAAAACCCCGCGCCGAAAGCCCGTGCCCAAGGCTTTTGAGCACGCTTCCTTGGCGGCAAAGCGCTTGGCATAGGATGCAGCCCGCATTGCCCGTTTGTCAGATTTCTTCTTTTCAATCTCGGTAAAAATACGGTCCGTAAATCGCGCACCATATTGCTCAAGTGTTTTTTCAATGCGCCTGATATCAACAATGTCATTGCCGATCCCAATGATCATGCCTTCATGCCTCTGCTGCCAGGTTTAATGGCAGGCATTGCCGCAAGTTCTGTTGGAAGCGCATCTGCAGCATAGGCTGGAATTTCCAGTGCCGTTAACGCATGAAGTGGCACCCCCACATCAGCTTTGCCGCCAGAGCGATCAATCAAACAAGCAGCCGCTACACAAATGCCGCCTTCATCGATAATGCCCGCAATGCATTCTCGCGATGAAAGACCGGTGGTTACAATATCTTCCACCATCAAAATGCGCGCACCCTTGGGAATGCTAAAGCCCCGGCGCAAGGCAAGCTTGCCATCAACCCGCTCAAAGAAAATCGCGGGCACACCAAGCTGGCGGCCCATCTCATAGCCAACCACCACGCCACCCATTGCAGGTGATGCGACGAGATCAAAGTCACCATAGTTTGCGGCCCGCACTGTAGCAGCCAAACTGGCACATAACCGATCAGCCCGTCTGGCATCCATCAAAACCCGCGCGCATTGCAAATAGCGTGCTGAGTGCAAGCCAGAGGACAAGACAAAATGCCCTTCCAGCAAAGCCCCAGCATCACGAAATTCATTCAAAACATCTTCATGTGAAAGCATAATTACCCCGTTATCCGCGACACTGAATTAACTGATGGTTTGCTCTTTAAGGCTTTCATAATGTCATTCAAGTGGCGGTTATCAAACACTTCAAGCAGCACGGTCAAATCAAAGAAATCGCGCACCCCTTCGCGCTTAATAAGTTGCAGCTCATCAATGTTGCCACCATTCTCACCAATCACCTGCGCCACTTGCGCGAGAGCACCCACCTCATTGATCAATGATATGTTGATGCGGGCGGGAAACCGCTGCCCCTCCTCGGCAATTCCCCAGGCCAAATCCACCCAGCGCTCAGGCTCTTGGTCAAACAGCTCTAAGGCGTTTGCAAAAATTGGATAAATCGTAATACCTTCGCCAACGGTCGTAATTCCCACAATACGCTCACCAGGAACTGCACCCGTTACCAAATGGATTTTCAAGGCCATATTAGCCGCCGCACCACGCACCGGAAGTGAGAATTTGCCTTGGCCTTCTTCCTTCCGCGCCAAAACTTTGCGGCGCGATGCACGCACCTCTTTTTCATCAACCGTAAGTCCAAGTGCTTTAAGCACATCCAATGCGGAAAGTTCACCGCGACCCACGGCAGCCAGCGCATCATCCACATTTTTATGGCCAAGGCGCGGCACCGCCTTCACCAATTCTTTTTCAACGAATGGATGAGACTGCCGCTCCAAAAGCTTCTCAACAATTTCACGGCCAAGCCCAGCAAACTGTTTGCGAATGGCAGCTCCCGTGGCGCGCCTGATAGCGGCCTTGGCTTTGCCTGTGACAGCAATGGCTTCCCATGCTGGTGGCGGCACCTGCGCTTCTGAGCGGATGATCTCCACTTCATCACCATTGCGAAGCTGCGTCACCAACGGCGCGTGGCGTCCATTCACTTTGCTGCCAACGCAACTGTCACCAACCGAGGTGTGAACCGCATAAGCAAAATCAATCGGTGTTGCCCCTTGCGGCAAAGCAATCAATTGGCCTTTGGGTGTGAAACAAAAAACCTGATCATGGAACAGTTCAAGCTTTGTATGCTCCAAAAATTCTTTCGGGCTGTCGCCCTCTTGCAGAGTATCCATCAAATGTCGCAGCCAACGATAAGCATTGGATTCGGTTGCCGGAGCCGTCTCGCCAGATTTAACCTGCGCCACATCTTTATAAAGTGCGTGAGCAGCAACGCCACGATCGGCAATCTCATGCATAATCTGAGTGCGAATTTGCATTTCCACACGCATCGAATGTGGGCCAATCACCGTTGTGTGCAGCGAGCGATAATCATTCTGTTTGGGATTGCTGATATAATCTTTAAACCGCCCCGGCACTGCCTTCCATGTGCGGTGGACCACACCCAGCGAACGATAACAATCATCCACTTTTTCCACCAAAACTCGAAACGCAAATATATCTGAAAGTTGATCGAGCGAAAGCTGCTTGCGTTCCATCTTGCGCCAGATCGAATAAGCCCGCTTTTCACGTCCCGAAACTTCGGCTTTCATTCCATTGGCGGCAAGCTCTTTTGATAACGCAATTTCAATCTCACGCAAAACATCGCCGCTTTCCGTATGCAGCCGCGCCAAACGCTGCAGGATTATTTCCTGTGCATCTGGGTTGAGCACACCAAAAGCAATATCTTCCATTTCATCGCGAATAAGCTGCATTCCCATGCGGCCCGCCAGTGGCGCATAAATTTCCATGGTTTCCTGTGCAATGCGCTGGCGCTTTTCTGGCTTCACATGGTGCAAGGTCCGCATGTTATGCAGCCGATCTGCCAGCTTTACCAAAAGCACCCGCACATCGCGGCTCATAGCAAGCAACAGCTTACGAAGATTCTCGGCTTGGGTGGCTTCCTTAGTCACCATATCAAGTTTGGCAATTTTGGTGAGGCCATCCACCAGCGAGGCAATTTCCGGCCCAAACTTATCGACAATTTCTTGGTGCGTGGCCTCGGTGTCTTCCACCGTATCATGCAGCAAAGCGGCAACAATGGTTGCCGTATCCAGCTTCATCTCAGCCAAGATAGCCGCAACTTCCAGCGGGTGATTGAAATAAGCCTCACCAGAAGCGCGGGTCTGGCTGCCATGGGCCTTCATGGCATAAATATATGCGCGGTTGAGCAAATCCTCATCCGCATCAGGGTCATATTTGGTAACCCGCTCCACTAACTCATATTGGCGCATCATGCGCGCTACTCTAAGCAAAAAAAAACCGGGCGCTAGGCCCGGTTTTCATAAAACTGTAAAAATACTCAGTACCCGTTGCGCTGGCTGCCTGGGCTTTCAGCGGGTGGCATACCTTCAAGGCCGCGCAACAATTCTTCTTCAGTCATTTGTTCCATATCAACTGATTCTTCGCCGGGGCGATGCATTCCAGCAAGCTCAGTCGATTGACCGATCAATGGCACTTCAGTTGGTTCTGGTTCATCCACTTCAACTTGCTTTTGCATGGCGTGAATGAATTCTTCACGAAGATCATCAGTGTCGATGTTGCGCGAAGCAATTTCACGCAAGGAAACCACCGGGTCCTTATCATTATCACGGTCCACAGTAATTGGCGTGCCTTGGCCAATGTTGCGGGCACGGTGAGAAGCCAAGAGCACAAGCTCAAAGCGATTAGGCAATTTGTCGATGCAGTCTTCGATGGTAACGCGAGCCATGGAAGCACACTCCTTAAAATGAGGGAATTGGTTGGAGCGCCTTCTAGCCGCCTCAGGGGCTAATTGCAAGCGCCTGTTTATAGGCGGCAATATCGGCATTTTTGATGAAAGTTGGAATGTTGAAAAACACTGAATGGAAGTTAAAGCCACCATGTTCCATTTCATCAATCGCCTGTTCTTTGCTCCAACCTTGGTAAAGAATGCGGTACATGGCGATCACCACGCCTGTGCGGTCTGCCCCATGTTTGCAATGCACCAAAACTGGCCCCTTGGCTTCTCCCGCTTTGATAAGTTTCAGGGCCGAGATTACATCCGCTTCCTTGATGTTCAAGGCATTCATGGGCACTGATTGTTCTTCGATCTGAACGTCTTTTAAGAGCGTCGCATCCGTCTGCGATTCGCGCAAGTTTATGACAGTTAGAATTTTCAATGTCGATTGTGCAGCAACAAACCCATCCACCGTTGGCTGAGCCGAACGATAAAGATTTGGAGCTACCTGATTGAGGTTGGGCAGGCCCGCAATGGTCACAGGCTTTGCCCAGTTTATGTCTCGCGCTCGTGCAATTTGGGGTAATGCCAGTAAGCTTAAGGCCAACACCTCGCGGCGATTCACTTTCAATTCAGCCATATCGAAGCCAATCCCAAAAATGCAAAGAACCCAACCACATCAGTAACCGTTGTCAGAAACACCGCCGACGATATAGCCGGATCTATTTCAAAATGGTCTAAAACCAGCGGGACTAAAATGCCAGCCAAGGCAGCCGCAAACAAATTGATAATCATGGCCGCGGCAATCACCAAACCCAGCCCACCAAAACCAAACCACCACCATGCAAACAAGCCGACTATAATGGCAAAAAACACGCCATTGATAATGCCGACGGCACATTCACGAAACACCACCCGCATGGCGTTAACTGGCCCCAACTCACGGGTGGCCAAAGCCCGCACCGCAACTGTCATGGTCTGGGTTCCAGCATTGCCGCCCATCGAAGCTACAATCGGCATAAGAACAGCTAAAGCCACCATTTGCTGAATTGTTGCATCAAACAATGAAATGACCCAAGAGGCCAGAACAGCTGTGAGCAAGTTCACCAACAACCATAAAAACCGAGACCGCGTGGTTTCTAAAATCGTGCCGGTAATTTCTTCTTGCGCGCCAACGCCGCCCAGATGGAGAATGGCTTCTTCAGCTTCGTCTTTAATCACGTCGAGAATATCATCGACCATGAGCATCCCAACTAACCGCCCATTTGTGTCGATTACCGCGGCTGAAACCAAGTTATACTGCTCAAACTTATAAGCCACATCATCTTGCTCATCAGCCACGCTGAACACCGTGGCATCCTGGTCTAAAATATCTGAAATCATTTTATCGCGTGAACTGCGAAGCAGACTGCTTAGTTGCACTTCACCTTTAAAGTGCTCATCAGAATCAGTCACATAAATTTCAACAAAACTTTCTGGCACATCTTTGGCCGAGCGAATGTGGTCAATCACTTTGCCCACCGTCCAATCTTCCAGCACTGAAACAAATTCAGTCTGCATCAAACGGCCTGCGGTATAATCGGGGAAATCAAGGGCGCGGCTCAGCGCCACACGGTCCAGCTTTGAAACTTTGGAGAGGATTTCAACCTGCTCATGGCGCTCCATATCTTCAATCAAATAGAGCGCATCGTCGGTGTCGAGCTTCTTGATCGCCGATGCAATCACATCAGCCGGCAGCGCATCCAAAAGATCGTCGCGCACACCCTCGTCAAGCTCTGCCAAAGCCTCAACATCGAAATGTTTTCCCAGAATGGCGATAAGCTCAACGCGGCGATATTGCTCAATGGCTTGCAACAAGTCGGCCATATCAGCCGCATGCAAATCGCGCGTGAAACTGCGAACTAATTTCGCATCTTTTTCTTCGAGCGCCGTTAAAACATCAACTATGTATTTTGAATTGAGCGCGCCCCATTCATCTCGGAATTGGGTCACATGGTCTAACTCACTCATGTGCCCTCCCATCAAAATCAGCAGGTATAATTTACACTTCACCCCATCAAAAAGAAAGGGTTGGTGCGGCCAAGAGGACTCGAACCTCCACGAGTTTCCCCGTTACCACCTCAAGGTAGTGCGTCTACCAATTCCGCCATGACCGCGTGCTCATTTCACAAGCGAGGCGCTGAATAACAGGCGTTTTGGTGAAGTGCAACCCCTGCTGATCAATCCACCACCAAATCCCTGATGGTTAACAAGCCTAAAACAAATTACATAGCATTTACATAGACTTGTATCACCAAAAGGAACGTGGCTGAAATGTGGCGCATGTATGTTGAACCCACAAGAATAAAAAATGTGGGACGGCAAAATGAAGAATTTAGTGAATGCGGGAGTGGTCATTTTAGCAATATCCTTGCTTTGCACGAACGCAAACGCCAGTGATTCCGCTTCAGAACCTGCTGTCAACGTAAGACCAGCCAATGCCATCACCTTCGGTAAATCTTTGCCACCTGTGGGCTATGTTGAATTTTGTTCGTATGGCCAAGCTGAATGTAAAACCAAATCCAGCAAAGCTGGCCAGCTTGCCATGTCTCCTGAAAACTGGAACCTGCTTGTTCAAGTCAACACCTATGTGAACGGTAAAATCAAACCAGTAAATGATTTAGATTTTTATGGCGTTGCCGAAAAATGGGTTTACCCAACATCGTCTGGCGATTGCGAAGACTACGTGTTGTTAAAGAAACGCTACTTGCAAAGCATGGGCTTTGCCGCAAGCGAAATGTTGATAACCGTACTTCTCGATGAAAACGGTTCCGGCCATGCGGTCTTGACCATTGTATCCGACAATGGCGATTTTATTCTTGATAACCGCCGCGACGAGATCATGCGGTGGGATCAAACAGCTTACAAATTTCTCAAGCGACAATCACAGCAAGACCCAAAACAATGGGTGAGCCTACAAAAATCTAGCACTCAAGTGCTGGCAAGTACGAAAAGTAAATAACGGTGGAATTCTGAATAGCCCGGCTGGCGTCCCCCATCCCCCCAAGCTACCGGGCTTCTTGGGAGCCGGCACTGTCCCACCCAGTGTCGGCTCCACTTTTTTATGTCAAACCAATTTTAAAGCGCTGCCAATTCAACACATAACCTTCGGCGGATTTTCGCAATTTTGCAGCTGCTTCATCGTCGAGCACGCGCACCACTTTGCCAGGAGCGCCAACCACCAGTGAATTATCTGGAATAATCTTTCCTTCAGGAATAAGTGCGCCTGCCCCAATCAAACAGTTCCGGCCAATCTTGGCATGGTTAAGTATGATCGCCCCCATGCCCACCAAACTATTATCGCCAACTTCGCAGCCATGCAATATTGCTTTGTGGCCAATGGTGCAATAAGCCCCAATCGTCAACGGCGCACCTTTATCAGTGTGTAAAACGCAACCATCTTGCACATTGCTATGCTCGCCGATGGTAATCCATTCATTGTCGCCGCGCAGCACCGCCCCAAACCAAATGCTGCCCATGTGCATGAGGCTCACACGCCCGATCACATCAGCAGATGGTGCAACCCAGCTTTGCTCGGCCAATTCAGGCTGAATGCCATCCAGTGAATAAATTACCATGCTTCATCCTCACATCACGCCAAATATCTGGGTGAGGATAAACACGCCTTGAAAAAAGCTCCAAGCAATTCCACCGAGCAGAAGGGCAATACCAGCAATTGGGCGCTCAATGAGCCACCAAAATGAACTCACAATTGTGGTTGTGGGGCCGCTCAAAATGAGGATAGGAACTTTAACTGGCGACAATACATCGTCAAACGTCAACATCCCAAAATGCGGGGCTTCATCGGTGAGTGCGGCCCATAGACTACCGATAATCCCTGACGACACAATTCCAATCGCAATAGCGAAAAGGTAAGCAACCTGATGCACGTCCACGCCAACACACTCCCACACTGTACCAAATTGGCACAAACAGTTTACCACTGTTTAAGGAATGCAAGCGTGAAGCCAGCAAAAAGTCAACTACTCAAGATCAATATCAAGTATGGCCATCGAGAAGTTGAACGAAAGTTCGCCGTCTTCTTCGTCGCGGTAAACCGGACCTAAGAATTCATCGCCCAAATAAACTTCAGCAAAATCTTTCTTCTGCGGGCGGGCTTTTACCACCAGCGCTGGGTTATTAAAAGTTTTACGAAAATAAGCAGACAGCTTGGCAATTTCTTCAGGATTCAAAACAGCAACTCCAAATTAGGTTTTGCCAAGGTCTAACCTTATTCGCTTTCCCCTGCAACCGGCTCCGCAGTTTCCACCTGATGATCCATAGCGCGAGCCGGTTCTTCACAGCCCGCAAAACCAACAATCTTAGCAGGCACACCAGCCACTGTTCGGTTGGGCGGCACATCATGCAACACAACTGAGCAAGCGGCCACGCGGCTACAATGGCCAATTTCTATGTTGCCGAGAATTTTAGCGCCAGCCCCAATCAAAACGCCATGGCGAATTTTCGGATGACGATCGCCCACTTCCTTGCCGGTGCCGCCAAGAGTTACACCCTGCATCATCGACACATTGTCTTCAATCACGCAGGTTTCGCCAATCACAATGTCATGGCCATGGTCAATCATAATGCCCTTGCCGATTTGGGCGGCTGGATGAATATCAAGCGTTGAAATCATCGAGGAGCGGCTCTGTAAATAATAAGCAAAATCCTTCCGCCCCATCGCCCACAGCCGGTGAGCCATGCGGTGCGTTTGCAAAGCTTGATAACCTTTAAAATAAAGCAGCGGATCAATATAACGGTGGCAAGCCGGGTCGCGGTCAAATGTGGCAATCATGTCGGCACGCGCCGCAAAGCCAATTTCAGGCTCGGCTTGCAAAGCATCTTGAAATGCCTTCACCACAGCATCAGCGCCCAAATCGGCATTGCCAAGGCGTTGGGCCAAACGATGCGCTAAAGCATCTTCAAAACTCTCATGGGCCAGCACCGCTGAATAAACAAACCCACCCAACCCAGGCTCGGCCCGTGCCAGTTCTTCGGCTTCGTTGCAAAGCCTGTCCCACACGGGATCAATCTTTTCGACAGCTTTAATTTTTGACGTTTCACGAAGCATGGCTTTCTCCAATGCAGAACTTTACCACATTTCAATGAAGATGGGGAGAGGCCCCTGCCAACGCAAGGTCCGACAAGGTTAAAACTCAATTGCAGTTGCCTGAACAAAGCAATATCGTTTTGCGAACCCACACCCTTTGCGAGACATCATGGCCGAAATTACAAAGATTTTTAAGGTTTTAATCTGCGATCACATCGGCCTCAAATTCGGCGCGGATTACAAACCAGACGCATCCGAAGTGCGCCACCACATCGAAAAAAGTGGCGGCATTTTTCATGTGGGCGGCGCTGATAACAATGAGAAAATTGAACTTGGTAAAATCCATTTCTTCTATCTGCCGCAACTTTCAACTTCTGATGAAATTCTACGCCTAACGTCAAACGGCCAATATGATGCGGTAATTGCAGCAGCAACCTTCATTCCCGCCGCAGCCAAGTTTGCACGCGGCGGCGTTCGCATCGGCGCTGGCACTGGCAATATGGGGTCAGCCAGTTGGGGCGGCGGCAATGGTGTGGGCGGCTTAGCTCCGTTGATGAACACCCCAAGTTTTAACAGCCGAGCGACGGCGCAAATGGCCATGAAAGCGCTGCTGCATTTCGTACCAGATTTGCCATTCGAGAAGCTTCACGCCCTTTGTGTCGAAGGTAATTTTGACACGGGCAAAAACTTGTCCGAATACCCCACCGAGAAGCTAGAAGGCAAAACCATTGCCATTCTGGGTTACGGCAATATCGGCCGTGAAGTGGCTTTACTGGCCCGAAGTTTCGGCCTCATCGTCAAAATCTATGCCCGCACTAAACATCAACAATGGATTGAATCTGAAGGCTTCCACTTTGCCGCAAGCGCACTTGAAGCGGCAGCTGGTGCAAATATCCTCAGTGTCCACACCGGCCTTGGCCCGCATGATGCCGCAACAGGTGCATACGCCAATCAAAGCCTAGTAGGCAGCGCCGTGCTCTCAAATATGGCGCCGGGTTCATTGCTTCTCAATTTTGATCGCGGCGAATGTGTTGATGCCACAGCGCTTGATCAAGCCATGGCAAGTGGGAAGATAAAACATTCCGCCATTGATGCTGATATTTTCAAATCAACCGAGGGAACAATGAGTGGTCCCCTCCTGCCCTATCTGCCGCTGGCAAAAAAATATGGCACCCGCATTTTACTCTTGCCCCACGCCGCCGCTGACACCTGCCACACATCGCGCGTTGAAGGTGCCAAACAAGCCGTCGATCAAATCATCGATGCCATTCGAAACAAGCGCGTGACCAATTTGAAGGGAGATTTGCCGGAAGGCTACACCAATGCAGGTAACCACACAGTGAAAAATGTGGGCAAAGTATCGGCCAAGCGGATCACCGATGTTTTAGACAATCCAATCAAATTTTCGGAAGTCACAACAGCACTGCAAAACATGAGCAGGCTTTGGGCAGATCCCACCAAGCAAGCCGAACTGATAAAAACCATAAACCATCACGCAAAACTCATGCGTGAATTAGGGCTGATTGGTCCACTTGAATAATGGCGGAGACGGAGGGATTCGAACCCTCGATACGCTTTACAACGTATGACGATTTAGCAAACCGTTGCCTTCAGCCACTCGGCCACGTCTCCTGCTGGGCGGCTTTTGCCGTGATTTGTTGCGGAGTGCAAGGCCAAAAGGCCCGCATGGATATTTCCATTTGCGGGCCTCATGTGTTTAACGCCGAACTGAATTAGTGAAGGGTGAGAACTGCGCGCGCTTGGCGCTGGGCTTCAGCAATATCGCGTGGCGACATTTCACGCGAAATTTCGCAGCGATATTGGCGTGCCGATTCATTGCCCTTGAGGGCTGCAATGTTGAACCACTTATGCGCTTCGATATAATTTTGCGGAACAGTTTTGCCCATGCAATATTCCATGCCCAAAGCAAAAAGATCTTCCGCAGCCACCTGCACCGGATTTAAAGATTGCAAAATCTGTACGTTCGAAATCATTTTTAACCCCATCTGTTATGGACCTGTTTTTGTGGCCCGTTGATGAGTTGAATTTGCGCCAAGCAAAACAATGCTGCGTTAAAAGACAGGCTTAAGAAAAATTGAATGAGACTTTATTCAATTTTTAAACATGTGGAATTAACGCTTTACTTTCAATAGCTTGCATAAATTTAATAACAATTTTACTGTAATTTATTCACGCTCCATTCACCTTCATTCAAGGTTTGGAAACGGCAAGCACGATCGAAATTGGAAAATGGTCAGAGCCAGCATTGTCACCAATGCGCTCAGCACTAATCGCGCGAATGCCAGGGCTTACAAATATGTGATCTATGGCCAACTGCGGAAACCCAGCGCGCGCTGGCCAAGTTGGTAAATTAGTTAGTCTTTCGAATCCGAGGCCTTGAGAGACCGTTTGATTGATGCGCGAAAATGGCGTGGAATTAAAATCTCCCATAATAACGACAGCGCCTGGTAGAGTTTCGACCAGCTTAACTAGCGCATTAACTTGTTTGAACTGCGCCCGCGAATGCGGAAAGCGTGTGGTGTGAACTCCAAAAATTGTCAGGCCACCAAATTGTGCCCCCAATGAGCCACGAATATAAGCAGGGCCATCCCAAATCGGTTTTGCATCAGTATCCGCCAGAGGATATTTTGAAATCATAGCGAGGTGGCAAAAGTTTATGCCGTTACAATCATATTGAAAAGGATATTGTTGTTTCAAGGCCGCAAGAACACCCAGCTTATCCGGCTCCATTTCAATCAAGGTCACCACATCGGCATCTATTGCTAAAACAGAATTGATTATGCCTTGATAGTTTCGGTTGCTGGCATAAGTGTTGAAGCTGGCCACTTTCAATTGCTGCTCCCCTGCCAACATGGAACTGGTTTCAACTTTGCCTGTGGAAACCAAATGGGGCCATAAAGCATAGCCCACAATCATCAGTGCAAAAAAGATCGCGGTAACCAAACTCTTCATGCGCGGACTTGCCATGCCCAATATCGCGGCAAAAACAAAAAACAGAAATTGCACCGAAAATTGTGACGCCACATCAAAAGCAATCCACAAATGCCCAAGTCGCGCAGCGATAAGCCCTAGCAAACCAAACAATAGTGCAAAACTTGCACCGCTCCAATCGCGGTGTTTTTTTTGTTTTGGCTTGTTGTCCTCAGTTGCAGGGAGATTTGTAGGCGGATTAGCAAATGAGGTCACGCGTTTGGCCTTTTGAAATTATTAAATGAGTCGGCTCTCCATCGGGAGAAGTTGCTCAGGTGTAGCAAACCCAGGCAGTTCTTCAAACCTCTTCTTCCACGCCGATATATTTGGATAATGGCCAAGCTCAATGTTGGCTTCGGGCGCATAACGCAACACGCCATAAATACCCACATCAGCAGCGGTTGGTTTTTTGCCAACTACCCATTCAGTTTTTGCCAATTCCAACTCCAAAACTGCCAACGCAGCCTTGGCTTCGGTATCATACATAATGCGAACTTCATCACCAAACTGGCGCAGGCCCTTAGAGCGCGCCCGTAAACGGAACACTGGCACGGCCAATTTATCCCACTGCCAGAACAGCCACTCGCGCATACGATTGCGCTCGAACGGCGTTTTAGGCTCAAATTTGCCCAGCGATTCCGACAAATGCATGAGGATTGCCGCAGATTGCACCACAACAGTTTGCCCATCACGTAAGGCGGGTACTTGGCCATAACGGTTCTTCACCAGAAAGTCAGCTTGCTTGTGCGCGCCTTCGCGTAAATTCACATGAATATATGAAAACGGATGCTTGCACAGCGACAGCATGAGGGCTGCTGTATAGGTGTTTGTCGAAGAGGCAAAACCATAAAGCGTAAAGCGCCCCTTCTCAGCAGGCGTTGGGCCACGAGAAGACGGAGCTTTCACAGGTTTTGCCACTTTTTTAGGCGGCACTTTCTTGGCAGGCACAGATTTTTTAACTGCCCGCTTGGCCGGTTTTGCCATGGGAGCAAACTCCTATAATCGTTTGTGTACTGATAATCAGCACACGGACTATAGCAAACC
>JANNBH010000105.1:0-28746 GCA_031385245.1 Hyphomicrobiales bacterium | reverse complement strand
CATTATGGCCCGCAGGGTGGCAATATCGCGTGGGTTCATCTTGGTTGGGTCTGACATATCATTCATTCGCATAATATATATTATGGAACATTTCATCTTGGAAATGTATCCATAATATCTTAGGGTTGAGATTAAATACTTGGCCCCATCAATGTGTTGCGGCCATAGCTTCATCACTTCGGTAAGCTATCTTTTGGCCACTCGTGGGGTTTGCAGCTTGCTACTTTGTTGAAGTCTTTATCATAGACCATCTCCATGCAATCAAACCAATATGGCGTGGCTTTGGCCCATTGCGTGTTGCTGAACTTGGATTTCAGCAGTTCTTGCGCTGGCTTAGAATAAGCCTTGTGGCCGCCATGCCAGTTGCAACCATAGCGCGTGGCTTTCACAGCAAGCGCCAAAGCCTCTGGCGCGCCATCATCACCCTTGCTGGCATTGCCCCAGTTGATTGCGGCGCGTGTAAGCTGGGCTGGTGCGCTGGCGATGCGCTCCAATGCTCGGACTTCCTTTGGGTTTATCGTTTTGACCATCAGGTGTTGGCGCAGCAGAGTTTCGCGTGCCCCGGCCATCTTGTCTGCCAAGTTTTGATCATAGGCTGGTTCAAGCTGCTTCTGGTGATAACCAACATCGATTTCGGCACCAGAATCAGAGTCAAAGCCAACGCGCAAGGCGTGCATTTGGCGGCCAGTTTCTAGTGGGCACCACCAATTTTTATCATTGTGATCATATTCATCGAGTGCCGAGAATGTGGCTCTCTCAGCTTCCATAGTGTCCATGATGCTATCTGGTGAATTGACCAGAATGCCAAATCTGGGTTGGCGCAATATGGTTAATAGAAGTTGGCGTTTGGCATTGAGTTTTGGATAGGATTTTTGCACGTCTTCAAATTCTAATTTCAATTGCGGGTTCGCTGTGAATAACGCTGTGGTGTCTGTTTTTCCGCCACGGGCATAATCTCTCGTCCAAGCAGCCCGCAGCAGTAAAGCTTTTTGAGCACCGCTGAACTGAATTTCGGATGCCAGACTTGTGAGTGTTTTTGCTGGCAGTAGATTGAACAGCGCGCCACCAAGTTTGTTGTTGCTGAATGTCAAAGCCTCATTCCATTTTGCCTGATCCTCAGCCACCCAGCCCAAGAAATTGCTGAATTGGGATTTGAGTTGTTGTTGCTGATCAGCTGTACCCGCACTAAAAAATGTCGGCGTTAAAACCTTATCGCGCAGCTTGCGCCCCTGCTCCACATTGCCGGTGGCTAAGAGATAAGTGGCCAACTTATAGACTGTGTTGGTCTGATAGGTTTGCGATATTTTGATTGGCGCCGCATCTAAGCCTGCATAGATTTCGTCAAACTGATTTGCCTGTGCTGAAAGGCGCACAGCATGGGTTAATAGTGGTCCCAATGCGGCTGCTTCGGGTGCTGCGCCACAAGAACTATTAACGGCGGCACCAGCAGCTTTCACATCGGCCCATAGTTTAGCGCGTGTAGCATCAACCGGTTGGGCTTTCAGTGCTTCCAATAGCTTTTTTGATAAGCCAGTAATGCCAGGTGCTGCTGGTGTTAAAGCCACGGCACGGTCAACATATGATGTGGACCACGCATTCCACTTATCACCAACCATCGCCCAAGATGCACGATCATAATTTGCATTCACACTTTGGCTGGTCATCATCCAAAGCGCCATGGGTGAGTTTCGGGCAATATCAACAATTGATTTCGAAAGTGTTGGGTTCTCTGGCAGAGTGCCATTGATCCACCAATCATCTTGCTTTGCGGTTACACCAGCAAAAGGCAGATCATTTAAGGCCCGACCATAATCAGCTTTGAGCTTTTCCGATGCCATGATTTCCGCTTCGGGCTTTGACAAAACTGCAATGTCATTGGTCAGAAGTTCGGTCCAGCCTGCAGACGTATCTTCAATGTTTGAAATATAGCCCAATAATTCTTGCGTGATGGCATGGACAGGCGAAAGTGATGCATCTGCTAAAATAGCGCGAGCTTCGGCGCGGGCGGCACCTATATCTTTGGTGTTAGCCAAAAGATTTGCCACATTATATTTTGCATAGGCTTTGTGGGGTGAGTTTGAAGTCGCAATGGTTTTGAAAAGCTGAATAGCAGCCTGCTTATCTTTATAAAATGCAATTGAAGCTGTTTGATAGGCGCGGTCGTCAGTTTGCAAGGCGGCAAGGTCTGGTTTCACATCAGCAAGTGGTGGTGGCAAGACTGTGTTGGTATTTTCAGCGCCGCTGCACGCGAAAAGCACCACAGACTGTGCGTAGAGCCACTGTTTAATATAAGGCGATTGCTTGCCCAAATCTGCCACCCGTTTTTGCAAAACCTGTGTGGGATAGGTCATACGGCAATCATAGCTGGGGTTCTGTGCGGCCGTTAAATCGGGTGCCAAATCAGTTACAAGTTTCTTCCAAGCATCAGTTGCTTGCCAGTTAAAATAATCTGCTGAACTCGCCTCAATTGCCGGAGTGCCGAGGCCGTGTAATTGCCGCCACGCAAGTGCGCCGTAAGGTTCATAGAAAAACCGATCAACAGATGTGGCTAATTTTTCTGGTGTGCAGGTTTCTGCAGCTATTGCCGCTGAAAGGTTCATTCCAAATGCAAAGCTCAGCAGGGCGGTAACAGATTTCTTCAACACAATATCTCCTTTAGGCATCGATCGACAAGCCATCAAAGGCTGGTTGAATGTGTGGTGGTAATTCTTTGATCAGGGTTTCGTAATCCAAATCAATATGCATGTTGGTGAGTATAGCGCGTTTTGGTCTTAAGCGCTCAATCCATTGCAATGTTTCTGGCAGAGAAAAATGGCTGGGGTGCGGGGTTCGGCGCAGGGCGTCAATAATCCAAACATCCAAGTCCTCAAGTGCCTTCATGCTGCTTTTCGGAATACCATTCACATCTGGTGTGTAAGCCACATTGCCAATGCGAAAACCGAGAGCATTTATGTTTCCATGATTCACTGTGAAGGGCAGGCAGCTGAGTCTGCCTCCTGCTCCATTGGTTGCAATGTTCACATAAGGTTCAATAGACCGGTGCTCGATGATTGGCGGATAATCGCTGCCGGTTGGGGATTCAAAACAATAGGCAAAGCGAGATTTTAGCATAGCGGCAGTTGCGTCATCGGCCCATACAGGAATGCGTTTTCGTTGCAGCAAATAAAATGCCCGCAGCTCATCAATGCCATGGGTGTGATCCGCATGTTCGTGGGTGAACCACACGCCGTCCAAGGCTGGCACGTTGGCACTCAACATTTGCTCGCGCATGTCAGGTGATGTGTCAATCAAAACCCGCGTGGTGCCATCTGTTTCAGTTTGCTCAAGCAAGACCGAGCAGCGTCTGCGCCGATTTTTTGGATTGGCCTTGTCACACGCTCCCCAATCGCCGCCAATGCGCGGAACGCCTGCTGAAGAGCCGCAGCCCAATATGGTGAGTTTTATGCTCATGTGAAATTGGCCGGACGCAGCACTTTAGAAAAATGCCGGAAGAAATTATCACTGGTTATCTTGGCCATCTCATCGCGTGAGATACCTCGAACAACCGCCAATTGCTCAAGAGTTTTAACAACATATGACGGCTCATTGTCTTTGCCGCGAAACGGCACCGGCGCCAGAAATGGCGCATCGGTTTCAACCAACAATCGATCAAGCGGCAAAGCCTTGGCGGTCACGCGCAAGTCTTCAGCATTTTTATAAGTGAGAATGCCTGAGAACGAAACACAAAGACCCAACTCTACGGCCCGTTCCGCTAGCCATTGCTTCGATGTGAAACAATGGAGCACGGCTTTGAAAGCGCCCTTGGCCATTTCCTCTTCAAGCACGCGGGCTGTATCATCTTCAGCTTCGCGGGTGTGAATGATGAGCGGCAAACCAGTTTCTCGGGCTGCTGCTATGTGGATGCGAAAGCCTTGCATCTGCGCTTCACGCGGGGCGAGATCATAATGATAATCCAAACCCACTTCGCCAATACCAACCACTTTGGGATGATTTGTAAGGCGCACCAAATCAGCGGTGCTTATTTCCAATTCCTCATGGGCATTATGCGGGTGGGTGCCGACGGTACAAAACACATTTTCATGTGTTTCAGCGATTTCAAGCAGACGCGGAAAATTCTTCACACGGCTACTGATGGAAAGCATCAGGCCCACGCCAGCATCATCGCAGCGCTGCAACATGGCGGGCAGATTTTCTGCGAGGCCATCATAGTCGAGGTGGCAATGGCTATCGACGATTTTCTGCATCAAGCTTTTGCAGGAACCTCCCCCTCCTCCACAAAGCGTGGGAAAATCGGGGTGGGTGCTGGAAGTGCCATTCCTGAAACCAAACGATCACCTAAATTTGAGAAATTGCGTGATCCGCTAGCAACACTCAAAACATCTAAAAGCTTCGACGCTGAATCAGGCATATAGGGTTGAATTAAAATGCCCACAATACGCAACACTTCAGCAGTGACATACAAAACAGTTTCCATGCGAGCAGGATCCGTTTTCTTCAGCGCCCAAGGTTCTTGCCCGGCGAAATAGCGGTTGGCTTCGGCCACAGCTTTCCAAATTGCATCCATGCCTTTGCTAATCGCATAGGCTTCATGTTGGGCGCGCACTTCGGCAATCAAGCCATCAGCTTGATCAAGCATGGTTTGGTCAGCTTCGTTCAAAGCGCCACACACAGGGACTTTCGCGCCACAATTTTTATTGACCATCGACAAGGATCGCTGCGCCAGATTGCCCAGATCATTAGCAAGATCAGCATTCATGCGGCCGACGATTACATCATGGCTATAACTACCATCATTGCCATAAGGCACTTCGCGCATGAAGAAATAGCGCACCGGGTCCACACCATAACGCTCAATCAAATCAGCAGGTGCCAAAACATTGCCTGTGGACTTGGACATTTTCTCGCCCTTGTTGAACAAGAAACCATGCACAACAATTTGGCTAGGCAATGCCAGTTTGGCCGACATCAAAAAGGCCGGCCAATAAACCGCATGGAAGCGCACAATGTCCTTGCCAATCACATGGGCGGCGGCTGGCCAAAAATGAGCAAGCGGACTATGCTCATCAGGAAAGCCTGTTGCAGTGAGGTAGTTAGTAAGAGCATCCACCCACACATACATTACATGTTTAGGATTGCCCGGCACCGGAATGCCCCAATCAAATGTGGTGCGGCTGATTGAGAGATCGCGAAGGCCGCCTGCAACGAATGACGTAATCTCATTGCGATATTGTTCTGGCACAATGAAATCTGGGTTCCTTGCGTAAAGGTCGAGCAAGGGCTGGGCATAGGCTGAGAGTTTGAAGAAGTAACTTTCCTCTTCTACCCATTCCACCAAAGTAGAAGTTTTGATTGAGAACTTACGGCCTTCGCGCTCTTCAATTTCATCTTCACCGTAATAGGCTTCATCGCGAACTGAATACCAGCCCGCATATTTGGAAAGGTAAATATCTCCCGCCGCTTCCATGCGGTTCCAAATTTCGGTGACAGCAGCTTTGTGCCGCGGCGATGTGGTTCGCACAATATCATCGGTCACAGCATTCAATTGCTCGCCCATGGTTTCAAACAGCGCAGCGGTTCTGTCGCTCAATTCTTGCGCGGTGATGCCTTCGCGCGTTGCGGTTTGCTGCATTTTCTGGCCATGCTCATCCATGCCAGTGATGAACATCACATCGGCACCATCAAGCCGCTGGAAACGCGCCATCACGTCTGTGGCAATGCGTTCATAAGCGTGGCCAATGTGCGGTGCGCCATTGGCATAGGGAATCGCAGTCGAAATTAAATAAGGTTTTTTGCTCATAGGGGGATTCAATGCCCCGAAATCACGCCGCCTTCAAGGCTTCTTGCACTAAGCTGACTGCGGCAATAACGGCCTGCCTGCGATCAAGGTTAAAGCCATTTGTGATGCGGATGTTTTCGGAGATTTTAGAATGCGCCAAGGCTAGCGTCGCATTGCCTTGCGCGGAGGCTTTTTCTGCTGTCCAACCCAACAACAAATCTATGAACATATTGAAATCATCTTGTGTTGCGGCCCGCCCGCCGAAGCGATTGCCCAATGCGATGATGCTTGAAGCGCTGTGTATTTGCGTTTTCAAAAACGCCTCAAAAGCCCGTGCCGCTTCAGATGTGAGCAATGCTAATGCCCTACCCGGACTTCCGCCTGAAAGTGCAGCCGCTGTGGCTGAATCCTCTATAGTGGGTTTAGGGTCAAGCGGTAACTCATTCAAAACACGCGATGTTTCTGATTTTGATAAGGTTGAAATCGGCAATCTGGTGCAGCGCGATTTCATCGTGCGTAGCAATCTACCAGGCAAGTGGCATACCAGAATAAGCACACAATGTGGAGGAGGTTCTTCTACTAACTTGAGCAAAGCATTGGCAGATTCAGTGTTTAGGTCATCCGCTGCATCAACTAACCCTACGCGCCAACCACCTGATGATGTATGAGAGAAGAATTCTGAAAGCCCGCGTGCATCATCCACCGAAATTTCTGTTTTAAGTTTACGAGGCTTGGTGTCACCCAGCTTGCGTTCCAACACAAAAAGATCAGGGTGCGAGCGCGCGCTAATCCACCGCGCCGCTTGCATTTGATTTTTTTGACCTAAAACGTGACCTGCCAAACGATAAGCCAGCGTGGCCTTGCCAATGCCTTTAGGCCCAGTGAGCAACCACGCATGGTGCGGCTTCTCGTCATCAAAGGCTTTATAGAATCGATTCGCGGTTTCTGAATGACCTACCAACTCCTGTGCATGGCGCGGGTGCCAAGCCACTTCGCGCGGGTCTTCGGCTATCTCAGACATTGATCAGCTGCCAAATTTGATCCGCCAGAATATCTGGCGGTACTAATGCGTCGATTAGGACGCAACGTTGCGGAAAATTATGAGCGACTTGGATAAAACCTTCTCTCATTTTTTTATGCACTTCAATATCTTTACGCTCAAAACGATCTTCAGATGAGGCATTAGAAAGTAAAATTCCAGACTCAATGCTTTCGTCAGACTGCGTTTCAATTCCTTCTGCGAAATATTGTTCCGAAGCGATCTTCATTCTCGCCATTCGGTTGCGCGAACGCAAGATGCCTTCAATCGGGTCCATATCCAAAATAAACGTTTTTGTTGGCCAAGTATTTCCAATTGTATTTTGCGACACTGCCTCAAAAAACGCTGGGGAAGTTGTACCAGCGTGGACTTGATAAACGAAAGTGGAATCTAAGAATCGGTCGCATATAACAGTGTCTCCGCGCTCAAGTGCTGGCCGAATTAGTGTGCGGAGATGATTGCTTCGCGCGGCTGATATCAAAAGCAACTCTTCATCAGAAGTCCAGCGGTTGGGGTCACCTGAAACAAAAAGTTTACGAACGGCTTCAGCGTCTTCAGTTCCTCCGGGCTCACGGGTAGTCACAACCCGTTTTCCATGCCTCATTAGCCGATCCGCCAACAGTCTCACTTGCGTAGACTTTCCCGTTCCTTCGCCACCTTCAAAAGTAATGAACATATTACGAACCGAACAACATGATCAAAGCGCTATCATAGGCTTTCGCCCACATGGACTCTATAGCCTCCACATCATTCGCAGTCACAAGCTGCACTTCAGATATGGCTTTCCCGTCCACCAAAACACGCGCAATGCCAACAGGCGTTCCGGCCTTGACGGGGGCAAGCAATGGCCCCGTGTAACTCATGCGAACATCGGCCTTTGCTTGCTCTGGAGTAGACAGTGCAAGCTGCACTTTTTCGAGCGTCACCAAATTCACATAACGCGATTGCCCACCCCACACCCGGGCTTTTGCAACAGTCTCGCCGGCCTCATAAAGGTCAACAGTTTTAAATTGGTTGAAACCCCAATCCAGCAGTTTCTGGGCTTCAAGTTTGCGATCGGCAATTGATGTTAGCCCAGCCACCACCATGATGAGATGACGACCATTTCGCGTAGCTGAACCCACCATGCCATAGCCTGCTTCTTTGGTGTATCCGGTTTTCATGCCGTCAGCACCGGGATAGTCTTTTAGCAATGGATTGCGATTTTCTTGCCTGATTTTATTCCATGTAAATTCTGGTTTGCTATAAATTTTAAAATAATCAGGGTGCGTGTTGACAATATAGCGCGCCACTTTTGCAAGATCAGTAACGCTCATGCGCTGTAGCGGGTCGGGCAGCCCTGTGGAATTTCCAAAACTGCTATTGGTCATGCCCAGTTCTTTGGCTTTTTTCGCCAGGCGCAACGTGAAGCCCTGCTCTGAACCGGCCATTGCTTCGGCCAAAGCAATGCAGGCATCATTGGCAGATTGGATAATCGCCCCGTGCAAAAGATTCTCTACACTAATTTTTGAATGAAGTTCGGCATACATGGTGGAACCACGTGCAAGTGAACCACCTCTGCGCCATGCATCTTCGCTAATCTCAATGGTTTGATCAAGTTTCAATTCGCCCTTTTTAAGGGCATCAAACACAACTGCCTGTGTAACTAATTTGCTCATGCTGGCAGGTGGAATGGGTATGTTTGCATCTTTTTCGTAGAAAATTATGCCAGACTTAGCATCAATCAAAATGGCCTGTTTGGCCAGGCTTTCAAATAAGGTTGCATCTTGGGCTACAGCTTGCGAACTGATTAAACAGCACCAAACGATTGCAGAGTAGATGACCATAAAAACAGAATATTTTCGCATCTGGATGGTTTAGTTTGCAGCGGATGAAAAAGCAATCAAGTCCAGTGTATTTCGGTTTCACCTTGGCTTGCCAAGAATGCGTTGATTTTTGAAAATGGTTTTGACCCAAAGAAACCATTATAAGCCGACAAAGGCGAAGGATGAACAGAACTTATGATCAGATGCCTGCTGCGATCAACAAAAGCAGCTTTTTTCTGTGCGTAGCTTCCCCAGAGCACAAATGCAATTGGGTGTGGCTGATTATTTAAAACACGCACTATTGCATCAGTAAAGCGCTCCCAGCCCTTGCCTTGATGTGAAGCAGCTTTGCCCGCTTCAACTGTAAGCACTGAATTGAGCAGTAGCACACCTTGTGTTGCCCAGCTTTCAAGATTGCCGTGTGATGGTGGGGCTAAACCCAGATCAGATTTTAGCTCCTTGAATATATTCATCAAAGATGGTGGTGGCTTCATGCCATGCGGCACTGAAAAACACAAACCATGGGCTTGGCCTTCACCATGATAAGGGTCTTGACCGAGAATAACCACACTCACTTTATCCAATGGTGTTGAGTTTAATGCGTAAAACCATTCCGAGGCTTTGGGATAAATCAGTTTTTCCACATCTCGCTCCGACTGCAAAAATGTTTTGAGTGCTGCCATATAGGGAGAATCTAACTCCACTTGCAGCTCTTTTAACCATGATTGGTGGAGTTTAACTGTTGGCATTAAAAAAGATTACCCGTTCTAAAAATGTGATCTGGAATTCCCCCACTTGCGTTATGGTTAGACCATGAAGCTTGGTTTTGCCACACTGTTTGCACTACAATTAGGGTTCTCATCGACAGCACCTGCCGCAGAGCAGGTTGATCTCGCTTTAGTGCTCGCGGTTGATTGTTCTGGCAGTGTGAATGCTCAGGAATATGCCTTGCAAATGAATGGCATTGCCGCAGCATTTCGTGACCCTGCTATAGTGGCGGCAGCAACCAGTGGCCCAACACACCGCATTGCAGTTAATCTTTTAACCTGGGGTGATCCTGACGATAGAAAATTCGCTTCAGGATGGTACATTATTTCTTCTGCGCGCGACGCAACGGATTTTGCTTCTGTTGCCGCCAGTTTCACACGGCGTATGGATGGTGGAACCGGAATTGCGAACGCCATTGCCTATGGTGTGACCATGATCAATGATGGCACAGTTCAAGGAACGCGAAACGTAGTTGATGTTTCAGGTGATGGCAAAGAATCTTGGGAGCTGCGCGAACCCCATTTCAAGCTTCGGGACGCACAGCAGTTACGGGCTTCTGCTGGTGTAACTGTTAATGGGCTGGCTATCGAAACTGATGACCGCGAACTTGGACTTTATTATCAAAAATATGTGGCGGCTGGCCCTGAAAATTTTGTGATGGTTATTACCACTTATCAAGAATATGCCGAGGCCATTAGGCGTAAACTTTTGTTAGAGATTAACCCGCATGTGGCGGAACTTGCGCGCCCATCGCTTGAGCAATGAACGCCATATCGGTGGCTCCAATCTCAAACAGACCAAAGCGCATTTGATAGCCCCAATTGGTTTTGCCTTTGGTGAAGTCTAATTTCTGGAGCATCGGCTCAATCATCGCAAGCTGAGAAGGAAACCAATTTACATCACGCCGAAATGGCGTAAACCCACCACCCATGTCGCCCTGATAAATGTCACCGGTTCTTATTTTCCCAATGGCCGTAAAGGCCCGTAGTTTCTCGGTTCCACCAAATTCATTCATTGGCGAGTAGTAGCAAATCATATCGCCGGGGTGCATACGTTTGAGTGGTGAGGCCTTGCCGTGATTAACCTGCATAAATCCTTCAGCACGCCCCCGCGCCACATGATTGGCTGATGCTACTGCTATCCAATTTTTCATTTCAATCTCTCCTGAACTACGATTAACACAATGAAGTGTCAGGAGTTGTCAGCAGTTACTCAACTACCCATTCATGCTCAATAGTGGCGGTCTTCTCAAACATTTTTGAGGCTGAGCAGTATTTTTCAGAAGAGAGTTTAATGGCCCGTTCAACGGCGGTTGGTTTCAAATTTTCGCCTTTGAGTTTGTAAATCATTTTCACATGGGTGAACACCTTGGGGTCTTCATCAGCGCGCGTGGCCTCTAAGGATACTTCACACCCCGTAACTTTCTCGCGCGATTTTTCTAAAATCATCACCACATCGAATGCTGTGCAACCGCCTAAACCAAGTAACATCATTTCCATGGGTCGCACACCCAAATTGCGCCCGCCATTTTCAGGTGCGCCATCCATCACAATGGCATGGCCAGAACCTGACTCACCAACAAATGTGCGGCCGTTGAGCCATGTGATTTTTGCTTTCATATTAGTCCCCTGCTTCATCGGCGATATGTACGTCTATACTAATCTGTCCGGCAATTTTGAATGTTAATGTCAGGGACAGTTTTTCGCCTTTGGCCAATGGTTTGGCAAGACCAATCACCTGCAAATGTTTGGCCGCTGCCCGCATGGGTAATGGGTGGTTGGGTTCCAATGTAAACTTATCAATTTTTGTATCGCCATCACGCAACTCAATTGATTGTGCAATGGGCGATGACGCAGAGACAAGGGCATCAGTCGCAGCAGCACTGTTGAGCATTGGCATCATCACACTGGTTTCAGACCCATCTGACGGTTGACCCCACGCGTGGCCTATCTGAATGGCCCCCAGCTTAAATGAATGTGCCCAAGCAACCTGTGGTAAAAAGAGTAGGCCAAGAAAATTTCTGCGTTTCATGGGCCTAGATAGTCGCTCTTTCAAAAATCTGTCGCCATGATAAAGTGCCGCATGGCTAAAGTATATTTCACATCGAATTTGCGGCGGCATGTGGATTGCCCCACCGTGGACAGCACGGGCGAAACTGTGCGTAAAGTGTTGAACCATGTTTTTGCAGTGAACACGCGTTTACAAACTTATGTACTGGATGATCAAGGTGCGGTTCGCAAACATATGCGAATTTTAGTGGATGGTTTGGCCATTACTGATTTAGAGAAACTAACTGACAAGGTGAAACCCAACAGTGAAGTTTGGGTCATGCAAGCGCTTTCTGGAGGTTAATTATGGCAAAGAAAATTCTCGTTTCTACGCGCAAGGGTTTGTTTGAATTGATGCGAGGCCGTGCTGGTTGGGCTGTTAAGGATGGGTATTTTCTGGGCGATAATGTTTCGCTAGCCTTGCATGACCCGCGTGATGGCACGGATTATGCCACAATCAATCATGGTCATTTTGGCGTGAAACTTCACCGCCGACTTAAGAGTAAGAAGTGGACGGAAATAGCGTCACCAAAGTATCCAGAAAAACCCGAAGGTCTGGTTGATCTTGATGGCTGGGGCAAGCCTGTAAAATGGACCACGCAAATGATCTGGGCGTTGGAAACTGCTGGGCCAGATAGGCCTAACACCATCTGGTGCGGCACCATGCCGGGGGGATTATTCCGCTCATCTGATCGGGGTGAGACCTGGGAGTTGATGGAAAGCCTATGGCGGCACCCTGATCGTAACAAATGGTTGGGTGGTGGGGCCGATATTCCTGGCATCCATTCCATCTGCGTTGATCCACGCGATTCCAACACTGTGCGGGTGGCTGTGTCTTGTGGCGGCGTTTGGGTGACCAATGACAATGGTGTGAGTTGGGCGCAAACTGCCCATGGCATGAAGTTTGACAATGGGCCCAAATCAGAAGTCGAAAGCCCCGATGGGCAAGACCCACATATGATGGTGCAAAGTCCATCGGACCCAAAAAAATTCTGGGTACAGCACCATGCCGGAATTTTTAAATCGGTGAATGACGGGAAGAAATGGACATCAGTGAAAGCCAAGCCTTCTTCGTTCGGCTTTGGCGTTGTGGTACATCCGAATGATGCAGACACGGCGTGGTTTGTGCCCGGCATTAAAGATGAAAAACGCATTCCTGTTGATGGCGCTTTGGTGGTGACACGCACACGCGATGGCGGCAAGACCTTCAAGAGTTTGAAAAAGGGCCTGCCGCAAAAACATGCCTATGATGTGGTGTTCCGCCATGGCCTTGCCATTGATGATGCTGGAAAATGCTTGGCGATGGGTTCCAGCACCGGCAATTTATGGGTGAGCGAAAACCAAGGAGATAGTTGGGAAAATGTGAGCAGCACGTTGCCGCATATTTATGCGGTGAGGTGGGCTTAGAGTACGCGCTTCAAAAACGTAATTACATCCTCAACGATGCCTTCTTCGCCAACGCCCCAGAAGCAATGGTCCGCACCTTCGATGGCTTTCAGCGTAACATCGCAACCCGCAGCTTTCAATGTGTCTGCTAGGGCTTGTGATTGTGCAAATGGCACCATGCGATCTTTGGTTCCATGTTGAATCAAAAATGGTGGCGCATCTTTGGTAACATAAGTGAGTGGCGAAGCTGCGAGAACTTCCGCGCGCCGTTCTTGAACAGGCCCGCCTACCAACAAGGCCTCCGGCGCATCAGCAGCATCATGCGATGGCCAGTTAACATTCATGGCTCTTGCATCGGATTCCATGGTTCGAAAGTTCACCGGCCCAAACCAATCAACAACGGCTTGCACAGCACTCGAGTACTCAGCTTTGCCAACTGTGCCTTCCATCGTAGCATTGTTGTTTGTAACGCCCACCAGTGCCGCCAAGTGACCACCTGCGGAATCTCCCATGGCTGCAAACCGATTAGCATCCACATTAAATGTTGCAGCGTGCTGGCGTAAAAACCGTATCGCAGCTTTGCAATCATGCAACTGCATGGGGAACTGGCCCTCAGCCGAAAAGCGATAAGCAATGCGCGCTACGGCAAAGCCTGCTTCAAGCAATCTATTATGATGATCAAGTTTGCGATATTTGGGATTGGAAATTGTCGGGTGCCCCACAAACCAAGCACCGCCATGAATAAAAACCACAAGCGGAAATGGCCCCTGCCCTTTGGGCAATGTCACATCCAGCATCAGGGGTCTAAAACCTGCTTCAACGGCGTAGGTCACATCGCGCCACATTTTGTGGCCGCTGGAATCTTTTATGGGCTTGTTCAAAGCCTCATCATAATCCATATCAATTTCGGCCACATGGCCATAGAATCTTCGGGCAAAGGCATTAGCCAGATCCACCCATTTGCCGCAGCGCCAGCATCATCACCACATGGGCTTCGCCCGCACCTGTATTAACAATCTTGTGCGGAACATCAGCGCGAAAGCGAATGGCCTCGCCTTGCTTGCCGTTTTTAACTTCGACACCCGCCGTCACTACAATTTCACCATTTACAATATAAAGGTGTTCAACCGTGCCTTGCGGGTGCGGCTCTGATTCCAGAACGCCTTTTGGCTTGGCGTGAAAATCATACCACTGAAAACTATCAACCAAGTTCAAAGGCCCGACGATAGCCAGACGGCACAACCCATCTTGGCTTTCTAAAATTGGAATGCCCGATTTGGTTTGATGGTCAACAAACAGTGATGTTGAATCGCCGCGAAGCACTTCATCAACGGTCGTATCCAGTGCGCGAGAAAGCCTAATCACAGTCGATAAAGTTGGATTTGTTTCATTGCGTTCGATCTGCGAAATAATTGATTTCGCCACGCCTGATTGTTCAGATAATTCACCCAAGGATAAGTTATAGGCCTTACGCAGGCGCTGGATGGTTTTGCCAAGTTCGGCACCAGATTCGCCATTATTGGAAGGTGGAGATTTTGGCTTTGGACGAGTTGACATTGTGCTGTCCTTTGTTTAGAACTTCCGTTCTGTATAACGAACGATTTGACTTATGCAATCAATTTGCGCGTTAAATAAGCGTTTTTCAAATGAAATCGCCGCATTTGGTGAAGATTGTTTTGTGCGGATAAACGAACGGAGACTTAAAGATGCGCTATTTTCCGATCTTTTTCGATCTTCAAGATCGCAAAGTCATCGTCGTGGGCGGTGGCGAAGAAGCTGTTCGCAAGATTCGTCTTTTACTTAAAACCACAGCCAAAATCGCCGTAATCGCTCCCGAAATCCATGACGAATTGAAAAATAATTCGCGTGTAGAATGGCTATCGACAAAATTTAACGGCTATTTGTTAGATGGTGCGGCGCTGGTTTATTCGTCGGTGCCTGAACTCAATGCTTGGGTGAGCAAAGAAGCCCAAGCGCGCGGCATTCCGGTTAATGCTGTTGACCAAGCCGATATTTCAACCTTCATCGTGCCATCTATTGTGGACCGTGACCCAGTTATCATCGCCATTGGAACCGAAGGTGCAGCCCCGGTTTTAGCTCAAGGCTTGCGCGCTAAAATTGACGCAACACTTCCGCAAAAATTAGGCCTTCTCGCGCGCCGTGCTGCTGGCCTTCGTGAGCGTATAGCCCGTGAAGTTCCGCATGGCCAAACCCGTCGTGGTTTCTGGCAGAAATTCTTTTTTGGTCCAGCGCGTGATGCTTTGTTTGAAGGCGACGATGTGGCCTTTGCACTTGAGGTGAATGACGCCATTCACGATGCTGCTGGTTCAACGCAGGGCTTGGTGTCTTTCGTAGGTGCAGGCCCTGGCGATCCAGAACTGTTGACACTCAAAGCCCAACGCAAACTTTATGAAGCAGATGTTATTGTCTATGATCGCGCAGTTTCACCTGACATATTAGAAATGGCAAGGCGCGATGCAACGCGCGTTGTTGCTGCACATAATCTGCGCGAGTTGGAAGACTTACTGGCCGCTTATGCCAAGCAAGGAAAACTTGTTGTGCGATTGTTGGCAGGCCAAGAACAAAATGAGCAAGCCTCAGCAGAGCAACATGGTTTGAAATGCCAAGGCATAGCCACTGATGTGGTGCCTGGATTGATTCAAGCCGCTGCACAGCAGGACTTATCCCCCTTCCCCATTCGCCAAGATATTCAAGACGCAATTTTAAAGGCCGCATCATGAGCACGATAGAAAAAGGTCAGGTAATGACCGCAAACAGATTGCGCGATGGCGATGCTGTTTTCCTCACCCGCAGTGGTGTGTGGAGCGAAAAGATTGATGACTCTGTTTTGGCTTTGGAACCACAGGCGTTGGCCGCTCTCGAATTGCGGGCCGCTGATGATGTAAAAGCAACGTTGGTAACCGGCCAATATCTGATCAAGGCTGAACGCATTGATGGTAAAATTCGTGCTGTGGAAATTCGTGAACGGATGCGTACTTTGGGGCCAACAGTGCGGCTCGACCTTGGCAAACAAGCAGATGGAACAGCAGGCGAATTCGCCGCTGTGGAGGCATAATCATGTATCGTTACGATGAATTTGATCATAAGTTTGTGGCTGAGCGCACCGCGCAATTCCGCGATCAAGCAGCGCGCCGCCTCTCTGGTGAAATAACTGAAGATGAATTCCGCCCACTGCGGTTGATGAACGGCCTCTATTTGCAGCTTCACGCATATATGCTGCGCGTGGCAATTCCTTATGGAACACTTTCCGGCAAGCAAATGCGCCAGCTCGCATACATTGCTGATAAATATGATCGTGGTTATGGCCACTTCACCACACGCCAGAACATTCAATATAATTGGATCAAACTGGAAGACACGGCTGATATTTTACAAGCCTTGGCCGATGTTGAAATGCACGCCATTCAAACATCGGGCAATTGCATTCGCAATGTGACAACGGACCATTGGGCCGGTGCTGCCGCCGATGAGCTGGCTGACCCACGCCCCATCGCCGAACTCATTCGGCAATGGTCAAGCTTACATCCAGAGTTTTCATTCCTGCCGCGCAAATTCAAAGTGGCCATCACGGGTGCTCCGCATGATCGTGCCGCTGTGAAGGTGCATGACATTGGTTTGCGGATGCATAAGAATGATGCGGGTGCAATTGGCTGGGAAGTGATGGTGGGCGGTGGTCAAGGCCGCACACCAATGATCGCCGTCACCGTGCGTGATTTCCTGCCAGAAAAAGAAGTAATCCCCTATCTCGAAGCCATCATGCGGGTTTATAATTTGTTTGGCCGCCGCGATAATAAATATAAAGCCCGCATCAAGATTCTTGTGCATGAATTAGGTGCTGAGAAATTCAAATCCGAAGTCGAAGCGGAATATGCCCGCCACCCCGCGCAATCTACTGAAGTGGATGAGCGCGAATTAGCCCGCATTTCAAAATACTTTGCAAGCCCGGCGCATGAAAAACTGTCGCGCTTCGCCCCACATTTTGAAGATGCCAAGCGCTCTAATCCTGAATTTGCACGCTGGGCAAAGAACAATCTCGCGGCTCATCTGATCGATGGTTATGCCATCGTCAACATTTCGCTGAAGCCTGAAGGTGGCATTCCCGGCGATGCTACGGGTGACCAAATGCGGGTGATGGCCACTTTGGCTGAGCGTTATTCTTTTGATGAATTGCGCGTAAGCCATGCCCAAAACATCGTGCTGGCCCATGTGAAATTTGAAGATGTTTTTGCCGTTTGGGAAGCTTTGGTGGCTTCTGATATGGCGGCGGCAAATTATGGTTTGATTGGCGATATTATCGCTTGCCCCGGCCTTGATTACTGCGCGCTGGCCACAGCGCGTTCCATTCCGGTGGCGCAAGCTATCAGCCGCAAATTTGCGAATGTTGCTACGCAAGAACATTATGGCGCAGTCAAGCTTAATATCTCAGGCTGCATCAATGCTTGTGGCCATCATCATGTGGGCCACATCGGCATTCTCGGCCTTGATAAAAAGGGTGAAGAATTTTATCAAATCACGCTTGGTGGTTCGTCATCTGAAAATGCTTCAATCGGCACCATCTTAGGGCCAGGCTTTGCCGCCCATGAAGTGCCTGATGCCATTGAAACCATTTTGAACACCTATGTGAAATTGCGCGGGCCGGGTGAAGAGTTCCTCCACACTTACCGCCGCTTGGGCCCTGCTCCATTTAAGGAGGCTCTTTATGCCGCTGCTTAAAAATAATGCTTTCGTGGTTGATGAATGGACCGCGCTGACAGACGAAGATGCAACACCAGATGGTGGCAAGATCATTGTGTCATTCGCGCGTCTTGCAAAGGACTGGGACAGCTTAGCGAAATTCCCCGGTGTTCTCGGTGTGAAATTTTCCAACACTGATAAGATAGAAGCGCTTGCGCCTTATCTTTCGCAAATAGCCATTATCGTTCTGGCCTTCCCCGCCTTCACCGATGGCCGCGCATATTCCATTGCGCGTGGATTGCGGCTTGACGGCTATCGCGGTGAGCTTCGAGCGGAAGGCAATCTGCTGCCAGATCAGTTGCAATATATGCATCAAGTTGGATTTGATTCATTTGAAGTGAATGATCGTTTCCCGTTGCAATCATGGCAGGCTGCCACACATCATATGTCACTGGCTTATCAGCGCGGCTTGTTCCGCCAAGCTGATGAAAAAGAAGTGTGGTCACAACGCCACCAAGGATTTGCTGCGTGGGAAGAGCAACCTCATGCTGGCTAAGAACGACCAACCCAAGAATAACGAGAATGATCTGCTTGAAGCCTATGCTGGGCTTGAGGGCCGTGATCTTATCCGCACGATTGCGCGAGACTATAAAGGCCGCGTTGCTCTGCTGTCATCCTTCGGTGCCGAATCTGCGGTGCTGTTGCACATGGTATCAGAGGTTGATCCATCGCTTCCGATTATATTTCTCGATACACTCAAGCTATTTCCTGAGACAATTGCTTACCGCGACTTGTTGGTGCGTGAATTGGGCCTAACTGATGTGCGCGTGATAAGCCCTGAAGATTTTGACATTCAACAACAAGACCCGCGTGGCGACTTGCATGTTGAAAGCCCAGACCAATGCTGCAACATTCGAAAAACTATTCCCATGGAAAAAGCCTTTGCAAATTTTGATGTGATGATTTCTGGCCGCAAACGTTTTCATGGTTCAACGCGTGCCGATCTAAAATTCGTAAGCACCGATGGTGATCGATTGAAGGTAGAACCACTCGCAGGATTCACCGCACTCGATTTGCAAAGCTATATGCTGAACCATCACTTGCCATCGCATCCGTTGAAACTCGCTGGCTATCATTCCATTGGCTGTATGCCAATCACCTGCACCGCCCCTGGCGGCAGTGCCGATAATCCCCGTGCTGGCCGCTGGATGGGCAATGATAAGGTTGAATGCGGAATACATTTTAGTGCGAATGGAAAAATCATCCGCACAGAAATCCGCCAAACGGTTGGCGTTTAAGGAATAGGTCATGTCAGAATTTTGGTCTTTTGCAATTGTGGGCTTTTTGGCTCAACTGGTTGATGGCACGTTGGGAATGGGCTTTGGCGTCATTTCGTCATCAGTGTTGTTGGCGCAGGGCATTCCACCGGCACTTGCTTCTGCGAGTGTGAATGCTGCAAAATTGCCGACCACTTTTACAGCTGCTATTTCTCATATCATTCACAAAAACATTACACCAAGTTTGTTGATTGCCCTGTGCGTCTTTGGTTCTCTTGGCGGCATCATTGGCGCAATGTTGCTCACCAGCCTTAAAGGCAAAGTTCTTTTTCACCTTATCAATGCTTATTTATTGGGTGTGGGCGGGTTGATTATATATCGTGGATTCAAAAGCATCGTTGCACACAGAATGCCCAAGTTTTTTGCTCATGCTGTTGGTTTTGTGGGTGGCATGGTGGAAGGCATTGGCGGCAGCTGGGGCCCAATTGTAACCACGGGGCTTTTGGGTGCGGGTGTTGAATCGCGTTATGCAATTGGCGCTACAAACATTGCCGAATTTTTTGTGAGCCTTTCGGTGTTCCTTGCTTTCGTCTTCGCTTTTCTGATTGGGCATTGGCAAGGGGGAGCTGATTGGCACACAGTGTTTATGCCCGTGGCTGGTTTGGTGGTTGGTGGCCTTCCAGCAGCTTTGGCTGGTGGTTACTTATCCAAAATTGCACCCCGCCGCGAACTCACCGTAGTGGTTGGAATGCTTGCCATGGCCATCGGCATGTTTAGAATTGTGACGGGCTGATTAGCCGGCCAGCGCTTGCTTCACATCATCGAGGATATCTTTTATATCTTCGAGACCTACCGATAGCCGCAACATGCCATCAGTAATGCCCATCATGGCGCGGGCTTCTGGCCCAATGTTACGGTGAGTGGTGGATGCTGGATGCGTCATCAATGATTTTGCATCGCCAAGATTGTTGGAAATATCAACCAGCTTCAAACGGCGCAACACATCAAAGGCCTTGGCCTTGCCGCCTTCCACTTCAAACGTAACCATGGTGCCACCCATGCTCATTTGCTTCTTAGCTAAAGCCATTTTTGGGTGACTATCGAGGAATGGATAAAGCACGCGCGAAACAATTTTTGTTGCACCCAAATGTTGCGCCACTGATTCAGCCGAATTGCTTTGCGCTTCCACGCGCAGCTTCATGGTCTCCAAACCTTTCAATAACACCCACGCATTGAAGGGTGAAATTGATGGGCCGGTGTGACGCAAGAAGGGTTTCAGCAAATCATCTTTAAAGGCTTTGGTTGAAACAATGGCTCCGCCCAAAACACGGCCCTGACCATCCATATGTTTGGTGCCGGAATAGACAATAACATCCGCACCCATTTTCAATGGTTTCTGCAAAATTGGTGTTGCAAAAATGTTATCAACGACGACAGTGGCTCCAGCCTTTTTAGCAATCTCACAAACAGCAGCTATGTCGATAATATCAAGCGTGGGGTTGGAAGGTGTTTCCAAAAAAACGCATTTGGTTTGCGGTGTAAAAGCCGCAGCCCATGCAGCCAAATCACCACCATCAACCAACGTATAAGTGATGCCAAAGCGCGGCAGAATTTGCGTGATCACTTGATAACACGAACCGAACAATGCTTTAGATGAAACAATATGGTCCCCCGCTTTAAGCTGGCACGCAAGCGCACCAAACACCGCCGCCATGCCGGAAGCCACACCATAGCAAGCTTCAGCCCCTTCAAGCAGGGCCACACGTTCTTCAAACATTGAAACCGTTGGGTTGCCATAACGGCCATAGACATAACCATCATCTTCGCCCATGAAACGCTTCTCAGCGGTTTCAGGCGAGTCATAAACATAGCCTGATGTTAGATATAACGCTTCCGAGGTTTCACCATAGAGCGTGCGTTCTAAACCACCTCGCACAAGCTTGGTGGCATCGCCCCAATTTGGTGCGTTTTTTGTCCGAGTCTTTTTTGTCATTAACTTTGAACCCAAGGAAGGTTCGCAGCTTTCCAGCCATTCACTTTAGCGCGGTGGCCTGTTGCATCTTTATCGCCTTCAAAGCCTTGAGCTACATTCCAGCAATTCGTAAACCCAGCAGCCGTGAGTGCGTTAGCAGCAGAAGCAGATCGCGCACCAGAACGGCAAATGCACATAATTTCAGCATCCTTGGGCAGGCCCATGGCAAGAACCTCATCAACAAAACGCGCATTGACATCCATCGAAGGATAAACTTGCCATGAGAGTCGTACCAAACGCTCAACCATCGGCACACCCACAAAGGTCCATTCTGGTTGCGTGCGAACGTCAATGAGCACGGCTGCTGAATTACCCTTTAAACGGGAATGAGCTTCAGGTGGAAGAATATCGCCTTGATACATAATTTTGGTCCTAGTGAATTTTGCACACCTTAGCGAAAGGTCTTTGCACTCGCAAAGGAAAATCGGTTCTGGCACTATACAAGCAGATGCAGTTTGCAAATCAGGTGCCCCATGACGAAACAACTTCCTAAACAAGCAGACGTGGTGATTATTGGTGGCGGCATTGTGGGCTGTTCAATTGCTTATCATCTCACCAAAATTGGGATTGCCAATGTGGTGGTATTGGAGCGCAAGCAACTCACCTCCGGCACCACATGGCACGCCGCAGGCTTAGTTGGCCAATTGCGTGCCTCACGCAATTTGACGGAGCTTGCAAAATATACTGCCGGGCTTTTTGAAGGCTTAGAAAAAGAAACTGGCCAAGCCACGGGCTTTAAGCAAAATGGCTCGATCTCGATGGCGCTCACTGATGGTCGCTTGGAGGAGCTTTTGCGCGGTGCTTCAATGGCCAAAAATTTTGGCCTTGAGGTGCAAGTTATTTCTACTGCCGAAATTAAAGAGCGGGTTCCGCATTATAATGTTGAGGGCGTGAAGGGTGGCGTGTTTCTGCCCAAAGATGGACAGGTTAACCCCATTGATGTGACGCAGTCACTGGCAACAGGGGCCCGTAGTCGTGGTGCCAAAGTTTTCGAGAATGTAAAGGTCACCCGCATTCTCACCTCCGAAGGTAAAACCACTGGTGTGGAAACAACCGACGGCACCATCATGGCTGATAAAGTGGTGATTGCTTCGGGCATGTGGTCGCGGGAACTCGGCCGCTCAATTGGTGTCAACATTCCGCTTCATGCGTGTGAACATTTTTACATTGTGTCTGAACCCATCGCCGATCTGCCGCGCAACATGCCTGTGGTGCGGGTGCCGGATGAATGCACCTATTACAAAGAAGATGCGGGCAAGCTGATGGTGGGAGCGTTTGAGCCCATAGCAAAGCCTTGGGGTGGCGGTGGTATTGATGATGAACATGCGTTTGTAACACTGCCTGAAGATATGGACCACTTCGAACCCATCTTGGAAAAAGCCATCAACCGTGTGCCGCTGTTAGAGACGGCTGGAATTCAACTATTCTTCAACGGCCCTGAAAGTTTCACACCAGATAATCGCTATTATTTGGGCGAATCGTCGGAGGTTAAAAACTTGTTTGTGGCCACAGGCTTCAACTCCATCGGCATTCAATCATCTGGCGGTGCAGGTTTAATGCTTGCTGATTGGATCAAGAACGGCCACCCGCCGATGGATTTAAACGGCATTGATATTCGCCGCATTCATCCATTTCAATCCAACAGAAAATATGTCCATGACCGCGTCACCGAGACGCTTGGCCTGCTTTACGCAATGCATTGGCCTTATCGTCAGGCAGAAACGGCGCGTGGCGTTCGGCGTTCACCTTTTTACAATCACACGAAAATTTTGGGCGCAGTGTTCGGTGAAGTGAATGGCTGGGAACGACCAAATTGGTATGCGCGGGGTGGTGTAAAGACCGAATATGAATATTCCTATGGCCGCCAAAATTGGTTCCCCTGTGCCGACTTTGAAGCCAAGGCATTGATGAATGATTGCGTGTTCTTCGACCAAACCTCATTTGCAAAATACATGGTTGAAGGCCGTGATGCTTGCAAGGTTCTGAACCACATCAGCGCCAATAATGTCGATGTTGAGCCAGGCCGCATTGTCTATACACAATGGCTGAATGAACGTGGTGGCATTGAAGCGGATCTCACCGTCACGCGGCTTGAAGCCAATAAGTTTATGGTGGTCACCGGCTCAGTTCCGCAGACGCGCGACATGGCTTGGCTGAAACGCAACACACCTGTGAATGCTCATTGTGTTGCTACAGATGTAACATCAGGCCTACCGATGCTCACCATCATGGGGCCAAAATCGCGGGCACTGCTGGAAAAACTTTCAGGCGCTGATCTCTCCAATGCAGCATTTCCATTTGGCACATCGAAAGAAATTGAAATTGGATATGCCCGCGTTCGCGCCAGCCGTATTACTTATGTAGGCGAGTTAGGCTGGGAGCTTTATATTCAAGCTGAATTTGCCGAACATGTATTTGAGACAATTCAAGCTGCTGGTGCAGAATTTAATTTAATCCCAGCGGGTATGCACACAATGAACAATGCCCGCATGGAAAAGGCTTATCGCCATTGGGGGCATGATATGTCGGATGAGGAAACTCCACTTGAAGCGGGGCTTGGCTTTGCAGTGGCGTGGGAAAAACCGGGAGGATTTATCGGGCGTGAAGCTTTGCTAAATCAAAAAGCCCTGCCCCATTTGCCAAAGCGCATGGTGTGCATTGCCTTGCAAGACGATAGTGATAAAGCTCCCATGATTTATCACGAAGAACCAATTTATCGGAATGGCGTCAATGTCGGTTCCACCACGTCAGGGGCTTGGGGCCACCGTGTGAATAAATCGCTCGGGCTTGGGTATGTGAAGGCTGCAGATGGTGTGTCGAAAGACTGGATTGAAAGTGGTGTTTGGGAAGTGGAATTGGCATGGAAACGCTATCCTGCCCACGTTCAATTGAGCAGCTTTTACGATCCAAAGGGTGCAAAAATTAAGGCTTAAGTTTACTCCAAAACTTTTGGCCAATTGGCTTCGGCTTTGGCAATGTTGCCAGGCACATCTTGCCGCCAGAGCACTTGCACCGATTTGGAAAAGTTGAAATAGACCTTGCCGTTTAGAACAGTAAAGACTTCGGGATCACCCTTGGCGGTCGCCCCTTTGGAAACGGCATAGGCGCAGTAGCCACCAAATTGAGGCGCATATTTTTCTGGCTCAGTTTTAAACGCTGCAAGATTTTCAGGAGTTGCAAAAAGCCATTTTGCCCCTTGCCAATCAAAGGAGTTTACCATCGCACCCCTTCGCGGGGTACCTCCTTGAAAGTAGCTGACAGCGTCGAAACCGCCCGCTGCTGTGCCTTCAACTAACCCTGTAAAAACTTCTGGTGAAGCAGCTAAGACGCTATCCACAAGTAGTAACACCGCGGAAATTGACAGTAGAGTTCGACGATCCATATTATCTCTCCATTTATGCCTAGTAGCATAGCCTCCGCAAATCGATTAGCGACTCACAACTGTCAGTCGATAATTCAACAAGTGGTGAACTGATCTTGTTCGTCATTTTGATAAAATTGTTCTTTAAAAAGAACGCTTCCGCGCCTATATTAAAGTAATAAACCCAGCAGGAGGCTGACATGACATTGCAACTTGGTGATATTGCTCCAGATTTTGAAGCGGACACTACTGAAGGCCGTATTCGCTTTCACGATTATATTGAAGGCTCTTGGGCGATGATGGTGTCTCATCCGAAGGATTTCACACCCGTTTGCACAACTGAGCTTGGCTCTATGGCGCAGATGAAGCCAGAATTTGATAAGCGTGGCGTTAAGATGATCGGGATTTCCGTTGATAGCGTGGACGATCATTTGCGCTGGAAGCAAGACATTAAGGATGTGACGGGTGCAGATGTGAGTTACCCAATGATTGGCGATAGCGACCTGACTGTTGCTAAGCTTTACGGCATGATTCATCCAAACGCTTCTGGAAATGCCAAAAGCCGCACCGCAGCCGATAACTCAACGGTTCGCAATGTGATGATCATTGGTCCAGACAAGCGCATCAAGTTGATTCTAACTTACCCGATGAGCACGGGCCGCAATTTCGATGAGATTTTGCGCGTGGTAGACTCGTTGCAATTGACGGCTACTCGTTCCGTGGCAACGCCGGCCAATTGGAAACAAGGTGACGATGTGATCATCATGGCTTCTGTTTCTGATGAAGCCGCCAAAGAAAAATTCCCACAAGGCTGGAAAACATTGAAACCATATTTGCGCTTGGTGAAACTGTAATCACACATGCCTCTGCTCAACAACGCCCAAGAACTGCAACGCGAAGCTACTGAGTGGCGCAGGCACCTGCACCAGATTCCTGAGTTGCAATATGACGTGTTTGAAACAGCAAAATTCATATCAGAAAAACTGAATTCTTTCGGTTGCGATGAGGTGGTGACTGGCATTGGCCGCACTGGCGTTGTGGCGATTATTCATGGCAAAAATGGTGCGGGTACCACCATCGGCCTCCGCGCGGATATGGATGCACTGCCAATTGTTGAAGAAACCGGCTTGCTCTATGCCTCCAAAACATCTGGCAAGATGCACGCTTGTGGCCATGATGGTCATTCTTCAATGCTTTTGGGTGCTGCTAAACATCTGGCTGAAACACGGAATTTTTCTGGTTCCGTTGCGCTCATTTTCCAACCGGCTGAAGAAGGTGGTGCTGGTGCCAAAGCCATGATTGATGATGGCATGATGGAGCGCTTTAATGTGTCTCGCGTTTTTGGAATGCACAATTTACCCGGCCTTGCCGTGGGAGAATTTGCGTCATGTGATGGTCCCATTATGGCTGCGGCTGATAAATTTGAAATCACTGTGACTGGCCGTGGTGGCCACGCTGCACTTCCACATCAAACACTCGACCCCATTTTAGCTGGATCACAATTGGTGGCGGCATTGCAGAATATCGTTTCTCGGAACACCGATCCATTGGCTTCGCTGGTGATATCCGTGACCCAGTTTCATGCGGGCGATGCCTTCAATATCATTCCGCAAAAAGCTGAAATCTGCGGTACCGTTCGCAAGTTGCAAGCTGATATGCGCGACACGGCTGAGCGCCGTATTAAAGAAACAGCGGCAGGAATAGCGCTGGCTTCGGGTGTGGAAATAGCTGTTGATTATCAGCGCTACTATCCCGTGACGATCAATCATACACGAGAAACAGAACTGGCCATGGCCGTAGCGCGCGATGTGGCTGGTTCCAAAAATGTTGATGCAAAATTTTCACCCATGATGGGTGCTGAAGATTTCTCATTCATGCTTGAAGCCTGCCCGGGCTCATTCATATTCATGGGCAATGGCGAAAGCGCTGGGCTACATCATCCCAAATATAATTTCAACGATGAAGCCATCAGCCATGGCGTGAGCTATTGGGTCAAATTGGTGGAAACGGCTCTGGCGTAAGCACCCTTCGAGGCTCGCAAATGCTCGCACCTCAGGGTGAGGTTATCTTCATTCCCTCATGCTGAGGTGCGCGGTACGCGCCTCGAAGCATCACTTCCCCTAAGCCCACCAATTCTTTGCCGTAAACAATCCCGCCGCCTGCTCAATCACAGCAGCCGTCTGAAACAGTGTTTCCTCATCAAACGGCTTACCAATCAATTGCAATCCAAGCGGCAAGCCTTCGGATGATAATCCAGCCGGAACAGCAATACCGGGCAAGCCCGCCATGTTCACGGTCACGGTGAAAATGTCATTGAGATACATCTGCACTGGGTCAGTGATTTCGCCCGGCGCAAATGCTGCTGATGGTGTTGCCGGAGTTAGCACCACATCAACCTTGCTCCATGCCTCATCAAAGTCGCGTTTAATCAGTGTACGGACTTTTTGGGCTTTCACATAATAAGCATCATAGTAACCAGCCGACAAAACATAAGTGCCTATCATCACACGGCGCTGCACTTCAGGGCCAAAACCAGCGGCGCGAGTCTTCTCATAGGTGTCGATCAAATCATCACCCGGCACCCGCAAACCATAACGCACACCATCATAACGCGCGAGATTGGATGAAGCTTCGGCAGGGGCAACGATATAATAAGCTGGCAGCGCATATTTAGTGTGCGGCAACGAGATTTCCACAATCTCAGCGCCCTGTTCTTTTAACCAAGCAGCACCACGTTCCCACAGCGCGTTAATTTCGGGAGCTAAACCATCGGCACGGTATTCTTTTGGAATGCCAATACGCAAGCCCTTGATGGATTTACCAATCGCTTTTTCATAATCTGGAATCGGAAGATCAATTGACGTTGTGTCTTTCAAATCGACCGAAGCCATGGCTTTGAGCATAATCGCCGCATCACGCACATCACGGGTGATTGGCCCTGCTTGATCCAACGACGAAGCAAACGCCACTGTGCCCCAGCGCGACACGCGACCATATGTTGGCTTAATGCCAACGGTGCCCGTAAATGCCGCAGGCTGTCGGATGGAACCGCCCGTGTCTGTTGCTGTGGCTGCCGCACAAATATGCGCCCCCACAGCCGTGGCTGAACCACCTGATGAACCACCCGGCACCAGCGACTTGTTAGAATTGTGCCGACGCCAAGGGTTTGTAACGCCGCCATAATAACTGGTCTCATTTGAGGAGCCCATGGCAAATTCATCCATGTTCAGTTTGCCCAGCATCACAGCACCCGCGTCCCACAAGTTCTGGGTTACGGTTGATTCATAGCAGGGCTTAAAGCCATCCAAAATATGACTGCAAGCTTGAGTGTGAACGCCCTTAGTGGCGAATAAATCTTTAATGCCCAGCGGAATGCCTTCCAGTGCGCCACCCTCGCCCTTGGCCAATTTCGCGTCCGAAACTTTCGCCATAGCGCGGGCTTGGTCTGGCGTTTCGGCTACATAGGCGTTGAGGATTTTGGCTTTTTCGATCGCGCTGATATAAGCTTCGGTCAGTTCCACAGCGGAAATCTCGCGGGCCTGCAACATGGAGCGCGCTTGGGAAATGGTGAGGGCTGTTAAACTCATTCGACTACTTTCGGAACCATAAAGAAATCATCTTCGGAAGCGGCGGCACTTTGCGTCACGGCCTTGGCATAGCCGCCATCGGTCACTACATCAGCACGCTGGCGCATATCCACTTCAACCACGGAGGTGAGCGGCATCACGTTGTCAACATTCACTTCATTGAGTTGCTCAACGAAGTTTAAAATTACATTCAGCTCGCCAGCAAGGCGCGGCAATTCTGAATCGGCCACTTTAATGCGGGCCAAGTGAGCCACGCGCCGCACGGTTTTTTCATCAACAGACATCGAAGATTCCTATTTGAACTGGCGCTGAATAGCATCACCTTAGCGCAGCTGCAACTTGGCAATCTCGCGGCCTTGCGTATCGAAATTATCCTCGGCCAGCCATGCCTCAAAACCCTTGCGAACCTTAGGCCATTCGTTATCGAGCATTGAAAACCAAGCCGTATCACGGTTGCGGCCTTTAATAATAAAATGCTGGCGGAAGATGCCTTCGAAGGTGAAGCCATAACGATCAGCCGAGCGGCGCGACGGCGCATTCAACGCATCGCATTTCCATTCTAAGCGACGCATTCCCAGATCATCAAAGCAATGGCGCATCATCAGATAAATCGCTTCGGTGCCTTCGCGCGTGCGCTGCAAAGCGGGGGAAAGCCAGATGTTACCAATCTCGATTGCGCCATTGGTGGCATCAGCCCGCATAAAAGCCCCCATGCCTAGCGCTTCGCCTGAGCTACGGTTCACAAAGGCATAAAACCATGGGTCGCGTGCGGCTTGTTTTTCACGCAGCCAGGTGGTAAAAATCTCTTCTGAGGCAAATGGCCCGTAAGCCATATAGGACCAGAGACCATCATCCTTGCCGTTGATCGAAGCAAACAGCGATTTAGCATGACGCTCCAACTGAAGCGGGTCCAGCCTTATCCAACGGCCAGGAATCGGGCGAAGGTCTGGAACTGTGCCGGGCGGCAGCGGA